>NZ_CP016615.1:700000-1050000 GCF_013377275.1 Vespertiliibacter pulmonis
GCATTAGAATAGTGTGCCACAAAATCACGGGCAATATGATCTAGCCTACTCGTTGCTGTAATGATGTGATAATCACGCTTTAGTTCTCTCTCCAATCTCTGCTGGACATCTACATCTTCAATTCATCCAATTTTTCCGCTATGCGCTCATTAATGCCTTTAGGGTCTGCAACCGTATGCTCATTACCATCCTCATCGATGAATACCAACTCTTCACCACGGGCATCATAGTACAAAGGTACTGTTGCTTTATCTTCAACAGCTCTCTGAAAATCATAAGTCGAAATGTAATCACCAAAGACCTTCTTAGTAATCTCATCATCTTTAAATAAGGGCGTACCGGTAAAACCGATAAAATTAGCATTAGGCAATGCATTACGCATATTTAATGACAAGATCCCATATTGTGTGCGGTGTGCCTCATCAGTCATAACAATAATATCATCACGCTCAGAGTAAGGATCTTTAGGATCTACTTTTTCGTTAAACTTTTGAATCAAAGTAAACACAAATGCCTTTTGCTGGCTAATTAGTGCTTTCAGGTCTTTACCACTATCCGCACGCCAGGGATCTTTATCATTATCTACCAAACCGCAGCCTGCGAAGGTTTTATAAATTTGTGTATCAAGGTCACTTCGGTCGGTCAGAACCACAAAGGTATAATTTCCACCTAGCTTTCTACGCACCATCTGAGCAAAAAACACAATAGAATAGGACTTGCCAGAGCCTTGAGTATGCCAAAAAACCCCTAGCCTCCCCATCTTCTCTCCACGATTAATTACCGCATCAATAGCACGGCAAACACCAAGATATTGGTGATTACGGGCAATAATTTTAACCAAACGACCAGAGCTTTGGTCAAACAAAGTGAAGTTTTCAAAAATATTCATAAGATTGATTTTGGAGCAGGTACCCTTCAATAAGGTTTCCATATCTACTACACCAGGCTCACTTTCATTCAAACGTTTCCAATCATTGAAATGTTCAAATTTACTAGAAACCGAACCAATCTTAGCATCAATTCCATTGCCCACAATAATGAAAGCATTATGGTAAAAAAGGTGCGGCACAGTATCTTTATAGTCAGCAAGATTCTGTTCGTAGGCAGCACGAATGTCCTTATGAACATTTTTCACTTCCATAAATAATAGAGGGATGCCATTCACAAAACCTATAAGATCTGCCCTGCGACGATAAATATCACCTTTAATCCAAAACTCTCGTACCAATAAAAAGTGATTATTTTCATAATTATCAAAATCAAATAGGCGAAGTCTCTTCTTTACTCGCTCACCTTTTTCGTTATTAAAGCTCACCTCCACACCATTTTTATGAAGACAATACTTCTCCTTATTCACAGCAACAATGTTAGTAGATGATGGATTTTCACAAACCACTCGCAACGCCTCTTGATATGCGACATCTGGTAATCCAGGATTTAACTCAATCAATTTTTTGCCTAAATAGCGAGTCAACACAATCTCTCGTTCTGAAGTTCGCCCTAAGTCACCTTCTCTACCTAGTTTTTCATACATGCCCAAAACAGATTTATCCCACTTCAACTGATTCAATAGGTAATCTGCAGTAACTTCCTGTACTAAGGATTCTTCTGTCATGGCCATAATTAGATCCTTCTACTTATTATTTATTACTTGGTAACGTACTGGACGGTTAATTTTTTTCACCCCTCCAGCTTCTTCAGCGCGTTTCAACCACTCTGTTACCTGAGATTTATGCAACTGTGTCTTTTCAATCAATACATCAATAGCCACTGGCTCACTAGCTAAATATTCAAGCTCAGAGATAAATAACTGATAAAAATCTATTGTATTTCGTTGTTTGATATCATTATTTGAAAGCTGATCTGAATTAATTATTGTCTCTTCCTGTTTTTCATTTTCTGTAACTTCGCCCTCTAGCTGGATAATTTCTTCTTTAGCCTTAGTTTTTGAACAAGAATTAGAATCCTCCTCAGCAAATAACTCTGGCTGCATGGGGATAGAAAAAAGATCCTCCATTGCCCCCTTCACATGATTCGAGCGAGTTGCTGATGCACACATCAGATCTGAAATCTTAAAGGCTCCAATATTTACCTCTAGCCAACGGCCACCTTTGGTTACCAAAGCGCTATTAGCTGCATCTTTATCGGTAGTTTGTTTAACCCACAGTGGTACCCAAGATTTTTTTAAATTTTCTTCTGCACCATTGAGTGTTCCACCTTTCTTACCCGAATGAATTACTAAAGAACTATCAGCTAGGCAATAGATATATTTGTTTCTTGCCATTGCATGGCCGGCATTA
Source organism: Vespertiliibacter pulmonis (assembly GCF_013377275.1). Taxonomy (NCBI): domain Bacteria; kingdom Pseudomonadati; phylum Pseudomonadota; class Gammaproteobacteria; order Pasteurellales; family Pasteurellaceae; genus Vespertiliibacter; species Vespertiliibacter pulmonis. The sequence goes on from NZ_CP016615.1 coordinate 702,301, forward strand.
AACCCAGCTTCAGGATAGAAAGGTGAGACTAACACTACATTGCCCCCCATCAAGCCTTTACGCCATTTACTGCTAGTCGAAGCTTTTAGTAAGCTATCCGCCATTACACCAATTACCACACCACCTTGCTTTGCAGCTCCCAGCATTGCAGCTTCATCAACACCACGAGCACCACCAGAAATAATAGCAATCCCTTCTGATGCTGCTTTAGCTCCCACTTGATTAGTAAAAGCCAAGTCAGATCCACTAGCATTACGCGAACCGATCACTGCTAGCCCTCCGGCATTTAATAATGTTTTGTTACCGCAGCCAAACAATACTGGTGGGGAATCTATTTTCAACCTCTGCTTTAAGTATCTTGGATATTCCGGATCAGAGCGAGTCACTATCCAAAGACCAGCACGATGCCACTTTTCCATGGCAAGCGCAAGACTATGACCACGGTTTAACAGTTCAATGATTCTTTCTGCACTAATTCGTTTATCGTACCAACCTTGTAACAAGGCTTTAGGCTCTGCAATCAGTAAATCAGCTGGGGTGATAGATTTATCTTTCAACCATACTGCAAAACGGCCCCATTCAGTATTAGTAAGCGGCTTAATGCTTTCAGTACTAGCTTTTGAAAAGTAACAAGTCAACAATAAAGTCGCCTGAGCCGTAGGGGATAATAAGTTAGATATATTCATTAATCTTTTACCGAAGAAGAAGCAAGTGCAGCGGGGTAAACGACGCCGCTACCTGCTTTTTGTAAGAGTGCTGCAATGACTGTCAATGTCCAACCAGAATCAACGATGTCATCTACTAATAAAACTGGCTCACCAGAATACACCCGAGTAACGTGAAAGACACCATCAAGATTTTGACATTGATGAAATCTATTCTGCTGCCCTTTTTGAGGCTGATTATCTTTAACTTTACTGACAGCATCCACAAATGGAATTCCTAATTTTACTGCCAAACGATGAGCAAAGTTAGGCACTAAATTAGGATGATTACGGGACGGAACGCAACATACCCAACGAGGCGCAGGATTTGGCTGCCAACGTTGCTGAATCATTTCAGCCATAGCATCAACTAGTTCATCACAGAAATAGCCTACATGTTTATTATCAGCAACCAGCCTCCCCCACCCTGAATCTCCCCAGCGGGATAAAACACGACCTTCCTGAGCTCGAAGCTGCACAGGTAAGCTTCCTCTAAAGCCGTACTCCATAAATGCATTAGCTGCCACCTGAGCTTTTGGAACGATCACCATTTCTGCGTGTTTTATGAAGGTAGCTGCATGATGTGCAAGCACAGGATCTGTCATCACATTAATAATAGGCAGCCCTAAACAAGATGCACATTTCCCGCAAGGTGTAGGGTCATAATCATCCAATGCGTTGCGTAAAAATGTCATTTTACAACCCGCATCATTAAGATACGCCTGAACCTCTTGCCATTCCTGAATACGTTGCCCAGTTAAATGGGCAATCCGAGCACGATCCATTTGATAGTGCACAGCTGTTCTAAACCAACGACTACTATTCTTAATCACAGGTGAGGGGTTTTCAACGCTCAGTAATTTAAGTACCTTGTCAATCTGGCCATTACGCAAATTTGTTTTTTCCTCAATACCTCGAAGCGTCAAACCATCACTATTTTCCAAAACTTGCAAAATTTCATTCACCTGTACCTCTGATGGAAAAGCTGAATCTCTAAAAAATTCGTGAATATTTTGGTCTTCTATCCCCGACATCAGAATGCCAATTGCATTATCGATTCCACGCCCTGCACGCCCAACCTGTTGATAATAGGCTACGATAGAACCTGGAGCTTGATAATGAATCACAAAACTTAAATCAGGCTTATCGTATCCCATTCCAAGTGCCGTGGTTGCTACTAATACCTTAATATTATTCTCTATCAGTTCATTTTCTAAATATTGTCGATAAAGATGTGTATCTTCTTTTCCTTCAGAATTAACAAAATTAGGATGTGTTACACCACTGTAATAGGCCCGCGCAGATATGTTATTCTGCATCAACCATTTTGAAACCATTTCAGCATCACGTTGAGTCAATACGTAAATAATACCCGTACCATGCAATGTGGGTATCACCTGTGCTAACCATGCTAGACGTGAAGCCTGGTCAGGTAATACCATAGTTTGTAATGCAAGGCTTTCCCTTATCAATGGTCCTCGCTGAATTTGGATATCACCCAACTGAGTTTGAATGTCTTCAACTACGCGATTATTAGCAGTTGCTGTTGTACCCAGAACTGGCGTATTAGCAGGTAACTGGCGAAGAATATTAACAATACGTCTGTAGTCCGGGCGGAAATCATGTCCCCAGTCAGAAATACAGTGCGCTTCATCAATCACCATCAAAGCAATATGGTCTGCAATAGGCTGTAAAACAGTTTCTATAAATTGATCATTGGCTAATCGTTCTGGGGAAATCAGCAAGCAGTCAACCTGATTATTTAGAATCCGTTGCGTGACCAACTGCCAATCATCAGTATTGGTTGAATTCATAGTCTCCGCGATAATACCCAAACGGGCAGCCGACTCAATCTGATTGCGCATCAATGCTAATAGTGGAGAAACAATAATGGTTGGCCCCATTCCTCGATCACGAAAAATTCTAGTACTGATAAAATAAACAGAGCTTTTCCCCCAACCAGTGCGTTGCACTACTAACAATTTCTGGCGATGATTCACCAATGCATCAATGGCCTCCCATTGGCCATCACGAAATTCAACAACAGGATTAGCTAAAGCAGTTTTTAATAATTGTTGAGCCTCATCTCGATTCATCTTCATTCCTTATATTTATATATCTAACTCACCACTCATAAGTTTAGGTAACAGTAGATCACGGGCCTTGATCAAAGATTTATTGTATTTAGCCAAAGCTTCAAGTTGGCCTATGATCATATTTATTTGTTTAGAAAACTGTTCAAGCAATAAATCTCTCGTGCTTTGGGCGTACCAATCAACATAACAGGTACACCAATGATATTTACCATGGTCACGAAAAAATTTAACATTTCTTGAGAGCCACCTGATCGAGAACGGCTTAAATGCTGAATTTCATCAATGACCAACAATCCTAGAGCATGTGCATTCGCTATTTGAGACATTAATGCCAACATGGTTTCTATGCCATGACGCTTTAACCCATAACGACGCTCATAATTAGAACCTAGTGCTCGATCTAATGCCCTGAAAAAATTCAAACAAATTTCTTTTAATGAGCCATTATGAGAGCAATTCTATTTTCAAATATACCACTTGTTCTACATTTAGCTCAGGATGATAAATCACTTGCGGATATGTAGCTAAAATACGGTGCAACGAGGTAGTTTTACCACTACCTGAACAACCAATTAATAATAAACTTTGGGCTGTGGATCGGGCCTCTTCAAAGCGAAATGTATCTAACTCCCCTTTTTGAACACGCTCATAGCCATTTTGCAAGTGCTTTTATAAATCTCCTGTTTTAGGATTCCTACCAACATATCCACCACGAATCATGACCGAAATACGTTCACTCAACAGCATGTGTGTTCCTAATGGCTGAAAATATTCATCAGGGATACGACAAATAGTATGTGCTCTGATGACACGAGATTTTTGTAGATCTAATGAGGTAATCTGTAAAAAGGATTTCAGAGATTCTGCACTATTCACAGACTCTTGCAATGGTGGCAAAGCCTCAATAAAAGGATTACCACGATAAGCCTCTACACCTGTCTCACGATAAACTGCCTGAATTTGGGTAGCATTCATTCTTCATCTTCCTCTGGAGGATCCTGAAATAACTCAGGTATATAGGTTGGTAGACTGTAATCCTCCTCATCTATTTCCGATGAATTGAAAGGGATTATCTTAGCCTCTTTACCTGTTGAATTAGGTTTCAAACATTCTGCACGTTTTTTCCGCTCTAAGGTCACAGCCTCTTTCTTATTAGCTTTAATCTGCTGAAGACGTTTTGATTTTGTCTCAGTAATATTAGGTGTTAGCTTGTTCGCTTGTTGAATAGTCTGCTGAATAAATAGTTCAAGCTCCCTGCGTTTAGCTAATTCATCCTGCTTAGCATTAGCTTTATTGTGTTTTTCCTGTGCTTGTATGTCCCAAACCTCCCAAAAAGAGAGGCCTTCAAATTGCCGACTGCGTTCTGTTAGATTACAGCGCCAAAAAACACGGCTGCCAGCTTTCGGAAATAGATAAATCGTATCAACTAGCACTGGATCATAAGCTGCTTCTAAGTTTTGAGGTCTAACTATCTCAACACTCCGCTGCAACCACCCCTCACGTAAAATCTCTGATCCAGAGTAATACAACCCCCATAAATTAATGCCAAATGAAGAAATAGAAACCTTTCGACGGGGTAGTAATGCTACTCGTAACTGCTCTTGTTCCAAAACCCTCAAACTACCAGTGCGATTCTGCATCCCCCATTGCCATAGCTGAATAGGAATAGACGGTAGATCTGTAGGAAAATCGGAATCTCGATCATATTTATCCATCACCAAATGATTATTTCTAAATAGAATCGTGCGCAAAATAATTTGTGTAAATTCAAATACTGATAAAGATACTTCTAGCCTGTAGTCTATCTCACCGTGACTTTTAATCCTGCTACCCTCCACAATCCCAGGCGCAAAGGACTTAAATTCGGCTTGAAGCGTCCTAAATGTGCTTTCCACAATTCCTTTAGCATCACCACGTCTAGGTGGAGCACTTTCCACACGTACATTAAAACTTGATACCAATGCTTCGACCTGATGACTCATTAACTCACCACGATCTGCAAGTAATACATCCGGCAAACCTACGCACGGCCAATCTGATCTACCAATCTCAATATCATGCTGGGCACAAATGGTCGTTTTATCAGAGCAAGCATTTACAAACGCTTGCATCGCTATTACATAAGATGGAGATTCAAAACCAATATAAAAACCAGTGATCATCCGACTAAATACATCAATCACAATATAAAGTGTCGGTCTTCCTATAATTTTTTGACGATCATATGGTCCACTAGATAAATATCAGCAATAGTAGCATCAATTTCATAACGACTACCTGGGCCTAGAGCCTGAGAGGTTGCTGTACTACTCAATGGTCTTACATCTTTTCTATATACTCCTGTTTTGACCCTAGATTTTAAACGCTGAACTTTAGGATATTCTCGATCATAAAAATAACGAAACTGTCGTAGAGTTGGGTAATTCTCTTGAGCAACTCGAGGAAAATACTGAGCAAACAAGTCTACAAATCGTCTATAGGCAACTGTAGTTTTTGTACCTTTTTGATTTATTAGGTGTTTTTCTATGGTCAATCTAAAAAGACGTTCAATTTCTGGTGTGACCTTTATTCCTTCACCCTCTCCATATTTTCTAGCTCGGCCAATTTTTATTGTTCCTGTCGTTGAACGACTTTCACCTGGAGCACCACTATTTTTGTAGTCAGGAATTAATGCGTTAGGAGTTTGACCTCTCTGCCAATAACGGCGCAACAATTTATAAACTGTGGTTTTAGTAATCTTATATTCTTGAACTACATGTTCAATAAGCTCACTTCTGACTCTAGGATCAAAACAATCCTTACTATTAATAACAGGAAGAATTTTTCGATAATCCTCATCACGCTTCTGGAAACTTATAGAATCTACTGCAGGCTCTTCTAAGTCCAGATATACATAAGGATCATCAGTTCTGATTAAGCGCCCCGCATCTAAATACTGCATTAGTAATAGCTCGGTGCTGGTTTCTGGAACACCTTTCCCTACATTTATTTGTATCCAAATAATTTGGCCATTTTTTATTGCTAAAATGCGATATGGATTATTGTCAAATAGCACAACTTCATTAATTTGCCACATATAATAACTCCTCCGTATTGACTACTTGGCCAATCCATAGGTCCATACAATTATTTGATCTAAAAGGCTTATAAATATTGATTTTAATAAACCCATTTGCAGTTAATGTCCTAATTTCACTCAATGTTTTACCGAGTTCTAAACCATAAGCAATATCTACCTGTTTGCAGGCAGTGATAATATTTTTATCCCCATTGTCTTGCAAGATAGAAGCCAATGTTGGGAGTTGTGCTAAAAGTTCTGCAGAAACTATTTCAGTTTTAGCTGAATAAAGCCACTCAATATTTTCTTTTACAACAGAATCTATTTCTTTATCAGTAAAAATGAACCAAGGAATTTGCTTCTGCTGCCAATAACGGCGCTCTAGCTCTAATTTTTCTAAAGTACGTTCATCTTGTAGAGCAATAGCAGGCTTAACTTGAATAGCAAACTGTTTATCTTTACTATCTACCAAAAAATCAGTAGACATAACCTGGTCCACACCACGAATAGCAGGATGTTTAATTCCATTATCTAATGCAATTTGTTTGGTGTCACTAAGTAGCAAAGGAAACTGTTCCCGTATATCCAACACGCTATTCTCCCACTCAAGGCTGAGAAAAACAGCAAGTTCTAAATCAGAGAGTAAATGATGAACTCGTTCAGTTTTATGAGAATAAACACGGTGAGAACGGCCCAAGGAAGGGACTTCTTGTACTGTTAACCATGGACTATAATTCTTGCCATGCCCCTGACCCCGCCCATCTTTAATACGACGGGCAATTTGTACATCAGAGAATGAAGACTTTGTTTTAGCCATAATAAAAATCCAGTATACTTTTTTACAGCATAACTGGATTGATCTTGGTTTACAACTATTTTGTATAGTTTAGAAATATTTTGTCTTATTTAAAACTTAATTGTCCGCCCACAATTTGATTAACGTGCCGATAATTATTATTCCACCGTTACCGCTTTAGCAAGATTTCGTGGTTGATCCACATCTGTGCCTTTAATTAACGCAACGTGGTAAGAAAGTAGCTGTAATGGTACCGTATAGAAAATTGGTGCAGTTACAACATCAACTTTCGGTAATACAACGGTTTTAAAGCCATCTGCATTATTAAAACCTGCATCGTGATCGGCAAATACATAAAGCTGTCCGCCTCTTGCTCGCACTTCCTCAATATTTGATTTTACTTTCTCAAGTAAATCATTTTCAGGAGCCACAACAATAACTGGCATATCACTATCAATTAACGCCAATGGTCCGTGTTTTAACTCACCAGCTGCATAGGCCTCTGCGTGAATATAAGAAATTTCTTTTAATTTTAATGCAGATTCCATTGCGATTGGGTAAAACTCACCTCGTCCTAAGAATAGAGTATGATGTTTATCTGCAAAATCTTCTGATAATTTTTCAATCTCTTTATCAAATACTAACGCACTTTCGATTTGTGCGGGTAAACGTTGCAAAGCTTGTACAATATGCTGCTCTTGTGCTTCGGTGAGATTACTTTTTAAACGTCCAATGGCTGTGGTTAATAAGAGCAAACAGGTAAGCTGTGTAGTAAAGGCTTTCGTTGATGCTACACCAATTTCCACCCCAGCTTTCGTCATAAAAGCAAAATCAGATTCACGCACTAACGATGAACTAGCAACATTACAAATTGTCATTGCTGACATAAAGCCTGATTCTTTCGCTAAACGCAATGCCGCCAACGTATCCGCAGTTTCACCTGATTGTGAAAGTGTAATCAATAAGCTATTTGGACGAGTAACAAATTTGCGATAACGGAATTCAGACGCAATTTCGACATCACAACTTACCCCAGCAATAGCTTCAAACCAATAGCGTGCAACCATTCCAGCATTATAAGACGTGCCACAAGCAACAATTTGGATATGCTCTACTTTTTGTAGAATTTCAGCTGCATTTTCGCCAATAGCCTCAAGAACAACTTTATCATTAGCAATACGCCCTTCTAACGTATTACGAATAGCAACTGGCTGTTCAAAGATCTCTTTTTGCATATAGTGGCGATATTGCCCTTTATCTGCGGCATCTTGCTCGAAATTTCCTTCGTGTACTTCACGCTCAACTTTCGCTCCTGAGTGATCATAAATATCCACGGTACGGCGAGTAATTTCTGCCACATCGCCTTCTTCTAAATAGATAAAGCGGTGGGTTACGCTCAGTAATGCCAAAGGATCTGATGCCAAGAAATTCTCACCAACGCCTAAACCAATCACTAATGGGCTACCCGAACGAGCGACAATAAGATGCTCTGACTGATCTTCATTCATTACAACCGTACCATAAGCCCCACGCAACTGAACTACCGCTTTTTGTACTGCTTCTAACAATGAGGCTGAATGACGAAGTTCCCATTCAACTAAATGAGCAATTACTTCTGTATCGGTTTGTGATTGAAATTGATAACCACGATTTTTTAATACTTCACGCAGTTCTTCATAGTTTTCAATGATCCCATTATGTACTACGGCAATTTTTCCAGAACAGTGAGGGTGTGCATTTCTTTCTGACGGTTCACCGTGTGTTGCCCAGCGAGTATGAGCAATCCCTGTACCACCTGAAATTGGGTGGTTTTCAATAGCCTCATCTAATGCCTTCACTTTGCCTACACGGCGAACAATTTGCATCTGATGAGCATCATTGACGACAGCAACTCCTGCTGAATCGTATCCACGATACTCCAAGCGGTGTAATCCATCGACTAAAATTTCTGCGACATCACGCTGTGCGACTGCACCAACAATTCCACACATAATTTTTCCTTAATTTGTAAAAGTTTGAGAAAAACGACCGCTTGTACACCAATGTAAAACTGGAGGAAAACAAGCGGTTAAATACGACTAATTTTTTGCAATAATCACTTCAACACCGTGCTGTTCAATTTGTGCTTTTTGCATTGAAGAAAGCTGGCTATCAGTAATCAATTTATCAATTTGTTGCCACGCTAGCTCCATATTCGGCATTTTCCGCCCGATTTTTTGGGATTCTATCAGTACAACCACTTCACGAGAAACTTCTGCCATCACCTGACTTAGCCCGACTAATTCATTAAACGTGGTTGTACCTCGAGCAAGATCCAATCCATCTGCCCCAATAAATAACTGATCAAAATCATACGAACGTAATACTTGCTCGGCGACTTTTCCTTGAAAAGATTCAGAACGAGTATCCCACGTTCCGCCAGTCATCAATACGGTCGGCTCGCATTCTAACGTCGTCAATTCATTTGCAAGTAACAGGGAATTAGTCATCACAACTAATCCCGTTTGATTGAGCATTTTTACCAATGCCCCCGTGGTACTTCCACTATCAATAATAATCCGATTATGTTCTCTGATCTGCCGAACAGCTTCTTGTGCAATCGCTAATTTTTGTTGTGAAAGATTCTCTACTTCTTCCTCAATCAGCTCACTAGGCAAACGCATTGCACCGCCATAACGGCGAAGCAAAAAACCGCTTTCTTCTAAAGCACTAAGATCTTTGCGAATAGTTACTTCTGAAGTTGTAAACAAGGTTGCCAAATAATCTACACTGACTTCGCCTTGCTCTTGCACCATTGATGCAATCATCTGTCGGCGTTGTTGAGTATTTCGTTTAGACATTTTCTTTCATTTATCTTTCGATTCGAAACTTAACCTATTATAGTACAAATTATAATAAAGAAAAACCCTAAAAAGTTTTATATATCTCATACTACTATTACAAATAAAAATCGGAACTAACCGCTTGCAACAAGCCGTCTTTCATTACTATACTTCAATACTTGATGATTATTTATAAGGTAAAAAATGCACACTCACCACCATAATGTTGATTTTAATTATCACCATTCACCCCATAATAAAACCCAATTTCAGTCAAAAAAAACCCTTTGGATCTCACTCTCTCTGACGATTATATTTGCTTTCATTGAGTTAATCGGCGGTATTTTCAGCGGCTCACTTGCCCTTATTTCTGACTCATTCCATATGTTTTCAGATGTTCTTGCTCTCGGGCTAAGTATGATTGCAGTCTATTACGCTAGCAAAGCACCAAACCAAAAATTTACCTACGGCTATGTTCGCTTTGAAATTATTTCTGCTTTTTTAAATGGACTTGCTCTGATTATTATTGCCTTAGGCATTTTATATGAAGGGATCTTACGGTTACTCAACCCAGTAGATATTGATTTTGTAATGATGATGGTTATTGCTTCAATTGGACTTGTGATCAACATTGTACTCACCATCATTTTAATGCGTAGTCTAAAAGCCGAAAATAATTTAAACATTAAAAGTGCCTTATGGCATTTTCTTGGAGATCTATTTAATTCCATCGGCATTATCATTGCAGGCGTTTTAATTCAATACACAGGGATCATTGCAATTGACGCAATTGTAAGCCTCATTGTCAGTATTATTATCGGTTTAGGGGGCTATAAAATCTGCAAAGCTGCCTTTCTTATTTTAATGGAAGCCGTACCAAATGAATTAAACGCAGAAGCAATTCATCAAACGATTCTCTCCGTAGAATGCGTCAAAGAAATTCACGAATTTCATCTATGGGCGTTATCTGAAGGCTCATATAGCCTCTCTTTTCACGTTATTTTAGATAAATACGATGAAGTAAATGACTATGAAATTATTCGTAATATCTCTACACGATTAAAAATGGAACACCATATCGAACACGTTACTATTCAGATCGAAAACCCAGAAATTAACCCACACCACGAACATCAAATCCCATAAAAGAAAAGATGAATAATCTCACCGCTTTTGGCAAAAGAAATACGAAATAAAAAAGGAAGGCAATCGCCTTCCTTTTAACTTCTGTTCGTTTTATCGTAACAATTACATTTTTTCTACAGTTTTAATTCCCAGCAGATCCAACCCTTGTTTCAAGGTTTTAGCGGTTAAACTGGCTAACTGTAAACGGCTATTTTTAATATTTTCTTCTGCATTTAAGATTGGACAAGCCTCATAAAAACTTGAGAAAATACCCGCTAATTCATAGAGATATTGACACAGAACGTGTGGCGTTCCTTCTTTCGCAACCGTTGTTACTGCTTCTTCAAATTGCAATAGTTTTAATGCTAACGCACGCTCTTTATCTTCCGTTAGGAAAATTTCCCCCGTCAATGTAGTTGGATTAATACCTGAACGACTAAAAATTGAACTGATACGCGTATAAGCATACTGCATATATGGGGCGGTATTACCTTCAAAACTCAACATATTATCCCAATCAAACACATAATCAGTCGTACGGTTTTTAGACAAATCTGAATATTTCACCGCACCAATCGCAACGGCTTCTACCACCGCTTGACGCTCGCTAGCGGTCAGATCAGGATTTTTTTCTGCAATCAATTTTGCTGCTCGTTCTGTTGCTTCATCTAACAGATCGGCTAATTTCACCGTCCCACCAGTACGGGTTTTAAATGGTTTACCGTCTTTACCTAGCATCATTCCAAAATTATGATGCTCAAGGCTAAAACTTTCAGGCACATAGCCCGCCTTACGGGTAATCAGCCACGCCTGTTGCATATGTTGGCTCTGGCGGGTATCAGAAAAGACTAATGCACGGTCTGCCTTTAAAGTTTCGTAACGGTATTTGGCTGCTGCAATATCCGTTGTCGTATAAAGAAAACCGCCATCTTTTTTCTGAACAATAACCCCCATTGGATTGCCATCTTTATTTTTAAACTCGTCTAAGAAAACAACCAATGCTCCTTCATCTTCAACGGCTAACCCTTTGGCTTTTAAATCTGCCACAATCGCAGGTAACATTGGATTATAAAGGCTCTCGCCCATTACATCATTTTCAGTCAATGTGACATTTAAACGTTTATAATTTTGCTGATTTTGGTGCATTGTGATATCCACCAATTTTTTCCACATCATACGGCAATATTCATCACCACTTTGTAGTTTTACCACATAGTTTCGAGCCTTCTCCGCAAAAACTGGATCACTATCATAATGCTCTTTTGCTGAACGATAAAAGGCTTCCAAATCACTGAGATCCATTTCGTTCGCATTTTCATTTTCCATTTTTTCAAGATAAGCAATTAACATACCAAATTGCGTACCCCAATCGCCAACGTGGTTCGCTCGAATAACCTTATTGCCAAGAAATTCTAATGCTCGCACCACGCCATCACCAATAATGGTTGAACGCAAATGCCCGACGTGCATCTCTTTCGCCACATTCGGTGAGGAATAATCCACTACCACAGTTTGTGATTGATTACGTTCAATACCCAGTTTTTCATCTGCTAACGCCATTTTCGTATTTTCAGCTAGCCAACTTGGTGCTAAGAAAATGTTAATAAACCCTGGCCCTGCAATTTCTAGTTTTTCAGCAATCCCTGTTAAGTCCACATTTTCAACTACTTTTTGTGCAAATTCACGAGGGTTAATGCCCAGTTTTTTTGCTGCACCCATAATGCCGTTAGCTTGATAATCGCCAAACTGCACTTTACCTGATTGACGAACTAGAGGTTCAACGTCGTGATCTGCCCCAGCAACAATCATTGCCTGTTTAATTTTTTCCGATAGAATGTATTGAATATTCACAATGTACCTATTTCTTATAATTTCAAAAAATGTGTGCAATGATACTAAAAAACCCCACTGAAAACTCGCAATTTGCAAATTTTTTAGCAAATCTTACCGCTTGTTTTGGCAATTTATCTCAATTCGAGCAAAAAATTCAAGAAATCGCCGATATAGCTCAACTAAATTTAACTCAATTTGAAATTGATCATCTTGCTGTAAGAATGAATAACCTTGAAACTGCACAGCAATGGCATATGTTCTTATCAATGAATGCGAACTTACTTAAACAAAGCGAAGTAAATGGTCGCCCAATTTCACTATTTAAGCTCCATCAACCGCTCGAATTTTATGGGCAATCTGTATCGATCATTGAGCTACCATATCCGAAAAATAAAATTTATCCACAAGAAGGCTGGGAGCATATTGAAATTGTCGTACCTTTTTTAGCCAATGAATCTGTTGAACAGTGGGTCTCTCGCCTTAATGATCAATTTCAGTTTGAACAAAATCCACAACTTAATGTAAAAATTAGCCAACCTTTAGTAGAAAATGAACGGCTACCAAATCCAACTATTGCTATTTCATTAAAAGGTACAACAAATCAGAATTATTGTTGTCTAAAACTACACCCTTATGATATAAATGCTATAATTTTGTCGGAAATTATTATCTGATCCTTTTTATGGAGTAAAATATGAAGAAATTCGGTTTAGCTGCATCACTATTAGCAAGCTTAATTTTAACTGGCTGTGCCAATAGCGATATTTACAGCGGTAATGTTTATCGTGGTGATCAAGCTAAAGAAGCTCGAGCAATTAGCTATGGTACAGTTGTTTCTGTGCGTGAAGTGAAAATTCAAGCAGGTGATCAAGGTCCTTTAGGCGGCCTCGGTGGTGGTGTAATTGGCGGTATTGCTGCATCAACCATTGGTGGTGGACGAGGTCAAGCTATTGCTAGTGCGGTAGGCGCTATTGCGGGAGCAGTATTAGGCAGCAAAGTGGAAGAAAAAGCAAATCAAGTTTCTTCATTAGAAATGGTTATTCGCAAAGACGACGGTAAAGAAATCGTTGTTGTGCAGAAAAAAGAAGATGGTTTCGTACCAGGTAAACGTGTCAGAATCGTAGGTTCTAATGCAGACCTTAACGTTTCTCTCCTTTAAATCACGTTAAATTTATTTATATCTTAAGGAAAATTCAATGAAAAAACTTTCTCTTGTTTTATTAATGAGTGCGGCATTAGCTGCATGTACGGCTGATGTTTATTCAACGAAAGGGAATGCAACCATTCTTAGCAGTAAAACATTAGACGATAATACTGTCGAATTAACAATTGCAAAAGATGATGGCGAAGTTGTTACAATGACCCGTCAATATGATGCACACGCAGCAGTAGGCGCTCGTATTGTTGTTGATGATGCACAACAAAACCAAGATTCTGATTTAAAAACAATTCGTCGCTACGAATTCAAATAATCTAAATTTAAAGCCCCGAACTTTCGGGGTTTTTTATACCTAATATTTCTCTCAGATAAAATTTACTAAAATCTCACCGCTTGTAATGCACAATCTATTAAAAAAACTTTCATTTGAATGGTTAAATGCAAATATTTTAGGCATTTTACCGATATTTCTCGCTACCAATATTGCAGCTATTACTGTTTGGCAACTACATATTTCAGAACATACAATGCCGTTAGTATTAGGCATTATTGCAGGTGGGTTGTCGGACCTAGACAACCGTTTAACTGGCCGCCTTAAAAATCTTCTCTTCTCCCTTATTGCCTTTGGCATATCAGCCCTCAGCGCCCAACTTGCTCTTAGTTTTAATTGGCTATTTATTCCACTAATTACAACAATCACATTTATTGTCATAATGCTCGGTGCGATTGGACCACGTTACAGCACTATTGCATTTAGTACGCTCTTAGTTGCTGTTTACATCACGCTCACCTATACGGAAAATTCCGTCTGGTATAGTAATCCATTACTGATCGTTTGCGGAACGTTGCTTTATGGCATTTGTGCCGTACTGGTTTATCTGCTCTTTCCAAATCGGACAATGCAAGAGAATGTTGCACAATATTTTTCTTCCCTTGGGCATTATTTGCAAATTAAGGCCAGCTTTTTCGATCCAGATGACCCAGATTCTCTACCAGAAAAACAATTTGCACTCGCTCAAGCGAATATTGAGGTACTTAATGCATTTGATAAAGCACGAATATCCCTATTTTATCGTTTAAATAATCAACATCGAAACCGCTTTACCCAAAGAATGTTACGATTTTACTTCACAGGGCAAGACATCTGGGAACAAGCCAGCTCAAGCTATACCTCACACTATCTCGAATTATTTCAATCATTGCAAAATACAGATTTAGTTTTCCGTTTTCACCGCTTATTAGAGCTTCAAGCCACCGCTTGCCAGCAAATTGCGCATAGCCTACGCCATAATGAGCCTTATCAATACCCTATCCAGCGGACAAGAGTATTAATGGGATTAAATCAATCTCTCACATTCTATCAAGAAAAAGGGATAAAATATTTCAGCAAACTTCACTCTATTGCTGAAAACCTACGCTATATTGAAGGGCAGCTAGTTCAGCTTGCCAATAATAGCCCCAATGAACCCCCTCAAAATTTACCAAAAACCGTCCATTTAATTGCGGAAAATGCCTCAACATTTCGTAATATTATTCACGCCGTACGTAGCCAATGCCACTTTGGATCACAGCTGTTCCGCCACGCAATACGGCTCTCTATTGTAGTATTTATTTGCAGTTTATTCGCTGAATTATTTCAAATTACGCAAGGGTACTGGATATTACTCACAGCGATTCTCGTTTGCCAGCCAAACTATTCCGCCACAAAAAAACGCCTAATACAACGCGTAATTGGCACTATTCTTGGTGTGATTGTTGGGCTATCATTACGCTATATCTCGCCAACACTAGAAGCTCAACTTGGATTATTAGTCGCCTCTAGTAGCTTATTTTTTCTATTTCGCACCAATAATTATAGTTTTTCTACTTTCTTCATTACCCTACAAGTTTTGATAAGTTTTGATATTGTTGGGCTAGATCCTGATGGAGCAATGCTCCCTCGCATTATTGACACTCTTATTGGAGCAGGTATTGCGTGGCTTGCCGTTTCCTATTTATGGCCCGATTGGAAATATATCAATTTACGCCAAAGCCTTACGGAAACATTAGCGAGTAATGCTGATTATTTAAAACAGATCATTGCTCAATTACAATTCGGTTACCGCCATCAATTTTCTTATCGGGTCGCTCGCCGTTCTGCACAAAATGCGGTAGCAAATTTAAGCACAACGGTAGCAAATATGTTAGCTGAACCGAAAAAATACCAGAAAGCCCTCGGCAATGCCCCGAGCCTTCTCGGGCTAAGTTATACGCTAATCAGCTATATTTCAGCGTTAGGTACTTATCGATCGGAAAGTCATCTTCTAAATCAACAGATTGATTTTTCGGGTATTTTCTTTAAACAAGCAAAACAGGTTGTGCAATTATTAGAAAAAATAGCAAAAGATAAAGGTGATCAAAGGGAAATATTATTAGCCGAAATTGATAATACAGATCAACAACTACGCCAAATTGAAATGGAACACCAACTGTCAATTGATGAAAAGAGCCTCGTATTATTACAGCAACTGCATTTGATCGTACAATTACTTCCCCAATTTTATGGGCTTATCGACACAGAGAACACATTGCAAGTGCCCCAAAAAAACTAATCCAGATAAGCACTAAAATCCACGGTTCGTTTTAACTGCTCCAAAGCAATTTTACTGCTTGGTTGTTGTTCAATTTCTGCTAACAGCACCACGACATCCGCCAAACTACAAGCGGTTGGCAACACTGCATTTTCTGCAAAAAATTGTACACAACCCACCGCTTGTGTTTGCAGTAAATTTAGCAATAATTGCTGTAAATTCTGTTCCCGCAAACAGCTCGGGACTTGCTCAACCGTAAGCCGAGTTTTACCCTGCCACATTTTAGTTTGAATAACAAAGCCAAGTGTTGAAAGCTCTGATTCAATAACCTGCCAGCGTGAATTTTCATTCTCAATGCTGATTGATAAAGGGATCAATAACCGTTGGCTCTCGCCTTGTTGTAGTTGTAATGCTAACCGCAAACGAGCTAATTTCTCAATATTTACCAGCGAAAATTGCTCATTCTCTTTTAATAGCACGGCCTGCTTCTCTACAATCGCCAATGCCGGACAAAAATCGCCTTTGGTTATTTCAACTGAAGAAGTAAGCATCGGCATAACAGGTTTTGGTAAAATTTCAGTGTGATCTAACCGCTTGTTTGTATCCACTGGATTAACCGATGAAAGTAATTGTCCATATAATTTCTGCTCACTTTTACTGACAGATGATTGGCTTGAATACGTGCTTTTTTCCTTTGAAAACGGACGTGGAGAATGGCCAGATGACTGATAATTACTCGCAAAAACATTCCGCCCCGATGCTGGTAGATTAGTATCTACAACATTATGGGCTAAATAATTCGGCAATGGCTCACCAATATTACTTGCCATTGCTGGTATTTCTAAAGCAAGAGCCTGTTGCGTACGGTTTAACGCATTTAATACACCTTGATAAATAAAATCGTGAACTAATCGCCCTTGATGAAAACGAACCTCGTGCTTGGCTGGGTGTACATTTACATCAACATAGCTTGGATCCATATCTAAAAACAATACAAACGCAGGGTAATGATCCTTTGGCAAACTATCCCCAAAGGCTTGACGAATTGCGTGATTGATCGTTTTATCTCGCATTACCCGACCATTCACATAGCTGTAACTGAGGTCATTTTGCAACCGAGCAACGGTAGGCGAGCCAATCCAACCATATAAATGTAAATCATCGTGTTGCCAATCTAAATGAACCGCCGACCGAATAAATTCTTCACCGCAGATTGCCATTACCCGTTTTTGTTGCTGTTCAATACTTTGATCAGCAACCGCTTTATAATGGCGAATTTTCTTATCATTATGATTTAAAATAAAAGTAACATTAGGTTTTGCTAATGCAATACGGCGTAAAATTTCATCAATATGAGCAAATTCCGTTTTATTCGTTCGTAAAAATTTACGGCGAGCTGGGGTATTAAAAAATAAGTTAGCGACTTCAATGGTTGTACCAATAGGGTGTGAAGCTGGACGAATTTCGACCGCCATATCTCGGCCTTGCGCATAGGCTTGCCACGCCTCCATTTGATATTCAGGGCGAGACGTTAAGGTAAGACGTGAAACTGAACTAATACTTGCCAACGCCTCACCTCGGAAGCCAAGGCTTAAAATCATTTCGAGATCTTCTAACGTTGCAATTTTGCTGGTTGCGTGGCGAGAAAGGGCTAAAACCAGATCCTGCTTGCCAATACCACAACCATTATCTCTGATACGAATTAACTGCGAACCACCCTGTTCAATATCTATCTGAATAAGGGTCGCTCCCGCATCTAAACTATTTTCAACTAACTCTTTGACCACCGAAGCAGGACGTTCAACAACCTCCCCTGCAGCAATCTGATTGGCTAACTGAGGCGGTAGAATTTGGATTAAAGGTTTGTAAGTTGTCATAAGAGGCTCAATTAAACGATTAGAAAATGTCTAAAGTAAGGAACTTTAGCATAGCAAGCGGTGAGTTCAGGCAATTTCTGTCTAAACTCCCCTCATTTTTATTCAGAAATCTACAACCACCCTTTACGTTTGAAATAAAGATAAGGAGCAGATGCAGCGACAATCATTAAGCCAATCGCCATTGGGTAGCCATATTGCCATTTCAGTTCTGGCATCACTTCAAAATTCATACCGTAAGTTGAAGCGACAAGTGTTGCAGGTAAGAACATCACGGAGACGACCGAGAAAAATTTCATAATGCGGTTCTGCTCAATGTTGATAAAACCCATCGCCGCTTGCATTAAGAAATTTACTTTTTGGAATAGTGATTCATTATGTGGGTGCAGTGATTCAATATCTCGTAAAATATCTCGAGCTTGTTCAAGCTGATTATTCGGTAAACGGGTTTTCCGCAGTAAAAAACTCAATGCTCGTTGAGTATCCATTAGACACAAACGAACTTTTGAACTTGCATCTTCAAGCTCTGTTAGCTCTGCTAAAGCATCATCAAAACCATTATCGCCCTTTTTTTCTCCTTCTTGTCTATGCTCTTTTAAAATTATTCGACTCAGTTTTTCTAAATCTGCATAGATATTTTCAATGACATCAGCTAACTGCTCAATTTTCGTTTCAAACAGGTCAAGAAGTAGTTCATAGGCATTACCATCGATTAACTTTTCACGGCGTGAACGCATTCGATAAAGGCGGAAAGCCGGTAAATCCCGATCTCGCAAAGTAAATAAGCGCCCATCACGAATCGTAAAGCCAACGGTAGCAATATCTGCATAATTATCATCATCTAAACAATAGAAAAAAGAATGGAGATGCAAGCCATCTTCATCTTCAAAAAATCGGGCTGACGCTTCAAGATCCTCTAATTCGTGTTCTTCCGCAAGAGTTTGATCAAGGCGAATTTCAAGTACACTACGTTCTTCATCGGACGGATCAACTAAATCTATCCAAATGGCGTCATTAAATTGGTTTTGAATTGTTTCATCTACATTGACTAAGCGGTCGTTTTGTAACGAAAAAGCTCGGATCATTTCATACTCCTCGGGTTACAACAGAGATGAGGCGATGAACAAAAATGAACAAAAATTAAGATACTGACAGGAAAATACCGACTCTCGCCGGTAAAGAATTTGGACGAGGGGGGCTAAAAATCTGATAAGTATCGACTGTAACTGTCCAAAATGCTGTGTCCTCAAGATAAAAAAGCGGTCGAATAGTACAGATTTTACGCCAAATCGTCAAGGCATTTCTAAAAGGCAAGCGGTTTGATAAGCCCTATTTTTTGCTACTAATTCAAAAATTATTACCGCTTGCCTTCTACTCACAATAGCCGTCTAACTCACTTTCAGAGTTATTTCTCTTTACCCTCTAAATAAAGCCATTGGGCAACTTGCTTCGCAAAATAGGTTAAAATGCCATCTGCTCCTGCTCGTTTAAAACAAAGTAAAGATTCCATAATGCACTCTCGCTCTTTGAGCCAACCATTTTGAATGGCAGCCATATGCATTGCATACTCACCCGATACTTGATAAGCAAATGTTGGTACGCCAAATGTTTCTTTTACTCTATAAACAAGGTCTAAATACGGCATTCCAGGTTTTACCATTACCATATCTGCTCCCTCTTGGATATCTAATGCCACTTCGTGCAAACCTTCATTTGCATTTGCAGGGTCAAGCTGATAAGTTTTTTTATTCCCGCCTTTTAGATTACCTGATGAGCCCACTGCATCACGGAATGGACCATAATAATTTGAAGCATATTTAGCGGAATATGCCATAATTTGTGTATGGATAAAACCATTTTTCTCTAAGGCTTGACGAATTGCACCAATACGCCCGTCCATCATATCGCTTGGTGCAACAATATCCACTCCTGCTTGTGCGTGAGAAAGTGCTTGCTTAACGAGAATCTCCGTTGTTACTTCGTTCAACACATATCCATCATCATCAATGATACCGTCTTGTCCGTGAGTGGTAAATGGATCAAGGGCAACATCAGTAATCACACCCAGTTTCTCACCAAATGCCTGTTTTAACGCTCGTACTGCACGCTGTGCTAATCCATTTGGATTGTAAGCCTCTTCTGCCATAAGTGATTTTTTTTCTTCACTAACAACAGGAAAAAGTGCAATGGCAGGTACGCCATATTTTACAAGTAATTCTGCTTCGACTAAAAGTTGATCGATAGTTAAACGTTCTACGCCAGGCATTGACGGCACGCTCACTCGCTGATTTTCCCCCTCTATCACAAAGACAGGGTAAATTAAATCTTCTACATTGATACGATTTTCAGCACTCAAACGGCGACTAAATTCGTGCTTACGCAAACGACGCATTCTATTAGCGGGAAAATTTGCGGGAAGAAATTGTGTCATATTATCTCCTTTTACAAAATAATAAAGAAATCGACCCGCTTGTTGCGGGTCTTAATATTAAAGCTGATTATTTTCTTGCTGTGGTTCATCTTTCGGCACATAAAAACGTGCGACAATTAAACCAACTTCAAAAAGTAGAATCATTGGAATTGCTAATAAGGTTTGCGAAAAGATATCAGGTGGTGTAAGCAACATACCAATCACAAATGCCGCCACAATAATGTATGGGCGTTTTTCTCGTAAGTCATCCGGTGATGTAACCCCAGCCCAACAGAGCAAAATAATAGCAACAGGTACTTCAAAACAGATACCAAACGCAAGGAAAATTGTTAAAACGAAATCCAAATAACTACTGATATCCGTTGCCATTGTTACACCTTCAGGTGCAGTACTCGTTAAGAATCCAAAAATCAGAGGGAAAACCACATAATAAGCAAATGCAACCCCTGTATAAAACAATACCGTACTTGAAATAAGTAAAGGATAAACTAACCGTTTCTCTTGCTTATAAAGTGCTGGGGCAACAAATGCCCAAAGTTGATACAAAATATAAGGAACAGAAAGAAATACAGCCGTAATAATAGTTAATTTAATTGGAGTAAAAAATGGTGTTGCAACATTTGTTGCAATCATTGTTGCCCCTTGTGGTAAACGCTCGGTAAGTGGGCTAGCAAGTAAGCTATAAATATCATTCGCCCAGTAAACTAACAACGCAAACACAATTAAAACACACATTACCGCTTTTAATAAACGGTTTCGTAGTTCAACTAAATGGCTAATTAAAGGCTGTGACTCATCAACTGACATTTGAATTGCCCTTTTCTTGTGTAACAGGTTCATCATCTGGAGGATAATAAACGCTCAATTTTTCTTCATCAACTTCAGCTAATGCAGTCATTTCGTCGGGTGCAAGCTCAGACTCCCCCTTCTCAACAACTACATTAGGCTCAACAAGCGGTGAATTCAGCTCATTTTTTTGTACTTCAGCATCTGAAACCTGTATTTCTTCTGCTGGTTGATTGGCTAATTGGGTTATCTCATTTTTTGTAGAATCTAACCCATTTTTTAGCTTTTCTGCGGCCTGCTTGAGATCTGCCACGGTTTTTTCTAATTCAGGTGATAGACGATTAAGATTAAGCGTTTCGGCTTTCTTAATACTTTCCTGTAACTCTTGTAGCTTTAACTCTTGAGCTAGCTCATTTTGAACATTCGCCGCCAAACCTCGAATAGTACGAACCCACCCCATTACCGTACGAATTGCAATCGGTAATCGTTTAGGGCCAAGCACAACTAAGCCCACAATAAAAATTAAAACTAGTTCAGAAAAACCTATATCAAACACGGGTTACGCCTGCTCTTTCTCTTTTGCTTTCTGTTCAGTTTGTTCAGCAGTTTTTTGTTCAACTTTATCAAAATCTGCATCTTTCGCTTTTTCATCGCTCATCGCTTTTTTAAAGCCTTTAACCGATTCACCCAAATCTGCACCTAAATTGCGTAATTTTTTTGTACCAAATAAAAGCAAAATAATCACTGCAATAATCGCTAATTGCCAAATACTAATACCACCCATTGTGTACCTCTTATAAAAAGTGAATAGAATTTTCCCGATTATACGATTTTTCAGCAATGATACCATCATAATTTTACAAGAAATTGATCAGAACCTAGAGTTGTATATTAATTATACTTCATTCATAGAATGAACCAATGCTTTTATGATACACTTGTTAGTTATCAATACTCAAAAAATATTCAAGTTTACACTTTATAAGCTTAACTATTTCGTATATCTAAAATGAATAAAATACCTTTCTCTCTCAGATTATTTTTTTTCCGCTTTCAGCAAAATAAAATTAGCATCTATTCGGGCTATCTCACTTACAGCACCTTATTAGCCATTGTGCCACTTATTATGGTAGTTTTTTCTATTTTTACCTTACTACCAATGTTCACGGAAGCAACTTCTCTACTAAAAGAGTTTGTTTATGATAATTTTGCACCCAATGCGGGTGAGATGGTGCAACAATATCTTGATCTGTTCGTTGAAAACTCCAAAAATATGGGCATTATTAGTATTTTAGGCTTAGTTGTTGTTGCCGTAATGCTTATCTCAAGTATAGATAATGCCCTTAACGATATTTGGCATAATACGAAAAAACGGTCTTTTGTCCTTTCATTTATTATTTATTTAGGCGTGCTTATTTTTGGTCCAATTCTTGCAGGGGCAAGTATTGCGATTAGCTCTTACCTTTTCTCCCTTGAACTCTTTAGCCCTGATGGCATTTTTTCATTCAGCCATCATATTCTCAAACTTATGCCATTTTTCTTGATTTGGATAATGTTTAGCTTAGTTTATACTGTTGTTCCAAATACAAAGGTTCGCTTTCTGCACGCTGCGATTGGTGGTTTAATTGCAGGGTTATTTTTCACTTTAGGAAAAGAAATTTTTATTTGGTACATCACTCATTTTCCATCCTATCAAGCTATTTATGGTGTATTAGCAACTATTCCAATTATGATCGTATGGATTCATCTCAGTTGGGAAGTTGTTTTACTCGGCGGGCAAATTGCTTCTGTCTTAAAAGATCTCGAGATGATTAAAGCAGGTAAACTTGCCAATCCTTTACAATCTATGGAGAAACAATCATGATCGCACTGATTCAACGGGTAAAATGGGCGAAAGTTGAAGTCAATAACCAAATTATTGGCAGTATAAACACAGGTTTATTAGTGCTATTGGGTATTGAACAAGGAGATAACCAATCCAAAGCCGATCAATTACTACATAAAATTCTCTCTTACCGCTTATTTTCTGATGATAATAATAAAATGAATCTCAACGTTCAGCAAATAAACGGAAGTTTACTAGTTGTATCACAATTTACATTAGCCGCAGACACGAAAAAAGGGCTTCGCCCGAGTTTTTCACGAAATGCTGATCCAGCTATCGCTAAAACGCTATATGACTATTTTACCGAGCAATCATCACAAAAAATCACCACTCAAACAGGGAAATTTGCTGCGGATATGCAAGTCAGCTTACAAAATGATGGCCCCGTCACCTTTTGGCTTCAGGTATAAAATGCTCAGTTATTTTCGCCAACAACTACATTTACATTTTCCAACGCAGACTGATTTTTTAATTGGATTAAGTGGCGGGGTAGATTCTATTGTTTTACTTACACTCTTTGCTAAACTCCGGCAAGAAATACCACTTAATTTACGGGCTGTACATATTCACCACGGATTAAGCCCGAATGCTAACGACTGGGTAGCTTTTTGCCAATCACAATGTGCTAAACTACATATCCCCCTAACAATACGCTATGTTACCGTTGAAGGTAAACAAGGGCTAGAAGCAAACGCTCGCACTGCTCGTTATAATGCTATTCAAACAATCATTCAACCGAATGAAATTTTCACAACAGCTCATCATTTAGATGATCAAGTTGAAACTTTTTTTCTCGCTCTAAAACGAGGTTCAGGAGTTAAAGGTATTTCAGCAATGCAAGCGGTCAGTTTATGGCAAAATTTTACTATTTTTCGTCCCTTGCTTTCCTCAAGTAAGGCTGAAATTTTAGCCTATGCTTATCAAACAAATTTATGTTGGATTGAAGATGAAAGTAACCAAAATATTGACTTTGATCGCAATTTTCTACGCCAACAAGTTCTCCCTACGCTGAATCAGCGCTGGAATCATTTTAATCAAATGGTGGCTCGTACTAGCCAACATTGTGCCGATCAACAACAACTTATCACCGAATTGCTTAATGAAGAACTTCAGCAACGGATCGATCCAACCAACATACAACGCCTAAATATTACAGGGTTCAATACATTTTCTCACCTAAAACAACGGCAGCTTATTCGATTATGGCTTGAAAAAAACCAGCAACTAATGCCAAGCCAAATACAGCTTGAAGAAATAGTGAACACGATGCTTAAATCAAATCTTGATAAAAACCCCGAAATCATACTCAATAATAAAGTTATTCGGCGTTATCAACAGCATCTATTTATTACCGAAAAATTTCCCAAAATAATAGAACGCATTGAAATCAATCTTAATATCAAGGAAACAATTTCTTTACCCCACAATCTAGGAAATATTAAACGAGAATTTACTGAACTAATTTACACAATATCTTCTCAATCTTACCGCTTTATGCTACCTATTGAACTAAAAGACAAACTTATCACGCTTAAATTACAGCCTACGGGTAAAGTAAATTACTACAAAAAGCTACATCGAGAAGAAATGAAGAAAATTTGGCAAAAAAATAGCGTGCCAGTCTGGAAAAGACCACGCACGCCTGTTATTTTCTATAAGGATCAATTTGTAATGGTACTAAATGCTTTTCACAAAATAAGTAAGTAAACTATAAAATCCAATAAAACTTAACGCTAACAAGA
This sequence comes from Vespertiliibacter pulmonis, assembly GCF_013377275.1. Classification (NCBI taxonomy): domain Bacteria; kingdom Pseudomonadati; phylum Pseudomonadota; class Gammaproteobacteria; order Pasteurellales; family Pasteurellaceae; genus Vespertiliibacter; species Vespertiliibacter pulmonis. The sequence goes on from NZ_CP016615.1 coordinate 727,182, forward strand.
AATTAGCAAATTTAGAATGAGTACGATGCAATTTATATAATAGACCTGAAATTAACAACAATATTGCTGGATAAATCCAACATAAAATAGAAAAGAAATTAATTTGGGCTGACGTTAAATTGAGATTTTCGGTTAATTTTGCTGAAATAAATAAACTCAAAGGCCATAAAGCACTAGGTAAACAAAAGAGTGCTAACATCCAACTAAATGCTGAAAAACCTTGTAAACTCTTACTTTGCATACGTTATCCCCTAGGATGAAACTGTTGATGTAATGATTTTAAACGTGCTTTCGCTACATGTGTATAAATTTGGGTCGTCGATAAATCGCTATGTCCCAATAACATTTGTACAACACGCAAATCTGCCCCATTATTAACCAAATGAGTAGCAAAAGCGTGGCGTAAAACGTGTGGTGAAAGTTTATCACTTTCAATGCCAGCCAATAAAGCATAGTGTTTAATACGATGCCAGAAAGTCTGACGAGTCATTTGCTGTCCTAAACGACTAGGAAAAACAATATTTAATTGGGCATTACCCACTAATGCCTTACGCCCATATTGGAAAAATTCTTGAATCCAGTAACTCGCTTCTTCTCCTAATGGCACAATTCTCTCTTTATCACCCTTACCAATAATCCGTACTAGACCTTGCGATAGACTCAAATTATCTATGGTAAGAGAAATTAGCTCCGTAACCCGTAATCCCGTTGCGTAAAGTAATTCAAGCATTGCTTTATCACGCAATTCAAGAGGATCAGCTGTATTAGGTGCATTTAATAAATCAATTACTTGATCTTCACTTAAAGATTTAGGCAAATAAACTGATTTACGTGGGGATTTTAACATTTCACTCGGATCATCTTTCCGATAATTTTCTAAATACAAAAAACGGAAGAATTTTCGTAAACAGCTTAACATACGAGCAGAGCTTGATGATTTATATCCTTGCTCTAAACGCTCTCCAAGAAAAGTTTGCAAATCCACATAATCTACCCGTAAAAAACCATCTGGTATTGATAACCATTGAGTAAATGCCATTAAGTCAAGTCGATAAGAAGCTATTGTATTCTCAGACAAATGATATTCTTGCCAAAGATTATCAAGAAATTGTTCAATAATAGGGTTTAATTGTGCCATACAAGCGGTTAGATTTTAGAAAAATATGTAATTAGTTTTACATAATAATGAGATAACTAGAAAAGAAATTTATAGTTTATAAATTTTAAAATATGGCAGGGGCGGAGAGGCTCGAACTCCCAACACCCGGTTTTGGAGACCGGTGCTCTACCAATTGAACTACGCCCCTAAAGAGAAAGCGATTAGATTTATACATCAAATCGCTAAAATAAGTGGCGGAACGGACGGGACTCGAACCCGCGACCCCCTGCGTGACAGGCAGGTATTCTAACCAGCTGAACTACCGCTCCGCAAATTTGGCGATTAACAGTGCCCTACTCTCACATGGGGAATCCCCACACTACCATCGGCGTAACAGCATTTCACTTCTGAGTTCGGTATGGAGTCAGGTGGTACTACTGCACTCTTGCTGTTAATCAAATTCTTTTATTAAGTTAGCTCACTATTAAAAATGAACTAAGTTAATAAAACCCTGATGGTGCCCTACTCTCACATGGGGAATCCCCACACTACCATCGGCATTACTGCGTTTCACTTCTGAGTTCGGTATGGAGTCAGGTGGGACCACAGCACTCTGGCCATCAGGAAAATTCTTTCCATCTATCTATTCTTTTTTCTATCACGTTACTTATTCTACTATTACTCGATGTAACGCATAGTCTCTTCTTTATTTCTCTAAAAACAAGCTGTCTGAACCTTTCTTCATTCATCTTTCGTTATCTTCTATAACCAATCTTTACCCTACATCAACTCCAAAACACTTGAGGTTGTATGGTTAAGCCTCTCGGGCAATTAGTATGGGTTAGCTCAATGTATCACTACACTTACACACCCCACCTATCTACGTCGTAGTCTCCAACAACCCTTACAGTCTTATAGACTGGGAGAACTCATCTCTTGGCAAGTTTCGTGCTTATATGCTTTCAGCACTTATCTCTTCCGCATTTAGCTACCCAGCAATGCCTCTGGCGAGACAACTGGAACACCAGTGATGCGTCCACTCCGGTCCTCTCGTACTAGGAGCAGCCCCAATCAATTCTCCAACGCCCACGGCAGATAGGGACCGAACTGTCTCACGACGTTCTAAACCCAGCTCGCGTACCACTTTAAATGGCGAACAGCCATACCCTTGGGACCTACTTCAGCCCCAGGATGTGATGAGCCGACATCGAGGTGCCAAACACCGCCGTCGATATGAACTCTTGGGCGGTATCAGCCTGTTATCCCCGGAGTACCTTTTATCCGTTGAGCGATGGCCCTTCCATTCAGAACCACCGGATCACTATGACCTGCTTTCGCACCTGCTCGACTTGTCTGTCTCGCAGTTAAGCTTGCTTCTACCATTGCACTAACCTGACGATGTCCGACCGTCATTAGCAAACCTTCGTGCTCCTCCGTTACTCTTTGGGAGGAGACCGCCCCAGTCAAACTACCCACCAGACACTGTCCGAGACCACGTTTCGTAATCTTCGTTAGAACATCAAACGTTAAAGGGTGGTATTTCAAGGACGCCTCCACAATGACTAGCGTCACTGCTTCAAAGGCTCCCACCTATCCTACACATCAAAATTCAATGTTCAGTGTCAAGCTATAGTAAAGGTTCACGGGGTCTTTCCGTCTAGCCGCGGGTACACCGCATCTTCACGGCGATTTCAATTTCACTGAGTCTCGGGTGGAGACAGCCTGGCCATCATTATGCCATTCGTGCAGGTCGGAACTTACCCGACAAGGAATTTCGCTACCTTAGGACCGTTATAGTTACGGCCGCCGTTTACTGGGGCTTCGATCAGGAGCTTCTCTTTCGATAACACCATCAATTAACCTTCCAGCACCGGGCAGGCATCACACCCTATACGTCCACTTTCGTGTTTGCAGAGTGCTGTGTTTTTAATAAACAGTTGCAGCCAGCTGGTATCTTCGACTTACTTCACCTTCGTCCGCAAGGGACTACAATTACCATAAGCGCACCTTCTCCCGAAGTTACGGTGCTATTTTGCCTAGTTCCTTCACCCGAGTTCTCTCAAGCGCCTGAGTATTCTCTACCTGACCACCTGTGTCGGTTTTCAGTACGGTTTAGATAAACCTGAAGCTTAGTGGCTTTTCCTGGAAGCGTGGTATCAGTTACTTCGTGTCCGTAGACACTCGTCATCAGTTCTCAGTGTTAAGAGAGACCGGATTTGCCTAATCTCTCCACCTACCGCCTTAAACAGACATCCAACAGTCTGCTAACCTAACCTTCTCCGTCCCCACATCGCAGTTTATCCAAGTACGGGAATATTAACCCGTTTCCCATCGACTACGCTTTTCAGCCTCGCCTTAGGGGCCGACTCACCCTGCCCCGATTAACGTTGGACAGGAACCCTTGGTCTTCCGGCGAACGAGTTTTTCACTCGTTTTATCGTTACTTATGTCAGCATTCGCACTTGTGATACGTCCAGCAAACCTCTCGATTCACCTTCATCCGCTTACACAACGCTCCCCTACCCAACAGACTTTCGTCTGATGCCGCAGCTTCGGTGACTAGTTTTAGCCCCGTTACATCTTCCGCGCAGGCCGACTCGACTAGTGAGCTATTACGCTTTCTTTAAATGGTGGCTGCTTCTAAGCCAACATCCTAGCTGTCTAAGCCTTCCCACTTCGTTTCCCACTTAACTAGTACTTTGGGACCTTAGCTGGCGGTCTGGGTTGTTTCCCTCTTCACGACGAACGTTAGCACCCGCCGTGTGTCTCCTATGCATTACTCTTCGGTATTCGCAGTTTGCATCGGGTTGGTAAGCCGGGATGGCCCCCTAGCCGAAACAGTGCTCTACCCCCGAAGGTATTCACATAAGGCTCTACCTAAATAGATTTCGGGGAGAACCAGCTATCTCCCGGTTTGATTGGCCTTTCACCCCCAGCCACAAGTCATCCGCTAATTTTTCAACATTAGTCGGTTCGGTCCTCCAGTTAGTGTTACCCAACCTTCAACCTGCCCATGGCTAGATCACCGGGTTTCGGGTCTATACCTTGCAACTACATCGCCCAGTTAAGACTCGGTTTCCCTACGGCTCCCCTATTCGGTTAACCTTGCTACAAAATATAAGTCGCTGACCCATTATACAAAAGGTACGCAGTCACAGATTGCTCCGCTCCCACTGCTTGTACGTACACGGTTTCAGGTTCTATTTCACTCCCCTCACTGGGGTTCTTTTCGCCTTTCCCTCACGGTACTGGTTCACTATCGGTCAATCAGGAGTATTTAGCCTTGGAGGATGGTCCCCCCATCTTCAAACAGGATATCACGTGTCCCGCCCTACTTATTGTAAGCTTAGTTCCACAAAAAACTATTTAAGTACGGGGCTATCACCCGCTATGGCTCGACTTCCCAGACGATTCCTCTTAATTTATTGCTAAAACTTACTGGCTCTTCCGCGTTCGCTCGCCGCTACTGACAGAATCTCGGTTGATTTCTTTTCCTCGGGGTACTTAGATGTTTCAGTTCTCCCGGTTTGCTTCCTTAGCCTATGTATTCAGCTAAGGATAGTAGATTCTTCATCTACTGGGTTTCCCCATTCGGATATCTTGGATTAAACGCCTCTTATCGACTCATCCAAGCTTTTCGCAGATTAGCACGTCCTTCTTCGCCTCTGATTGCCTAGGCATCCACCGTGTACGCTTAGTCACTTAACCATACAACCTCAAATATTTTGGATTTGTGTTGATATCGGTAAACAACTGGTTATTTGCTTGTGTGCTTTTGTTCACACAAGGCTTTTCTTTACTCAGACTTTTTGGCGTGATGAGAAAACTCTTAATAATATATTAAGTAGATTACTCAACACCGCTTGAAAAAATCTCAATTTTCAGCTTGTTTCTAAATTTTTAAAGAACAGATATAACAATTAAAGTTAATTAATCATCATACTTAAATTCATGTTATTTATCATCTCTTATATAAACGTATATAAGCAACATAACCTTAAGTATGATGAATTGGTGGAGATAAGCGGGATCGAACCGCTGACCTCCTGCGTGCAAGGCAGGCGCTCTCCCAGCTGAGCTATATCCCCATTCCATCTTCCGTTTGTCACTCACTTACGAGTGGTGGGTCTGAGTGGACTTGAACCACCGACCTCACCCTTATCAGGGGTGCGCTCTAACCACCTGAGCTACAGACCCAACGGATGACCTTAATTATTCTCTTATCAGACAATTTGTGTGAGCGCTTATTAACGCAATTCGTCGTTGGTAAGGAGGTGATCCAACCGCAGGTTCCCCTACGGTTACCTTGTTACGACTTCACCCCAGTCATGAATCATACCGTGGTAAACGCCCTCCCGAAGGTTAAGCTATCTACTTCTGGTACAACCCACTCCCATGGTGTGACGGGCGGTGTGTACAAGGCCCGGGAACGTATTCACCGCAACATTCTGATTTGCGATTACTAGCGATTCCGACTTCATGGAGTCGAGTTGCAGACTCCAATCCGAACTTAGACGTACTTTGTGAGATTCGCTCCATGTCGCCATCTTGCTTCCCTCTGTATACGCCATTGTAGCACGTGTGTAGCCCTACTCGTAAGGGCCATGATGACTTGACGTCATCCCCACCTTCCTCCAGTTTATCACTGGCAGTCTCCTTTGAGTTCCCGGCATAACCCGCTGGCAACAAAGGATAAGGGTTGCGCTCGTTGCGGGACTTAACCCAACATTTCACAACACGAGCTGACGACAGCCATGCAGCACCTGTCTCAGAGCTCCCGAAGGCACTCCCGTATCTCTACAGGATTCTCTGGATGTCAAGAGTAGGTAAGGTTCTTCGCGTTGCATCGAATTAAACCACATGCTCCACCGCTTGTGCGGGCCCCCGTCAATTCATTTGAGTTTTAGCCTTGCGGCCGTACTCCCCAGGCGGTCGATTTATCGCGTTAGCTTCGGGGACCAAACTCAAAGCCCAATCCCCAAATCGACATCGTTTACAGCGTGGACTACCAGGGTATCTAATCCTGTTTGCTCCCCACGCTTTCGCACATGAGCGTCAGTATATTCCCAAGGGGCTGCCTTCGCCTTCGGTATTCCTCCACATCTCTACGCATTTCACCGCTACACGTGGAATTCTACCCCTCCCTAAAATACTCTAGCGACCCAGTATGAAATGCTATTCCTAGGTTAAGCCCAGGGCTTTCACATCTCACTTAAGTCACCGCCTGCGTGCCCTTTACGCCCAGTCATTCCGATTAACGCTCGCACCCTCCGTATTACCGCGGCTGCTGGCACGGAGTTAGCCGGTGCTTCTTCTGTAACTAACGTCATACCCAAGTGCTATTAACACCCAAGCTTTCCTCATCACCGAAAGAACTTTACAACCCGAAGGCCTTCTTCATTCACGCGGCATGGCTGCATCAGGGTTCCCCCCATTGTGCAATATTCCCCACTGCTGCCTCCCGTAGGAGTCTGGACCGTGTCTCAGTTCCAGTGTGGCTGGTCATCCTCTCAGACCAGCTAGAGATCGTCGGCTAGGTGAGCCCTTACCTCACCTACTACCTAATCCCACTTGGGCTCATCTCATGGCAGGTGGCCCGAAGGTCCCACCCTTTCATCTCTCGATTATACGCGGTATTAGCTACAGTTTCCCGTAGTTATCCCCCTCCATAAGCCAGATTCCCAAGCATTACTCACCCGTCCGCCACTCGTCAGCATAAGTACAAGTACTTACCCGTTACCGTTCGACTTGCATGTGTTAAGCCTGCCGCCAGCGTTCAATCTGAGCCATGATCAAACTCTTCAATTTAATCTTTTCGCTCAATCAATACTGACTCTATTACTTCTTTATGAATTTTCAAGTTAGCACTCATTAAGTCTTGTCTTTATATACTTATAACTACAAATTAACATCAACAAGTGCCCACACAAATTGTCTGATACATTATTAAAGAACAAAACAACGACGCACTATCAAATCAATCTTATTAATTCACAACAGCGCGTCGTTGTGTGGTGCGTATTATAGGTATTTCTAAAACGCACGCAAGTACTTTTTGCAAAAATATTTGAAAATTACATCAAAAGATGAAAAATAAATCAAATTGATTGATTCTTAACAACAAGCGGTTAATTTGTCTCTATATTTTGTAACTCTAACTGGATTAATTTTTCAAATCCCCACTGTTTCATCATATTTTCCCGTGCAGAAAAATTACTTAACACTCCTGTATAAAATGCATAATTAGGCAAAATATGATTGCTTTCATTACCTTCTTGCTGTTTTTTTTCTGTTAAATTTAATAACGAGATTACTCTTTTAGCAATACCATTACCTGGGTCAATCATAAATGATATATTTGGTAATAATTGTTGTAATTCATTTTTTACTAGAGGGAAATGAGTACAGCCTAAAATAACCGTATCAAGTGTCGGATGATTTTGCCACGGTAAAATAATACGCTGTAGCCGATTCATATCAACTTTTCCCGTTTGCTGTTTTTCTTCTACAATTTCTACTAAATCTGTACTACCAATTTTCTCTACGACACAATCACGAGCATATTTTTCAATAAGTTCATCCACATAAGGACGCATTACCGTGCCTTTTGTCGCCAATAAGCCAATAGTTTTGGTTTGAGAAATTTCAGCAGCAAGTTTTATTGCAGGAACAGTGCCTACAATCGGAAAAGAAAATTGCTCTCTTAATGCAGGTAAAACAACAGTACTTGCGGTATTACAAGCTACAATCACCATATCAAGCGGATAGATTTCCGCAATTTTTTGCACTATTTTCTTAGCTTGAGAAATTAATAGCGCATCAGATTTCTCAGAATAGGGGAAATAAGCATTATCGAAGCAATATAAATAATGAGCATTAGGCAAACTTTCTCGAATTGCATCGTAAATAGTTAGCCCACCGATTCCTGAATCATAAAGAAGAATTGTTGGTTGCATAAAACACCCAGAAAGAAATTTTAGAAATGCTACTCTGTTCTATGTAAGGATTCAAATGAAAATTGTGGCAAAAAAAGTTCATAAATTGCAAATGGGTAATCCTTCAATGTGAAATAGGAACGACGAGCGTAAAGCCCAGCCCCCTCATCAAATGCCCATTCTAAATTAAGCCTTTTAGGGTTTTGTGGGAATAGCCATAAACCTATGGGCTTTTCTCCTAGTGTTAAAATCTCTTGTGCCACATTCTGTACCGTAGTTTCTGCTAAGATCGTTTGAGCGAAAATACTGGGAATACCATCAGATTTCAATACCACTTCCCGTAACCAAGCGGTCTGTTGTGATGAATTTTTTGCAAACTGTGGCAAAGAACTTACCGCTTGCCATTTTTGTTCCGTTAGCTCAACGGTCAGCGATTGACAAATTCCTTGTAATTTTTGTGTTAAAGAACCTGTGTAGCCAACCCATTCTCTCACCGATTGCGGTAACAAATGTAGATCTGTGTGCCATTTCGTTCGACAAAAAATCTCACGGTATGCAGAAAAAGGTAAATTATTCATTTAATCTCACCGCTTGTTATGCATTACTGTATATCGTTTTTTGCTCAAGCCAACGAGCAATCAACTGTTGTGCAATTTCTGGGGATTGTACGCTCAGCTGTTTGGCGTATCGCTGAACAAGCGGTAACATTTTTCTATCCCGCATTAAATTCGCAATTTTGAATTCTGCAATGCCTGTCTGCTTTGTGCCAAGCACTTCGCCCGGTCCTCGAATTTCAAGATCTTTTTCCGCAATGATAAAACCATCTTGGCTATCCCGTAATACACCTAGCCTCTTTTGAGATATTTTTCCTAACGGTGCTTTATACATTAAGACACAATGAGATGCCGTTGCACCCCGTCCTACTCGTCCACGCAATTGGTGAAGTTGTGCTAGCCCTAACCGTTCTGAATTTTCAATAATCATTAAACTTGCATTGGGTACATCAACCCCAACTTCAATAACCGTTGTTGCTACCAATAGATCTAAATTTCCCGCCTTGAATTCTGCCATAACAGCTTGTTTTTCCTGCGGTTTCATTCGCCCGTGAACTAAACCAATGCGTAAGTCAGGCAAGGCTCGTTGTAAATCTTCTGCCACCGCCACTGCAGCTTGTGCTTCCAGCACTTCTGATTCATCAATTAAGGTACAAACCCAATAGGCTTGACGTTGTTCATTTTTACAGGCTTGGTAAACCCGGCGAACAATTTCATCACGACGATCATCTGAAATAACAACCGTTGTAATCGGCGTTCGACCTGAGGGAAGCTCATCAATAATCGAGGTATCTAAATCCGCATAGACCGTCATTGCCAATGTTCTCGGAATTGGTGTTGCGGTCATAATTAGCTGGTGTGGATAAATATTGCCTGCAACCCCTTTTTCTCGCAATGTTAGCCGTTGATGTACACCAAAACGGTGCTGTTCATCAATAATTACTAAGGCAAGATCGGCAAATTCTACTTGCTCTTGAAAAAGGGCGTGTGTACCAATAATCATCTGAACATCACCCTTTTTAATTGCTTCTAACTGAGCGGTACGAGCTTTACCTTTCACTTTACCCGCCAGCCAACCGACTTCAACTCCAAAAGGAGCAAGCCAATTAGCAAAATTGGTGGCGTGCTGTTCTGCCAAAATTTCTGTTGGTGCCATTAGTGCAACTTGTTTGCCATTATCAATCGCCAATAAACTGGCTAACGCTGCAACCAACGTTTTTCCAGAGCCGACATCGCCTTGTACTAATCGCATCATTGGATAAGATTTAGCAAGATCCTGTTCAATATCTTCCGTTACCCTCACTTGAGCATTCGTTGGTTTAAAGGGTAAACTTGCCAAAAACTGCCGTTTAATATCCGTTTGATACAATAGAGGCTGAGAGAAATGTTGCTGTACCCCCACTCTTATCTGTTGCATAGCTAAATTGTGTGCGAGCAATTCTTCAAAAATCAACCGTTTTTGAGCTGGGTGCTCCCCTTTATCTAACTGATCTGCGGAAATTGTTGGGGGCGGACGGTGTAGTAACTGTAACGCCTCTTTTAAGCTATAACGATGGGGGTTAAATTCATCAGGTAATAATTCAACTACTTTCACACGCTCTAATATTGCTAACGCCTGATCAGTAAGTTTACGCAATGAGGCTTGTTTCAAACCTTCTGTGGTGGAATAAATAGGCGTTAATGTTTCTGCTAAAACAAGTGGTTCATTACCACGAATAATTTGATATTCAGGATGATGAATTTCTGCCATATAACGCCCTCGTTTTACTTCCCCAAAGGCTTTTACTCGAGTACCTGCCACTAGGCTGTTTTTCATTCCCGCATTAAAATTAAAAAATTTTAGGGTAATTTTGCTCGTACCATCAGATAATGTTGTGCTTAGGATAGGGCGTTTGCCATACTGTACTTCAGTAAGTTGTACGATCCCCTCGATTGTTGCGTAAGTATCAGGACGAAGATCAATTATTGGGGTAATACGTGTGCGATCTTCATAGCGGATCGGTAAATGAAATAAAAGATCTTGCACATTATTAATGCCAATTCGACTTAATTTCTCTGCAATCACTGCACCTACGCCAGATAACGCTGTCAGTGGCACACCATCTAAAAGTTGTTGATTCATTAGTAAATTATTTTAAAAAAGACCGCTTGATTATATAAAAGGACAAAGGGTGTCAATGACACCCTCTATTTGGCAAATTATCCGTTAGATCGTACCGCTTGCACAACGCCAACAATTTTTGAGAGCTTCAATAAAATATCCTCTAACTGGGCTTTATCGCTCACATTTATTCTAATTTTTACTTGTGGTAAACCACCAGAATGCTGTTCACTCTGAATGCTCAAAATATTACGATCGAGTATTGCCAAGGTTGAAGTAATATCTGCTAGCACCCCTTGTTTATCCAACATATCTATACAAATTTCTGTTTGAAATTCAATACCTTTATCCTTAGCAATTTCCCAAGTAACCGCCATATAATCCCGTCTATCACTTAAATGATCTTTAACGTGATGACAATAGATATTATGAATATTCAAACCTTTACCTGCACTAATGTGGGCAATAATTTCATCGCCTGGTATTGGCAAGCAACATTTTGCCAAGTTAATTAAACTACTGTCTACACCTAAAATTTCAAGAGGCTGATTATTGCTTGGATCGCCGTCTGTATCGATTTCAAGAGGTTTACCCAATAAGCGTTGAGCTATTACACCGCTTATCTGTTTGCCTAAACCAATCTCTGCCAGCAAATCATCAAAGGTGGCTAATTTTAATTCATCTAATATATTTTGCTTTACAAGCGGGTCGATATGAGCAAAATCTTGTATTTGCAATGCAAGTAATAATTGACGCTTACCTAGCTCAATTGCTTCTGTTCGTTCCTGGCGTTTTAATTTATTACGAATTGCACTACGAGCTTTACTTGTTACAACAAAATTGAGCCATAAGGCATTAGGTCTATCCGATTTTGCCGTTTGAATTTCAATAGTCTGCCCTGATTGTAAAGGCTTAGAAAGCGAGTAAGGATTACGATCAACAATTGCACCAATACAACGGTCGCCAATACTGGTATGTACTTCATAGGCAAAATCTACCGCTGTTGCATTAGCTGGTAGTTGAATAATCCTCCCTTTCGGAGTAAACACATAAATATCGCTCGAGAAGAGATCCGATTTTACATTCTCAATAAACTCTGATGAGTTCCCTGCACTTTGTTGCATTTCTAGAATACTTTGCATCCACTGTTGCGTCCGAATTTGAACATTCGTTGCAGCTCTATCTTTATATCCCCAATAAGCCACTACACCAAGACGAGCAGCTTGATCCATTGCTTCGGTACGAATTAGCACATCAACGGGAGCACCTTTTGGTCCGATCATTGAGGTATGCAAAGATTGATAGCCATTCGTTTTAGGTACCGCAATATAATCTTTAACCTGAAAAGGGCGAGGTTTAAATAAAGCGTGTAACTGGCCAAGTACACGATAACAAGTATCTAAGTCATTCACGACCACACGGAATGAATAAATATCTAAAATAGAGTTAAAACGTTGTTTCTCTCGTAAACGCTGGTAAAGATAATAGAGGGAGCGCTCTTTGCCGTATACTTTTGCCCTGATACCGACTTCATCTAAACGAGTTGCAATTTCTCCTGAAATTTGAACAATCAGATTTTGTGAAGTATTACGTGCCAGCTCTGTTGCTTTTTTAACTACTAAATAGCGATGTGGATACATCGCTTCAAAACAAAGCTCTTCCAATTCATTCTTAAGGGATTCCATTCCCAAACGGTGAGCAATTGGCACATAAATTTCTAACGTTTCTTTCGCAATACGTTTACGTTTATCAGGGCGAAGTGAGCCTAGTGTTTGCATATTATGCGTGCGGTCGGCTAATTTAATCAACACCACTCGGATATCTTTGGTCATTGCAAGCACCATTTTGCGAAAATTTTCGATTTGTGCTTCCTGACGTGTGCGAAATTTAAGTTTATCTAATTTCGATACCCCCTCAACAATCTCCGCTACACTCTGACCAAATCTCTCTTGCAACTGCTCTTGACTATAAGGGGTATCTTCAATCACATCATGTAATAACGCCGCCATTACCGCTTCATGATCTAGCCTCATTTCAGCAATAATACACGCCACTGCCACAGGATGAGTAATATATGGCTCGCCACTTGAACGGTACTGCCCTTCATGCCCATCTTTTGCCAGCAAGTAGGCCTGCTTAATTAGCTCAATCTGCTCAACGGGTAAATACGTCTGAATAATGGTATCAAGGCTGTTAAAATATTGCATACTTCCCCCTAACATAAATTTTAGATACAAAAATGGGCAATTCAAACTGACTTGAATTGCCCATCAAATTTATGAATTTGCTTGAACGTCAGCTAAAAACGAAATAGCCTCTTTTTCAGCAACTTCTTTACGAAGCATTTCAATATTTTCCTGCTGATCCATAATTTGGTTGTTAATTAAACCTTCTTCTATTTCACGCAAAGCAACTACTGTTGGTTTATCATTATCTTCTGCAACTAAAGGCTCACTGGTGTGAAGCTGTAATTGTCTAGCTCGGCGAGCTGCCGTTAAAATCAAATCAAAGCGATTGCCTATTTTATCTACTGCGTCTTGAACCGTTACTCGAGCCATTTTTTACTCCAAATGTGCAAATTTTTTAATCATAAAAGGGGAAGAATTATACAGAATATTTAGTCTATTTACAAATGAATAGCCTAATGGCAATGTAAATAAATAAAATCTTTGTATATTAAGGATTTTTCAACACAATTGAGGGTCTATAACAACAACCAATACTTAATATTTAAGCTATTTATTTTCATCTCAATAGAACAGGAACAATTTATGAAAAAGTTTATTTTATTTACCTCAGTACTAACATTATCCACAATCAGTTTCGCAAATGGCGGTTTCCAAAGCCAGCCACAAAATGTAATATCTCAAAATATGGCTATCAAAGATGTAAATTCTGCCCTTAATGCCAAAGATAATACCCCTGTAACATTAGTCGGTTCAATTATTAAACAAATTGATGACGATGAATACCTCTTCAAAGATAATTCAGGCACAATTCAAATTGAAGTAGATAAAAAAGCGTGGAATGGGCAAACAATTACTCCACAAGATACGATTGAAATCCGTGGAAAGATAGATAAAGATCGCTCAAAAATAGAAATCGAAGTGTATCAAGTGATCAAAAAATAATACTCAAAAAACGGTAAGATCTCACAAAACCATCTCGCAAAAAAATGTGAAATCTTACCGCTTGTTTATCTCAATAAACTCAAAGAAAGTTATTAAAGAATATTTTCATACTGTGCTAACATCTCTTTTGGCCAAACGCTTGATTGCACTTCACCAATATGTTTTTTACGTAATAAGAACATCGCTAAACGTGATTGCCCTATACCGCCACCAATTGAAAGAGGTAAACGACCTGATAATAAATCTTGATGCCAATCCATTGTTAAACGATCTTCATCGCCCGTGAGTGAAACTTGTAAACGTAATGCTGTCTCATCAACACGGATACCCATTGATGATAATTCAAACGCTGTACCAAGCTGATCATTCCATACTAAAATATCACCATTTAACCCTTTATAACCATTTTCAGATTCCGTTGTCCAGTCATCATAGTCTGGCGCACGTCCGTCATGAGCTTTACCGTCTGACAATTTACCACCGATACCAATTAAAAATACTGCACCATATTCTTTACAAATTGCATTTTCACGCTCTTTCCCCGACATATTTGGATAGCGTTGCACTAATTCTTCACTATGAATAAAGGTAATCTCTTTCGGTAAAATAGAAGGAATATCAAAACGAGCTTCTACCGCTAATTCTGTTAAACGGATTGCTTTATAAATTGAACGTACCGTCTCTTTTAAATATTCAAAATTACGGCGACCTGCTGGGATTACTTTTTCCCAGTCCCACTGATCAACATATACTGAATGTGTTGGATCAAGAGAATCTTCATCAGGGCGTAATGCTTTCATATGTACAAATAAGCCTTCACCTTCACCAAATTGAAAACGAGCAAGCGTATGACGTTTCCATTTAGCAAGAGAATGCACCACTTCATAAACAGCATTTGGAATTTGCTTAACGTGAACCTGTACAGCTTTTTCAATACCTGATAAGTTATCCTGCATCCCATTGCCAATTTCACTTAAAATAGGGCCTTGAACTTCAATAATTTCAAGTTGCTCAATTAAGTTTTGGGTAAAAGTATTTTTCACAAAACTAATTTCTTGCTGCTGTAAAATGAACGATTTTTGCATAATTTTTCCTAAATAAAATATATAATTCAATAAAAAAGATGAATATAATTTAATATAAATCTTAAAAAATACAATACAAATCTAATGAAATTAAATTATTGATAAATAATATATAATAATTATCGTAATATTTTAGATAAAATCTAATCAAGTTAAAATTTAGGATATAAAATGCACAAAAATACTTCATCGTCTCTACAAATTGACCAACTTGATCAACACATTTTACGAGCTTTAACACAAGATGCTCGAACACCTTATGCTGAAATGGCAAAAAATTTTGGTGTAAGCCCTGGTACAATTCACGTTCGAGTGGAAAAAATGCGTCAATCAGGCATCATTGAAGGTACAAAAATTCGGATCAATGAACGTAAACTAGGTTATGATGTGTGTTGTTTTATTGGCATTATTCTAAAAAGTGCTAAAGATTACGATACCGTTATTGCTAAATTACAGCAGTTTGATCAAGTGGTAGAAGCCTACTACACAACAGGAAACTACTCCATTTTCATCAAGGTAATGACCCATACGATTGAAGAGCTTCACAATGTACTAGCAACCAAAATTCAGCTCATTGATGAAATTCAATCAACTGAAACCTTTATTTCAATGCAAAATCCTATTTTAAGGGATATTAAACCTTAATTGTATCAATAAGCAAACGGTTACCTTTGATCTTATTCACATTTTCAGATCCTAATTTGCAAAAATCTTAGTAGATCTGATCGCTTGCTTGTTAAAATGATCTCGTTTATTTGATTTAATCCGTTGCAACATCTGCAACCTAAAACAGGAGCAATCTATATGTCAGAAGTATTTCATTTAGGCTTAACTAAAGCAATGTTAAAAGGGGCAAAAGTTGCTATTGTTCCCGGCGATCCCGCTCGTAGTGAACGTATTGCAGCAAAAATGGACAATCCTGAATTTCTTGCCGCAACCCGGGAGTTTACTTCTTGGCTAGGCTATGTAAATGGTCAACCAATTGTCGTTTGTTCAACGGGTATCGGTGGGCCTTCTGTTTCTATTTGTGTTGAAGAACTCGCACAATTAGGCATTCGTACTTTCTTACGTATTGGTACAACTGGTGCTATTCAACCACATATCAATGTTGGTGATGTATTAGTCACCACTGGAGCCGTACGTTTAGATGGAGCAAGCCAACATTTCGCCCCACTTGAATATCCAGCAGTCGCAAATTTTGAAGTAACTAATGCGCTCTATACAGCTTCACTTAATCAAGGTGTAACACCATTTGTCGGTATTACCGCCTCATCTGATACTTTCTACCCAGGTCAAGAACGTTACGATACTTATTCAGGCAAAGTATACCGTCATTTCCAAGGCTCATTAAAACAGTGGCAAGATCTCAATGTAATGAATTTTGAAATGGAATCTGCAACCTTATTCACAATGTGTGCAGCACTTGGCTTAAAAGCGGGTATGGTTTCTGGCGTAATTGTTAATCGTACACAACAAGAAATCCCAAATGAACAAACAATCAAAGGCACTGAAAATAAAGCCATTGATGTCGTTGTTGAAGCCGCTGGTAAATTAGCACTTACTCCTTAATTACACGGAAGTAAAAGATATTACCTACCACTTATACTTGATTAAAAAAATATTTATGAGCTAAATAAGCAAATTATTTAGCTCTATCCTTTCTCGTTTCATTACCTTAAATAAGATAATTTTTTACTTTTATTTACTTTTTATATCCCATATAATTGAGAATAACTATCAATAAAAATAAGAGATTACTATGTCATCTACTCAACAACAAGTCGCGGCCCTTTTGGCTGAAAACCCAAACATCATCACCCTTGAAATTGCAGATAAATTAAATCTACCTGAAGGGGAAGTATTATGTGCATTACCTGAACAATTTGTTCGCATTTTCTCTGCTGACCGTTTAGAAGAAGTCCTAACGACTATCAGCCAATGGGGTATCTTCACGACCATTATTGAAAAAGAAGGTAGCATTTTTGAAATTAAAGATCGTTTCCCAAGTGGAATGATCGCACGAGGTTATTACAACCTAAATATGAAAGATGAAGAAGGCACATTACACGGGCATTTAAAAATCGATAACATTGCAAAAATTGCTTTCGTTAGTTTGCCATTCCGTGGTAAAGAAAGCTATAACATCGCTTTCATTGCGCCAAATGGTAAAACTGTGTTCAAAGTATATTTAGGGCGAGATGAACATCGCCAACTGTTCCCTGAACAAGTTGCTCATTTCAATGCATTCAAATAGTTAAAAAGGAGAAATACTATGTCTAGTGATCGTCAAGAAGTACTACAAAACCGTTTAGGCCCTGAAATTCAAGAATTCAAACAACTATGCAAAACAATTGTATTAGCTACATTGGATAAAGAAGGAAACCCAAATGTAAGTTATGCCCCTTTTGTTATCAATAACGGTGAATATCAAGTACTTATCTCAACAATTGCTCGCCACGCACGCAATTTACAAGAAGTGCCTAAAGTTTCGTTGATGTTACTTGAAGATGAAAGTAAAAGCCGTGAAATTTACGCACGCCGCCGTTTAACTTTTGATGCTACGGCTCGTATCGCTGAACGTCACAGTGAAGAATGGGAAAATGGTGTAAAAGCATTAGAAGAACGCCACGGTGAAATCGTAGGGAATTTAGCTAAACTTGAAGATTTCAAGCTCTTCTGTTTTAAACCTGAACAAGGCTTATTTGTAAAAGGCTTCGGTAAAGCATTCCAAGTTACTCCAGATGAATTAGTTAGCTTCGTTCATCTTGATGAGGGTCATATGCAAGAAGGGCATAAAGAAGAAAAATAATACTTTTCTTCTAAATTAGGGCGTATTTTACGCCCTTTTTTCTTTATAAATATAATTTACAGCCCTAACGCATATTTCAGCGCCCTTTTCTTCAAAAGGGTAGCTCGTTCAGCAACAACTAAGGCAACATTTCGTATCACTTTTACAGGCAATAAGTCTGTTTTAAATGCCTTATAAAAAATATCCATCGATGTCTGCATCAATAAATTATCTGCTTTACGCCGTTTCTCATAACGTTTCAATACAATTTCAGTAGCAAAATCTTCTCCATTTTCAACCGCTTGTTCAATGATATCAAGTAAGGCAGATACATCTTTAAAGCCCAAATTAACACCTTGCCCAGCCAATGGGTTAATCGTATGAGCAGCATCTCCTACTAATACAATACCTTGGCGAACGTAGCTTTGTGCGTGTTGTCGAGTGAGCGGAAAACTCCCCTGCGATACTACTTTAACCCGCCCTAAACGTTCAGGGAAAGCCTGATGAATTTCATTCGCTAATTTATCTGCAGGTAACTGTTTTAACTGTTTAATACGCTCAGGTGAATCATACCAAACTACACAGCCATTATTTTCAGCTAGGGGTAAAAATGCACGAGGCCCACTTGGGAAAAACTGTTGCCAAGTTACACGTTGTTGTTCAGCATTCGCTGGATCTGTTTTCACTACCGCCAATAAACAGTGCTGCCGATACTGCCAACTGGTTACACCAATACCAGACCACTGGCGTACCAACGAATTTGCACCATCACAGGCAAGCAAAATAGGCGCTGAAAACTGTTGTTGTTCATCAAGTTTAACTGTCCAAAGCCTATCTTGATAATTTGCAGAAAATTGAGTAAATCCGACCGCTTGCGTACAATTTTCATAATGTTGTAATGTCTGCCATAAACCAAGCTGAATAACATTATTTTCAACCATAAAGCCCAGTTTATCTAATCCTAATTCTGTGGCATTAAATGCCGTGCCTAATCCCTCAACTTCCCAAGTTTCTAACCCGCTATATGCCCATACTCGCATCGATTCAATCGCTTGCCACGCACCTAACTTCTCGAGCAAGCGAACAGAAAACGAGCTAATCGCAGAAATTCGAATATCATAGTCAGAATCAGGAATAAATGTTGGTAGTGGTTTCTTTTCTAATAGTGCAACCTTTAATCCTATTTTAGCTAAACCAAGAGCAGCTGCAGCTCCAACCATTCCACCGCCAACTACAATAACATCTTGCCGACTCATTCTCTTTCTCCACAAAAAATTTTGATGAGTTTACTACAAGCGGTTAATTCTGCATTGATTTTTGTAAAATTTTACGACAAAGATCGAAAAAATAATTTTTCGTTACTGCACTTTTTATAAATTCCGTTAGGCTAGCCATAAAAAGAGAAAAAATTATGTCCTTAGCCATTATTTATAGCCGAGCGTCTATTGGTGTTGATGCCCCATTAGTAACCATTGAAGTTCACATCAGTGTGGGAAGTCCTGGGCTTTTTTTGGTTGGCTTACCTGAAAAAAGTGTGAAAGAAGCCCAAGATCGGGTTCGTAGTGCTTTACTTAATGCCAATTTTGATTACCCTGCAAGACGAATTACTATCAATCTTGCTCCTGCTGATTTACCCAAAGAAGGGGGACGATTTGATCTACCTATTGCTATCGGCATTCTAGCGGCTTCAGGGCAGATTGACTCTGATAAGCTCCGCCAATTTGAATTTTTAGGAGAATTATCCCTAACAGGGAAAATTCGGCATATTCACGGTGTAATCCCTGCGATTATTTCTGCCGAGAAAGATAAACGGCAGTTAATTATTCCACAGCAAAACCGCAATGAAGCGGCACTGGTTTCTAGTACTCAAACTTACTGGGCAACGTCCCTATTACAAGTAGTCAATTTTTTAAATGCACGGGACTCACTTCCCATCGCTCAACAGCCTACCGATAATAAAGAATTGCCACCTTTACCACTTTCTCGAGATTTAACAGATATTATCGGACAACAACACGCCAAACGAGCCTTAACTATTGCCGCTGCCGGGCAACATAATTTGCTTTTTCTAGGGCCTCCTGGCACGGGTAAAACAATGCTTGCTACCCGTTTAGCTGATTTATTACCTGAAATTAGTGATGCCGAAGCTATTGAAACTGCATCAATCACAAGCTTGGTACATAATGAATTGAATATTCAAAATTGGAAACAACGCCCCTTTAGAGCACCTCATCACAGTGCATCAATGGTCGCTTTAGTCGGTGGCGGATCAATTCCTAAACCTGGAGAAATCAGTTTAGCCACGAACGGAATTCTTTTTTTAGATGAACTACCGGAATTTGAACGTAAAGTACTTGATGCTTTGCGCCAGCCTCTTGAATCAGGCGAAATCATCATCTCTCGGGCGAATGCGAAGGTAAAATTCCCTGCTCGCTTTCAACTTGTAGCCGCAATGAATCCTAGCCCCACAGGTCATTATCAAGGTACACATAACCGGGCATCACCCCAACAAGTTATGCGGTATCTTAACCGCTTATCAGGTCCTTTTCTCGATCGCTTTGATCTCTCTATCGAAGTACCACTACTACCAAAAGGTACATTACAAAATAATACAGATCAACGAGGTGAAACCACAGCGCAAGTACGCAAGCGGGTACTTCAAGCAAGAAATTTGCAGTGGGAACGGCAAGGTAAAATCAATGCACATTTAACGACTAGAGAAATTGAGCAACACTGTCATTTATCAAGTAATGATGCTCAATTTCTGGAAAATGCGTTACTCACACTCGGGCTTTCTGTGCGAGCCTATCATCGCATTCTTAAAGTTTCTCGTACCATTGCAGATTTAGCCAATGAAACAAATATTCAACAATCTCATTTAGCTGAAGCCCTAGGCTATCGAGCAATGGATCGACTATTACAACGGTTACAGGGGTAATCTCTGCTTGAACAATAATACTTAAAAAAGATCTACCAATTTTGTTACACAGTCTGCCAACATTAGCTGTTGATTCACCGCATTGACTTCTCGCAAATCCTGTGCTGTTTGCTGAATAATATGATGACCATTGAGCAATGCAGTAGTAGATAACCCCTCACTAAAAGGAAAAATACCTGCTTGCAAATCAGGGTTCACCCAACCTGTTGTGATCTCCATTTTAGCTTTCAATGCATCACTAAAAAACGAATCTAACCATTCAAGCTGTTCCAATGCAGGTTCTTTTTCTTTATCAAAGGCAGTAAGCAATAGCCAAACATCACGGCTTTTGTAAAACCGCCAAAAAGTTTGTAAGAAAGCTCGTCTGCTTGGCAAGCGGTTAGTTTCAAGAAGTTTTTTACTAATCAATGGACGATTATGACAAATCCGCAAAGCCGTCTCTATATTATTTATATCAAGATTTGGAAGCTGTGAATGTAGCCACTGAATCCCTTGCTCAAATTCTGCTGAATGGATAACCCACGTTTGGCAACGGCTCTGAATTGTTGCTAACATTGCCGTTTGTAAAGGCGCTTGTAACAAGAAATAGGTATTTTCAGGTGGCTCTTCCAGCGTTTTTAGTAACGCATTTGCCGCTGACTCCGTAAGTTTTTCTGCTTGGGCGATATAGACAACAGAATTACCCCCTTGTTGGGAAAACTGTTGCAATTTCGTGGTTATTTCACGCACTTGCTCAACCCCAATCGCTCTCCCCTCAAGGGATTCCAACTGATGAAAATCAGGGTGATTGCCACTTTCCCAAAGTAAACAACTTTTACACTGTCGACAGGGCTGATTATAGTTAGGATTTTGGCAAAATAGCCATTGAACTAACTGCAAAATAAGCTGTTCTGTGCCTAATCCGCTGTCTGTTTTAAATAGCAAAGCGTGATGCCCACGCCCATTTAGAAAGGATTCCGTGATTTTTTGATAAGTTTCAATATGCCAAGGGTATAAGTTCATCATTTTGCTATTTTTAGAAAATTTTCAACCGCTTGCTGAATATCAACGGACACTCTTTTAATTGAGCGTTCTGCATCAATAATTACCGCCTTAGAGTTCTTCGTTGTTAGTTCAAGGTAACGCTTACGAGTGCGGTGGAAGAAATCAATATGTTGTTGTTCAATACGATCTAATGCCCCTCGCCCTTTTGCACGAGCCAAGCCAACTGCTGGGTCAAGATCGAGGTAAATGGTGAAATCAGGTTCAAACCCATCTAAAATCACTGAGCCAATTTGATCCACTAACTCCTGCAAATTA
Source organism: Vespertiliibacter pulmonis (assembly GCF_013377275.1). Taxonomy (NCBI): domain Bacteria; kingdom Pseudomonadati; phylum Pseudomonadota; class Gammaproteobacteria; order Pasteurellales; family Pasteurellaceae; genus Vespertiliibacter; species Vespertiliibacter pulmonis. The sequence goes on from NZ_CP016615.1 coordinate 749,112, forward strand.
CGCCCAGCCCCTTGATAAGCTTGGCTAGACATATTATGACGATCACCGACTACCCATTTACCACTTGCTAAAGTGGGTTTAATTACCGTTTCCACCAACTGTGTACGAGCTGCAAAAATCATCAACACTTCGGCCTTATCCGTAGTATGTTCTGTGCCAATTCCTTGTTTCCACAAATCTCTCAGCGCTTCTGCAATAGGCGTTCCGCCCGGCTCTCGTGTCGTAATACACTCAATGCCGTGTTCACGCAAAGTACGAACAACTACTCGCTGTGCATTACTTTTTCCTGCACCTTCTAATCCTTCAACTACAATAAATTTTCCGCCCATTACTTTTTCTCACTTTTTCTATTCTTTTCAATTTGAATCCACGTCCGCACCGCTCGATTATGTTCTTCGTTCGTTCGGCTAAAAGTATGCCCTCCAGTCCCATCTGCCACAAAATAAAAATAAGGGGTGTTGTCAGGCTGAGCAACGGCTTGTAAAGAGGCTTTACTCGGCATAGCAATTGGGGTTGGCGGTAAACCGTCTATTACATAAGTATTATAAGGTGTCGCTTCAAGAAGATCTTTTTTACTGATATTGCCTTTGTAGCGATCGCCCATTCCATAAATAACGGTAGGATCAGTTTGTAATTTCCATTTATCTCGCAAGCGGTTGATAAATACTGACGCTACTTTAGGGCGCTCACTGGCAACAGCAGTCTCTTTTTCTACAATAGAGGCCAAAATCAACATTTCATACGGACTTGCAAGCGGTAAGTTTTCAGCACGATTTTGCCACGCTTGCTCAAGCTCTTTTTGCTGTTTACGCACCGCTCGTTTGAGTAAATCTAAATCCGTTGAATAAGGTACATAATTATAGGTATCCGGTGCAAGCCAACCTTCCAATTTAGTTTGTTGTAAGCCCAGTAATTGAGCTATTTCTGCTTCTGATTTATCTGCTAACGTTTGAGTTAAAAATTTTGCATTCTCTAACTGAGCTCTCCACGTTTTTACTGTTTTACCCTCAATAAATTGTACGCTAAGCTGTACTTCTTTACCGCTATTAAAATGTGAGAGTAATTCACCTAATGTTTTATTGCCATTTAAGGCGTATACCCCTGCTTTAAATTTACTAAATTCAGGATAAAAACGGATTAAATAGGGTAAAAGCTTCCCATCAGATTGAGTAATAATACCTTGTCCTACAAGCTGTTCTGATAATTTTTGGCTTGAACTGCCTTTTTCAATGATAAAGAGCTGTTCAGGTTTTATTTGAATCGGTTTTTCTACTAATTGATTGAAATAATGATAAACAAAAAATCCACCACCGAAAGCAATAGCAGACAAAAATAGAATAATTACTAGTAATTTTTTAAACATTGTAAAGATATTATTATTTTGAAAAAAGGCGGGCAAACATTACTATACCAACAGCAAAAAAGCCATTATAAGCGATGAAAAAATTTAAATATTTTGCAATTTCGTGTAGATATTCTAAGAAAAATAATGAATGGTGGGTCGTGAAGGATTCGAACCTTCGACCAACGGATTAAAAGTCCGCTGCTCTACCGACTGAGCTAACGACCCAAAAGGGAAATTCTAAAGTGGTGGGTCGTGAAGGATTCGAACCTTCGACCAACGGATTAAAAGTCCGCTGCTCTACCGACTGAGCTAACGACCCTTTAGAATATACGCTGATTTAATGGTGGGTCGTGAAGGATTCGAACCTTCGACCAACGGATTAAAAGTCCGCTGCTCTACCGACTGAGCTAACGACCCTTAAATTACGTAACGGAAGCGGATTTTACGGATTTTACGTTTGAGATCAACCTTTTTTTTAAAATTTTATATCATTTGCATAGTTTACAAGCGATTTAACTGAAATAGCGGTGAGTTGCTAACAAAATTTTGCTAACAACTCACCGCTTATCTATTATGCCTTCGCTTTTTCTGCTGCTTTCACAATCACTGCGAATGCAGGAGCTTTAAGTGATGCCCCACCCACTAAGGCACCATCAATATCAGGTTGAGTAAATAATTCTGCTGCATTTGCATCATTAACTGAACCGCCATATTGAATAATAACTTGATCCGCTACTGCTTGAGAATGTTTAGCAATATGCCCACGAATGAAAGCGTGAACAGCTTGTGCTTGTGCTGGAGTTGCAGACTTCCCTGTGCCAATTGCCCAAACAGGTTCATAAGCAATTACTGCTCCATTAAAAGCATCAGCACCCAATGTTGTTAATACTGCATCTAATTGACGAGCACAAACCGCTTCTGTTTGCCCTGCTTCATTCTCAGCTTCCGTTTCACCGATACATAATACTGGAACTAAACCTGCTTCTTTTAATACCGCAAATTTTTTCGCAATAAATTCATCGCTCTCTTTATGGTAAGTACGGCGTTCCGAATGACCGATAATGATGTACTTCGCACCAAAATCTTTTAACATTTCTGCTGACGTTTCCCCTGTAAATGCACCACTGAGATTAACATCTACATTTTGTGCCCCTAAAGCGATAATAGTGCTATCACCTAATGCTAATTCTGCTTCAGCAAGGTACATTGCAGGCGGTGCAATTGCAACATCACAACCTGTTACCTCAGCAAGTTCACGTTTTAAGTCTTCAATTAATGCTTTTGTGAAGGCTTTACTGCCATTTAATTTCCAGTTACCCATCACTAAAGGACGACGTGCCATTTTGTTCTCCTAGTCAGATTTAAAATAAAATTCATTTTGACAACTATACCAAATTTTCAAAAAATTTGTGTTTTTTCGGTACAAATTCAACTTCAGATCACTAAATTACTGATAAACTAGCGCTCATATTTCAAGTAAATAGGACAACAATGAATACGCTCCACTACCTATTCGGTGAACCACAACAAACAGGCAAATTAAAAGCAGAGTTTGCCGATTTTATTGTAACAGAAGAGCTTGGCTACCCTCTTACAGGTGAAGGGGAATTTGTTGCAGTAAAAATCCGTAAAACGAATGCAAATAGCTTATTTGTAGGAGAAAAACTAGCCGATTTTGCAGGTATTTCAGCAAAAAATATGAGCTATGCGGGGCTAAAAGATCGCCACGCAGTAACTACACAGTGGTTTTCCCTACATTTGCCTGGCAAAGAAACACCCGATTTCAGCCAATTTCAATTAGAAGGTGTAGAAATTTTGGACGTTACCCGCCATAATCGTAAAATTAGAGTAGGTAGCTTAGATGGCAACCATTTTGAAATACTCTTGAGAGATCTCAAACCTACAGACGATCTACAAACACGTTTAACCCAGTTACAAGCGGTCGGATTTCCCAACTATTTTACGGAACAACGCTTTGGACGAGATGGGCATAATCTAACCCAAGCCCAACGCTGGGCAAACGGTGAGATCAAAGTAAAAGATCGCAAAAAACGCAGTTTTTATCTCTCTGCTGCACGCAGTGAAATTTTTAATTTGATTGTCTCTGATCGTATTCAATCTGGACTATTCAACCAAATTTTAGAACAGGATATTTTACAACTTGCGGGAACGAAAAGCTGGTTTGTTGCACAACGTGATGAACTCAGTAGTCTAAACAAGCGGTTAGTTGAACAAGATATTTTGCTAACGGCGGCCTTAATTGGTGAAAATTCATTGGAACAGCCCGCTTGTGAGCTTGAACAAAAAATTGTTGCTGAACAGACGCTTCTTCTCCAGCTGATGCGTCAAGAACGGCTAGAAGCCACACGCCGTGCAATGTTTTGTATTCCACAACATTTCCAATGGCAATTTGAAGAAGAGGGGCTACGTTTAACATTTTTCCTACCAGCAGGTAGCTATGCCACTGCGTTAGTTAGAGAATTGATGCAAACCGCACCAGAAAACCTATAAAAAGTAAATAAAATCAAGGAAATAATCTGAAATGAATATTTTATTAAGCAATGATGATGGCATCTATGCCCAAGGTATCCAAACCTTAGCAACAGTATTACGCCAAGCAGGACACCAAGTAACTATAGTTGCCCCTGATCGTAATCGCAGTGCAGCTTCAAGCTGTTTGACCTTAGTTGATCCACTACGAGTTCACCGTTTTGATAATGGCGATTATACAATCATTGCAGGCACTCCTGCCGATTGTGTTCACCTCGCTTTAAATGGTTTATTAGATACACCGTTTGATTTAGTCATCTCAGGAATTAACCACGGGGCAAATTTAGGTGATGATGTGATCTATTCAGGCACCGTTGCAGCAGCATTGGAAGGTCGCCATTTACCCCTCCCCTCTATTGCTGTTTCACTCGTTGGTAAAAAAGAGACGAACTACCTACAAGGCGAATGTCATTTTGAAACGGCAGCCCAAGTCGTCTTGGATCTCATTCCCCGTGTACAGCACAAAGAAATTCAGACCAATTTAGTCTTTAATGTGAATGTACCTAATCTTCCTTATGAACAATTAAAGGGAATAATGGCAACTCGCTTGGGTGATCGCTCTCCTGCCGCACAAATTATTCAACAGCAAGACCCAAGAGGAGCTGATATTTACTGGATTGGTGCAACAGGTAAGCCTATTGATGAAAGTGAAGGAACGGATTTCTATGCTATCGCTAATGGCTACGTTTCTATCACGCCAGTTCAAGCCGATATGACTGCCCATCATTCCATTCAAGCATTAGCAGGATTACTGTAAATGAAATTATTTGGTAAAATCTACGATAAAACAATAGCGTGGTCAAAACATAAATTTGCCATAGGCTGGCTATGCTTTGTTAGTTTTATTGAAGCCATTTTTTTTCCTATTCCGCCTGATGTAATGTTAATTCCAATGGCAGTAAGTAAACCCACAAATGCTACTCGTTATGCAATTTTTACCACTCTTGCCTCTGTTATTGGTGGAATGATTGGTTATGCCATTGGTTATTTTGCTTTTGATTGGGTAAAAGGAGTGATTTATGATTGGGGAATGCAACAGGCTTTTGAACAAATAATGACGTGGTTTGAAACTTGGGGCATTGCTATCGTTTTTTTAGCTGGATTTTCGCCTATTCCCTACAAACTATTTACAATTGGCGCAGGCGTACTGCAAATGGCGTTTTTCCCTTTTATCCTCACTTCGGCAATTTCTCGCTTTGCTCGCTTTTTTCTTGTCGCAAAATTATCTGCTTGGGGTGGTGAAAAATATGCGGATAAAGTCCGCCAATCTATTGAATTTATCGGGTGGGGAACTGTCGTACTAGCCGTTATTTCCTATACTATTTATCAATTATTCAAATAAGGAACGATGATGAAAAAATCTCTTTTAATGCTTTCATTGCTTGCTTTCGGATTAGCAGGCTGTAATTCGGGTTCATCAGATACAACAGCCGCAGAAATTACCAGTGTTGGTACACCTGATTGGCAAAATCCTGAAATACAACAAGCTCCTATGCCAAGCACAATGGCACAACCAAGCTATCAAGCACCACAAGCGGTTCAAAATATCCCACAACCACTCGGGCAAGGTGCTCAGCCAAACTATGGAATGCCGCAAGCAGTACAAAGTGGAATGAAACAAAGTGAGACCGTAGGTAACTGCCAAGTTATTCGCGATGGCGCAAACAGCCCAATTTATGCTCAAATTCAAAAAGGGTGCTATACCGATACGTCCTATACTGTCGGCAAACAAGATACTGTCTTCTTAATCGCTTATCTGTCAGGTACATCTGTATCAGATATTGCTCGTCTAAATCATTTAGTTCCACCCTACCAATTAAAAATGGGTCAGGTACTTCGTTTAAAATAATTTGAGGTTGCCAATGCAAAAATCATTTCTTTTATTACCGCTTGCAGCAATCATTTTGAGTGCGTGTAGCTCAAATCCACCTGCGCCTATTGTAAATGCTCAAGGTAGCGAAATGGCACAAAACAGCCAAGTTGGTGTTTATCAAGGATCAACTCGCCCTATTGAAACGATCAATAATAGCGGTTGGCAAGCTGAGCCACCAATAGCCACATTGCCTACGCCAAGCTATTCTCAGCCGACTTATGCACCACAACCAAGCTATCAACCTGCTTACCAGCCCTCTCCGCAGCCTGTGGCTACAAAACCCGTAGCGGTCGCTCCTAAGCCAACACTAAAACCTACGGTAAAACCGAAAAAACCTGTACCGCAAGATTTTACCATCCCCCGTGATGAAAAAAATGCCCCGATTTATAGCCAAATCGATAAAGGGTTCTACAATGGTGATACCTATACGGTACGTAAAGGCGACACAATGTTTTTAATTGCCTATATTGCAGGGAAAGATGTTAAAGAAATCGCTAAACTCAATAATATGAGCGAACCTTATCAACTCAATGTGGGGCAACAAATTAAACTCGGTAAAGAAGAAAAGCAAAAAGAGCAACAACAGGTAGTAACAACAGCTCCAGCACCTCAACCGATCAAACCAGTTGAACCTGAAGTAACTTATACCCAAGCAGCCAACGGCACAGCTTATGGCTCAGATGGTACAGTAACAGGTCCAATTAAAGCTAAAACAGGGGCAGAAGCACCAATCACCCCTCGTCCTGTTATCACAGCGACCACGGGTACTGCTCCAGCAGTTAGCAAAATTACTGCAACCACTGGTACACCAAGCTCAGTACGATCAACAAGTTATAATCAAGCCCCAGCACTCTCTTCAGTAAAATGGCAATGGCCTACTCAAGGGCGAGTAATTACAGGATTTTCTTCCGCAGAAGGGGGAAATAAAGGGCTAGATATCGCAGGTAACAAAGGTCAACCAGTAAAAGCAGCCGCAGCAGGTAAAGTTGTTTACGCAGGTAATTCACTACAAGGCTATGGTAACTTAATCATCATTAAACATAACGATGATTTCCTCAGTGCCTATGCACATAATGATAGTATGAAAGTTGATGAACAAGATACTGTTAAAGCCGGTGAAACCATTGCTACATTAGGTAGTACAGGGACGAACAGCAATAAATTGCATTTTGAGATCCGTTATCAAGGGAAATCAGTCGATCCTGCCCGTTATTTACCAAGACGTTAATCTATTTGCAAAAAAATAGCTAAACTGACCGCTTATCGGTGGTCAGTTTCTATAAGGAATTTACTAATGACTCGTTGTAATTGGGCTGGTGATAGCCAAATTTATATAGACTATCACGACAATGAATGGGGTAAGCCTCAATTTGATAGTCAAGTACTGTTTGAAAAGATTTGCCTAGAAGGACAACAAGCAGGGCTTTCATGGATTACTGTGCTCAAAAAACGAGAAGCATATCGCCGTGCATTTTACCAATTTGATCCTGTAAAAATTGCTGAAATGGGTGATCACGATCTTGATCAACTCGTACAAAACCCAGAGCTAATTCGCCACCGTGCTAAATTAGCCGCCATTATTAGCAACGCCAAAGCTTATCTTAAAATGCAAGCTAATGGTGAAGAATTTAGCCAATTTATTTGGGCATTTGTTAATCATCAGCCCCAAATTAACGATGCTCCAACTGCTGATACTATTCCAGCCTCAACGCCCACCTCGACCTTGCTCTCTAAAGCTTTGAAAAAACGAGGATTTACATTTGTTGGTCCAACAACTTGCTATGCCTTTATGCAATCTATGGGGTTAGTTGATGATCACCTCAATCACTGTTTCTGTAAAACAAAACGATAATGGATATACCAATAGCCTCCCATTCAGGGCAATCAGCTATCTTTGAGATTGTATTTGCTCATAATGATGAGCCAATCCCCACTGAATTTTTGCAATTTTTTCCGCCAATCTCACCGCTTGCATTACGTTCTGAGCGCTTAATCCGTAAGCAAAAAAGCCGTAAAATGGCTTATTTTCTGCTACATCAGCTCGCTCAAAAATACGGCCTTGATCCCCATCTGTTTACTCAAATACAACGCACAGAAAGTGGTCGCCCTTATATTAGTGATCAACGTGTTGATTTTAATATTAGTCACTCTGGCGATTGGGTTGCCGTAATTTTTTCCTTTTCTGAGAAGGGGCAAAAACGAGTTGGCATTGATATAGAACACCCACAAAAAACTCGGCAATATACCAATTTATTACGTTACTATGCGACCGCACAGGAAATCAGTGAAATTGAAGATTTTTCCGTTCTACCACAACTGGCGACTTTACCAGACCGTTTCTACCTAAGTTGGTGCTTACGAGAAGCCATTTTGAAATCACAAGGGATAGGCATTATTAAGCTATCAGAAGTTTATCATCAATTAGAAAAACAGCACATCACTTCTATCCACGCCCCAAAAGGTCAGCTCTGCTTTCATTTTCAACTGCCTTTTTATTTGGCTTATTTTTTTGAACAACCACTGTCTATGTTATCATTACCTTCCCTTTTTCAATGGAAAAAGGGTAAATTCAATCCTATAATTTCATCACCTTTTATCCATTATCAGGTCAATCAATATGCCTAAATTAAACCTTGAAGGACAACATTCTAAATTTGCCAAAATAATTTCTGAAACTTTTCAATGGCTCTTAAACTTTTCATTATTAGTCGCAGGCATTCTGTTATCGTACGCTCTCTTTTCGGAAGCCTATTCACTGGCAGAATTATTACTCGGCACGAGTGAAAAATTTCAAATTGTAGAAAAAATAGTGATTTTCTTTCTCTATTTTGAATTTCTTGCCTTGATCGTGCAGTATTTCAAATACAACTACCACTTTCCACTCCGCTATTTTTTATATATCGGTATTACTGCAATGGTTCGGCTCATTATTGTTGATCATTCCAATGCTGTTCATACCCTACTATTCGCTCTTTCAATTTTAATTATGATACTGGCACTTTATGTCGTACATAGTAACAGACTGCGTAAAAGCTAAATAAGAGAACAAACAATGAATAACATTCCCCAATTTTCCCACCAAGACCTCGAAATTCTACGAGAAGAAACCGTTTATCAAGGGCATTTTCAACTTAAAAAAATAGCTTTCCGCCATAAACTTTTTTCAGGTGAAATGAGCGGTGAAGTTGTACGAGAATTATTGATTAAAGGGGCAGCATCTGCCGTTATTGCTTACGATCCATGGCAAGATAATGTTGTGTTAATTGAGCAAGTTCGTATTGGGGCTTATGATCCGAGTACATCTCAATCACCTTGGCAACTCGAACTAATTGCTGGAATGATCGATACGGATGAATCCCCTGAAGAAGTCGCTATTCGAGAAAGCCAAGAGGAAGCAGGTATTACGCTTAGACATTTAGAACATATCTTAAGTATATGGGATAGTCCCGGTGGAATGGTTGAGCGATTACATCTATTTTTAGGATTAGTTGATAGTACCAAAGTTGGTGGAATTTATGGTTTAGCTGAAGAAAATGAAGATATTTTCGTACACGTTGTCAACCGCACACAAGCCTATCAATGGGTAGAGCAAGGTAAAATTGATAATGTCATTGCCGTAATCGGCTTACAATGGCTACAACTTAATTACCACAACTATGTAGCAATTTCTGACTAAACTCACCGCTTGTAAGTTCCCCGCTAACATCTGGGGAACGCTTCTCCTTTTCCAATAAAAATAGACAAGTTTTCCCTATTTTGCTAGACTTAATTGAAAATAATTCTCATTTTAACCATATAAAATCCACACCGTAAAACTTAAACTTTACGTACATATACACATTACAAGAGGTTATCGACTATGATTATTTCATCTGGCAATGATTATCGAAAAGCAGCACGCCGCCGAGTTCCCCCTTTTATGTTTCATTATGCCGATGGTGGCTCTTATGCCGAGCAGACGCTGGCCCGTAATGTTAGCGATTTAGCCAATATCGCCCTTAGACAACGTGTTTTAAAAGATATGTCCGAGCTAAATACCGAAATTGAATTATTCGGCGAAAAGCTATCAATGCCATTAGCACTTGCCCCTGTTGGTGCATTAGGAATGTACGCACGCCGTGGTGAAGTACAAGCCGCCAAAGCAGCGGATAATAAAGGTATTCCATTTACATTGTCTACGGTTTCTATCTGCCCGATTGAAGAAGTTACCCCTGCAATCAAACGCCCAATGTGGTTCCAACTTTATGTCTTGCGTGATCGAGGCTTTATGAAAAATGCATTAGAACGAGCCAAAGCAGCAGGCTGTTCTACCTTAGTATTTACCGTTGATATGCCAACTCCCGGGGCTCGCTACCGTGATATGCATTCTGGAATGAGTGGTCCATATAAAGAAATTCGCCGTATTATTCAAGGTGCAACCCACCCATTTTGGGCGTGGGACGTTGGAATTAAAGGTAAACCACATACATTAGGTAATGTATCCAAATACCTTGGTAAAGATGTTGGCTTGGATGACTACATCGGCTGGCTAACTGAAAATTTTGATCCGTCTATTTCGTGGAAAGATTTAGAGTGGATCCGTGAATTTTGGGACGGCCCGATGGTGATTAAAGGTATTCTTGATCCGCAAGATGCTAAAGATGCAGTAAGTTTCGGTGCTGATGGGATCATTGTCTCTAACCACGGCGGCCGCCAATTAGACGGCGTATTATCAAGTGCTAAGGCTTTACCAGCTATTGCTGATGCGGTAAAAGGGGATATTAAAATTCTTGCCGATTCTGGAATACGCAATGGTTTAGATGTCGTACGAATGATTGCCCTTGGTGCCGATGCGTGTATGCTTGGACGAGCTTATATTTATGCGTTAAGTACTTCAGGTCAAGCAGGCGTCGAAAACCTACTTGATATTTTCAACAAAGAAATGCGAGTGGCAATGACATTAACAAGTAACCAGAAAATCAGTGATATTACCCGTGATGCATTGGTTAATTTAGCTAAAATCTAGCCGAAAAATAAAAAAACGGTGAGCTATTTTCTCACCGTTTTTTTATTTCTAATAATTTATATATTCCCTTCACAAACCCTTCTACTATTTATACTTGATTCTAATGTAAGTTTAATTCTCTTTAAAAAGCATTAAAACTGCACAATTAAATATCTAATAAGAAGAAACAAAGAAAATAAAAAGATTTGCCCTATTAACATATTTATTTTAATACGGCAAACTGAGACTTAAAACTAACGTAGATCAACTACGTTAGTTTATTCATACAGATAGAAAATTACTCTGCTTTTTCTATAACATCTGTAGCTGCAAGTGGTGCAGATTGATGGGCTGTATTATTGTGGTTAATAGAACGAGCAGGCACAATTGTTGAAATGGCGTGTTTATACACCATTTGGCTTACGGTATTTTTTAGCAAAATAACGAACTGATCGAATGATTCAATTTGCCCTTGTAATTTAATACCATTTACTAAATAAATGGAAACAGGGATACGCTCACGACGCAGTGCATTTAAGTATGGATCTTGTAAAGATTGACCTTTTGCCATTTTTGGATTCCTTCTAGTTATTTTTATCTACTTATTTGCCAAAGACGATAGAATATTATCATAAATTAGGGTGATATTGGTTCAATTTTTCAATCATTTTTACATAAGCCCCTTCAGGATCTAAGCTATCTAGCCAGTGGATCTCACTTGTCCAACCTCTTAACCAAGTAATTTGGCGTTTAGCAAGCTGGCGAGTTGCACAAATGCCCTTAAAAATAGCTTCATCTAAACTAATCTCCCCAGCCAAATATTCCCACATTTGGCGATAGCCCACACAACGAATGGACGGTAAATCAGGGTGTAAATCTCCACGCTCAACTAACCGCTTAACTTCTTGTTCAAAACCAAGCTCGACCATTTTATGAAAACGTTGTTCAATCCGTTGATGTAGTACGGCTCGATCTTCTGGAGCAATCGCAAACTGCATAATATCATAAGGAATACTCTCGCCTTGCAAAGCGGTCAGTTCCGTCATTGTTTTTCCAGATACGTAAAAAACTTCTAATGCACGGTTAATCCGCTGGCTATCATTAGGATTAATCCTTGCTGCTGAAATAGGATCAACAGCTTCCAACTCTTGATGTAATGCCTGCCAACCCAATTTCTTTGCTTTTTCCTCAATTTCTAACCGTACTTCAGGCACCGCTGATGGTAAAGGCGAAAGCCCTTCTAACAAGCCTTTATAATACAACATTGTGCCACCGACTAGCAGGGGTATTTTCCCTTTTGCAGTAATGTCTGCCATTTCTCGCAAAGCATCTTCACGAAAATTTGCCACAGAATAGCTTTCCACAGGATCGATAATATCAATCAAACGGTGAGGAGCAAGCGCTAATTCTGCTTGGTTTGGTTTTGCTGTGCCAATATCCATTCCTTTATAAATCAAGGCAGAATCGACACTAATAACTTCTACTGGTAGCGTTTGGCATAGTTTTATCGCTAAATCTGTTTTACCCGAGGCAGTAGGCCCCATTAAAAAAATCGCAGGTGGTTTATGCATTGTTTTTACTCAATAAAATAAAGCGGCTAGATTGTAACGAAATATTGCAAAATATTCATCAAATCTTACCGCTTATAAAACAAAAGGCTTGGGTTTCCCCAAGCCTCTGTGCAAATTGCAACCTTGCGATTAGTCGCCAAGACGCTCTTTGATACGTGCAGATTTACCTGAACGCTCACGTAAGTAGTAAAGTTTCGCTTTACGTACCGCACCTTTACGTTTAACAGCAATGCTGTCAATCACTGGTGAGTGAGTTTGGAATACACGCTCAACGCCTACGCCGTTAGAGATTTTACGTAAGGTAAATGCTGAATGCAAGCCACGGTTACGAATTGCAATAACCACGCCTTCGAACGCTTGCAAACGTCTTTTACTACCTTCTACTACCCATACTTTAACTTCTAATGTATCACCTGGACGGAAGCTAGGTACGTTCTGTTTTAACTGTTCTTGTTCGATTTGTTTGATGATGTTACTCATTTTTAAACCTTCTAAATCCTAGAATTAACTGATTTTGTGTTGCTGTTTAATTTTTCTCAACAACACCCGTTGTTCGTCAGTCAGAGCTAGGCTATCCAATAGCTCAGGGCGTCGTTCCCACGTTCGTTTCAGGGATTGTTCTAATCGCCATTTCCGAATTTGTTCGTGGTGTCCCGACATCAGCACGTCAGGTACAGACATTCCATCTAACATTTCAGGACGGGTATAATGTGGACAATCTAATAGTCCTTCAGCAAAAGAATCTTCTAATGCAGAGGCCTGTTTGCCTAACACTCCTGGAATAAAACGAGCAACAGCATCAATTAATGTCATTGCGGGTAATTCCCCCCCAGTAAGTACATAATCCCCAATCGACCACTCTTCGTCCACTTCTGCTTGAATTAAGCGCTCATCAATACCTTCATACCGACCGCAGACTAAAATCATTTTCTGATTTTCAGCCAACTCTTGTACGCCAGTTTGATCAAGTTTACGTCCCTGTGGCGAAAGATAAATTACTTTAACCTCACTCCCCTCACTACAAGCGGTTGCTTTAGCTGCGTGAATTGCATCTCGCAACGGTTGCACCATCATTAACATTCCCGGCCCACCGCCGTAAGGGCGATCATCGACCGTTTTATGTTTATCAAGGGTGAAATCTCTCGGATTCCAACACTCAACTTGTAATAAATTTTGTTTAACGGCTCTGCCTGTTACCCCGTATTCAGTGATTGCTTTAAACATTTCGGGAAACAACGAGATAATTCCAATCCACATAATTCCTCGAATGTTACATCTTAAAAGCGAACTGCATACCTGAGGTTAGAAACCAGCGTCCCAATCCACCTCAATAGTTTTGGTGGCGAGATCTACTCTTTTAACTACTTGTTCATATAAGAACGGAATAAGCCGTTCCTGTTTACCGAAAGCATCTTTACTACTCGCTCGTACCACTAACACATCATTTGAACCTGTTTCCATTAACTCGGTAACAACGCCCATTACATAACCATCGAGATTTACTACTTGGCAACCCATTAAGTCGTGCCAATAATAATCCCCATCAACTAACTCTGGAAAACAGTTTAAATCGACACCGATTTCTACATTTGCCAACAGTTGTGCGGCTTCACGGTCATCAACGCCAGTTAATTTTACAAGTAAATCATTACTGTGATAACGCCAGCTTTCTAGTTCAATTTGTTGCCATTGATCTTTAATTTTTAAAAACCACGGCTGATAATCAAAAATACTTTCTGATTGTTCTGTTGATGAATAAAGACGCAACCAGCCACGGATTCCATAGGTTGAACCCAATTTTCCGACAACTTCAATTTTTTGTTCGCTCATATTCACCTACATAAAATAAAAATTAAGCTGCTTTACGAGCTTCTTTAACTAATGTTGCAACACGATCTGAAAGTGAAGCACCTTTAGCAATCCACTCATCAACTTTAGCCACATCTAAGCGTAAACGCTCTGCTTGACCTGCTGCAATTGGATTGAAGAAACCGATACGCTCAATAAAGCGACCATCACGTGGTGAACGACTGTCCGCAACCACGATTTGATAAAATGGGCGTTTTTTAGCTCCGCCACGAGATAAACGAATGGTTACCATAACCTTCCTCTAAATTTTTGATAGTAAAAAGAAACCCTCGTTCGAGGTGAGGGTACGAAACTTGCTCTCATTCCAAGAAAAAAGAGAAAACAAGCGGTCAAATTATACCGATTTTTTGTGAAAAAACAAGGGAAGAAAGCCCCCTTGATAATCGTTGAAAGACATACAAACGGCTAGTTCTGATAGAAATCTGCAAATAACAAAATTTTACTCAAACTAACCGCTTATTAGACTGATTAGAGAGCTAAAGCAATACGATCTAATTCTGCTTTAGCAGACTCTTGAGCTAAAATGACCGCTTGTTTACCCATTCCTAATCCTTCTGCATAAACAAAATCCACATCAGTAATGCCAATAAAAGCTAAAAAGGTTTGTACATAGGCTTTAACTAAATCATGTTCAGTTTCTTTATGTAACCCGCCTGTGCTAAGAATAACAACTGCTTTTTTATCTTTGATTAGCCCTTCAGGGCCTTGTGATGAATATTGGAAAGTAATGCCTGAACGAGCAATAAAATCAAAATAGCTCTTTAATTGTGCCGGTACACTAAAATTATACATTGGTGCATTAATAACAATTACATCACTATTTTTCAATTCTACAACTAACTCATCAGATAATGCTAATAGAGCCTTCTGTTCATCAGTGTGTGGTTGGCCTCGAGTTGCAATTGCCGCATCACCTGTAAAATAAGGTAATGGCTGTTCAACTAAATCACGAATATTCACATTTCCAGCTAACTTGTTAACTAAATAATCGCTTAGTGCGTTAGATTGCGAATCGCAGCCTAAAATACTTGATTTTAATACTAATACGTTTTTCATTTAAATCCTATAAGAGAAGTAATATGTATTTATTCTATGACTTAATTCGCTTTAGATAAAGTATAGATAAATAAAAAGAGAATTTATCCTAACTAAATAATCCTCTTTAAAATCCAAATAAAGTTAATTACATACGCTCAATATTTTTCAACCCAAGATGAGAAAGTAAACAAAAAATAGAACAGAGTATTGCACCACACATAATAGTATAAAACCCACTATTCCAGCCAAAATGATCTACAACAAAACCAAATAACGTTGTACCTAAAGTAGAGCCCACAATATAACTCATAAAACCACGTAATCCTACGGCAGATCCAAGAGCAAAACTTGGAATTACCTCCATCGCTTGAACAGCAACCATTGCCTGTGGAATATAAACTAAACAACCAACAATTGCAGAAAAGAAAATAATAGCAAAAATAGAATCTGAGCTCATATAGCCAAAGACGCAGAAAAATACCACAGCCATACATATCATTGGTAAATACATAATACGCCCACGGAAAAACTTATCAATTAGCCAGCCAGCAACTAATGTTGATGGAATCGCAGCCCATTCAAAAAACATAAATGCTGCACCCATATCCGTTTTCGTTAGCCCCTTTTCTTTTAAAAGGTAAAGCGGAATCCACGTTAACATTCCAAAGCGAACCATATAAGTGAAAATATCAATGCCCACTAAAAACCACGAATTGGGATTTTTAAATACAAATTGATAAAAAATTTGCAAAGCTGTCATATCTTCTGGTTTTTTAGTTAAGTGAGCTTTTATCTTAGTATTAACTGTTTCTTCGTGATACATTTCCTCAACAGTTGGTAATCCTTCTTCGACAGGACGGCGTTTAGTAAAATATAACACTAAAAATACGCCCATTAAGGCAATTAATGCAGGAACAATATAAGTTGAAAGTTCCCAATTCTGATTACCGAAATACGCTAAACTTGTACCAACAATTGGTGCAACTAAACCACCACCTAAATTATGAGATACATTCCACGTCGTACTTGCCCGCCCTCTTTGTCCTCTTGAATACCAATGCCCAACAGTAATAATTGACGGCCCAACGCCCATTCCTTGAAAAACGCCAAGTAAAATCACTAAAGCAACGAATAGATAAAAACTGGTAGAAAAACCCATACAAATATTTACTAAAATGCAAAGAAATAACCCCAATGCCATAAAATAACGAGGGTTTGCTTTATCTGCAAGTACGCTCATAAATCCTTTACTACAGCCATAAGTAATTAGCATAGCAGAAGTAAGCATTCCAATTTGAGTTTTTGACAGCTCTAATTTTTCCATCAAATACGGAGTAGAAAGAACAAAATTATTACGCACAATGTAATAACACATATAGCCAATAAAAACACCAATAAGAGAGTGCAATTGAAATTTACGGTATTTCTGACGTACTTCGTCAGAGATTAGTTGATTCATATTAGAAGTAGCTGAACTCATTGTTGATCCTTAGTAATAGGGATTATATAAGACAAATTAACGTATCATTATAGGTGATAGGTAACGCATACAATTTACAATATTACAAATATAAAAAAAGCCCAACATTATAAGAATGTTGGGCTTTTTCATTTTAGATAATTATTCCGCTGCTGCTTCTACTGCAACATCTGGACGTTCAACTAACTCAATGTATGCCATTGGAGCGTTGTCGCCTGCACGGAAACCACATTTTAAAATACGAGTATAACCACCCGCACGATTTACAAAACGTGGGCCTAATTCATTAAACAATTTAGCAACTGTTTCAATGTTACGTGTACGAGCAAAAGCTAAACGGCGATTTGCAACGCTATCAACTTTTGCTAAAGTAATTAACGGCTCAACTACACGGCGTAACTCTTTCGCTTTAGGTAAAGTCGTTTTAATAATTTCGTGACTAATTAAAGCGCTAGCCATATTACGGAACATCGCTTGACGATGGCTGCTGTTACGGTTTAATTGACGTCCACTCTTACGATGGCGCATAACCTTATTCCTTCTTAGAAAATCTATACCTAGAATTAATCTTCAGCAATACTTGCTGGAGGCCAATTCTCAAGGCGCATACCCAGTGATAAGCCACGAGAAGCGAGAACATCTTTAATCTCTGTAAGTGATTTCTTACCAAGATTTGGTGTTTTTAATAACTCAACTTCAGTACGTTGTACTAAATCACCGATATAGTGAATTGTCTCTGCTTTCAAACAGTTAGCAGAACGAACTGTCAGCTCTAAATCGTCTACTGGACGTAGAAGAATTGGATCAAATTCCGGTTTTTCTTCTTTTACTTCTGGCTGACGAACATCACGCAAATCAACGAATGCAGCTAACTGTTCAGCTAAAATCGTTGCAGCTCGACGGATTGCTTCCTCTGGATCTAATGTTCCATTGGTTTCCATCTCAATAACCAACTTATCTAAGTCTGTACGTTGTTCAACACGAGCAGCTTCAACATTATAAGCAATGCGATCTACTGGGCTAAAACGTGCATCTACCAATAAGCGACCAATTGGACGATCATCATCTTGTAAATGTACACGAGCAGAAGCAGGTACATAACCACGACCACGTTGAATACGAATACGCATCGTAATAGATGCATTTTTATCCGTTAAGTGGCAAATAACATGGTTAGGATTTACAATTTCAACATCGCCATCATGTGTAATGTCGGCTGCAGTTACAGGGCCAATTCCAGATTTAGTGAGCGTCAAAATAATATCATCTTTATTTTGTACTTTCACCGCTAGACCTTTAAGGTTTAACAATACTTCAAGAATGTCTTCTTGTACGCCTTCTTTGCTGCTGTATTCATGTAATACACCATCAATTTCTACTTCTGTAACTGCACAACCAGGCATAGACGAAAGTAAAATGCGACGAAGTGCGTTACCTAATGTATGGCCGAAACCACGCTCTAACGGCTCTAAGGTCACTTTGGCGTGAGTTGAGCTAATTTGCTCAATATTCACTAAATGTGGCTTTAAAAATTCTGTCACAGAACCCTGCATCTTATCCTCTCTTTGCTTTTGAACTAATGAAACTAAACAATAAATAAAATAACGCTTTAATTATTATTTAGAGTATAGCTCAACGATCAGATGTTCATTAATATCTGCTGATAGATCAGAACGCTCTGGAGTACGTTTAAATACGCCTTCCATTTTAGTTACGTCAACATCTAACCAAGTTGGTTTTTCACGTTGAGTTGCTAATTCTAATGATGCCTTAATACGTGCTTGTTTTTTAGATTTCTCACGTACTGCAATAACATCATCAACAGAAACTTGATAAGAAGGAATGTTTACAACTTGACCATTTACCACAATAGATTTATGACTAACAAGCTGACGAGCTTCTGCACGTGTTGCAGCAAAACCCATACGATAAACAACGTTATCTAAACGACCTTCTAACAATACTAATAAGTTCTCACCGGTATTGCCTTTTAAGCGGTTAGCTTCTTTATAGTAATTACGGAATTGACGTTCCAAAATACCATACATACGGCGAACTTTTTGTTTCTCACGAAGCTGACTACCATAGTCAGATAAGCGAGGTTTGCGAGCACCATGTTGACCAGGTGCTGTATCAATTTTACATTTTGACTCGATCGCTCGAACACCTGATTTAAGGAATAAATCGGTACCTTCACGACGGCTTAGCTTGAGCTTTGGACCCAAATATCTTGCCATTTTCTTTCTCCAATTATTCTAACGTCAATTATACGCGACGTTTTTTCGGTGGACGACAACCGTTATGAGGAATCGGAGTCACATCAGTAATATTCGTGATACGGAAACCCGCTGCATTTAGTGCACGGATTGTAGATTCACGACCTGGACCCGGTCCCTTAACCATAACCTCTAAATTCTTTAAACCAAACTCTTTCACCATCTCAGCACAACGTTCTGCTGCGACTTGAGCTGCGAAAGGAGTTGATTTACGAGAACCACGGAAACCTGAACCACCTGCAGTAGCCCAAGCTAAAGCATTACCTTGACGGTCAGTAATGGTTACGATTGTGTTATTGAAAGATGCGTGGATATGAGCTACGCCATCTGCGATCTGTTTTTTTACACGCTTACGCGCACGAACTGGTGTTTTAGCCATTTTATTTATCTACTCCGATTATTTTTTGATCGGTTTGCGTGGACCCTTACGAGTACGCGCATTAGTCTTAGTACGTTGACCACGTACAGGTAAACTACGACGATGACGTAAACCACGATAGCAACCTAAGTCTAAAAGACGTTTGATGCTCAAAGTTACTTCACGACGTAAATCACCTTCGACAGTAAATTTACCAACTTCTTCACGCAGTTTTTCAATCTGCTCTTCAGACAATTCTCTGATCTTCACATCTTCAGCAATACCCGTTGCAACACAAATAGCTTTTGCACGAGTTTTACCAATGCCATAAATTGCAGTAAGTGCGATTACGGTGTGTTTTTGATCAGGAATGTTAATGCCTGCAATACGGGCCACTATGCACTCCTATTAACTTAATTGATTGATATACTGATCTTGAAAAGCCCGTTTCAGGATACTCAAACAGTATATCAGGACAAAATGAGCTGAGTAGTATAACTACTCAGCTGGTTCTTTGCAAGAAAGAATGTCAATTAACCTTGACGTTGTTTATGTTTAGCATCGCTACAAATTACTCGAACAACACCTTCACGTTTAACAATTTTACAGTTACGACATAATTTCTTAACTGAAGCACGAACTTTCATTGCTTATCCTTTTTTGATTAGGACTATTGCCCTAAGCCTTTCAAATTGGCTTTCTTCAACACAGAATCATATTGTAAAGACATTAAATGACTTTGGACCTGTGCGATGAAATCCATAATAACTACCACAACAATCAATAATGAAGTTCCACCTAATTGAAAAGAAACCTTCCATAATGATGTAATGATATATGGAACCAAACAAACAAAGGTAATATATAACGCACCAATTAAGGTTAAACGTGTCATTACTTTATCAATATAACGCGATGTTTGTTCGCCTGGTCGATAACCTGGTACAAACGCACCTGATTTCTTTAAATTATCCGCTGTATCACGTGGATTATACTGCATACCAGTATAAAAGAATGCAAAGAAAATAACAGCTATTGTAAAAAGTACAATATACAGTGGTTGCCCTGGCTGTAATAACTGAGATAAATCAAATAGCCATTCAAAACCTTCACTTTGTCCAAACCACTGAGTAATACTCGTAGGAAATAAAATGATGCTTGATGCAAATATTGCAGGAATAACGCCTGCCATATTTACTTTTAATGGTAAATGAGATGATCTTGCTGGTGCCATCATCTTTCCTTGCTGACGGCTAGCATAATTTACAACAATTCTTCTTTGACCACGTTCTACAAAGACAACAAAATATGTTACTGCAAATGCAATTACAGCTATTAGCAATAGAACAAGTATTGAGATCTCTCCCAAACGAGCTTGTTCAATTGTTCGCCCAATCGCTGATGGAAGACCAGCGACAATACCTGCAAAGATAATTAATGAAATGCCATTACCAATGCCACGCTCAGTGATTTGTTCACCTAACCACATTAGAAACATTGTACCAGTTACTAAACTAATAACAGATGTAATATAGAATAGAACAGTAGGATTAGGAACTAATCCATTAATCATATTCGGGAGAGCGAAAGAAATACCAACAGACTGAATGGTTGCTAATAACAGCGTAGCCCATCGAGTATATTTGCTAATTTTACGTCTGCCTGCTTCACCTTCTTTTTTTAATTCCATTAAAGCAGGATGAATTGCAGTTAATAACTGAATAATAATAGACGCAGAAATATAAGGCATAATGCCTAAAGCAAAAATCGATGCTCTACTTAAGGCACCACCAGAGAACATGTTAAACATGTCAATGATGGTACCTTGCTGTTGTCGAACTAACTCGGATAATACAGAAGCATCAATACCAGGAACAGGAATAAAAGAACCGATACGAAAGACGATTAATGCTCCCAATACGAACAGTAATCTAGATTTTAACTCACCAGTTCCTTTTTGAGTATTACCTTGATATCCTGGTTGTTTAGCCATTTATTATTCCTCGATAGTACCACCAGCAGCTTCAATAGCAACTTTTGCACCTTTAGTTACACGTAATCCTTTAATAGTAACTGCTTTTTCAATCTTACCTGAAAAAATTACTTTTGCAGATAAAATATCTTTAGTAATCACATTTGCAGCTTTAAGTGTATCCAAAGTAACTAAGTTACCATCTACTTTTGCTAAGTCATTTAAACGAACTTCGGCTACGTGTAAAGCCTTTAATGAAGTAAAACCAAATTTTGGTAAACGGCGATATAAAGGCATCTGACCACCTTCGAACCCGCGGCGAACTCCACCACCAGTACGAGATTTTTGACCTTTATGACCACGTCCACTTGTTTTACCTAAACCAGAACCAATACCACGACCAAGACGTTTTCCGCTGTGTTTAGCACCTTCAGCTGGGGATAGAGAATTTAAACGCATTCTATTACTCCTCAACCTTAACCATATAAGAAACTTGATTAATCATACCACGTACTGATGGAGTATCAATCAATTCTACTGTATGTCGAATATGACGTAAACCTAAGCCTTTTAATGTTGCTTTATGCTTTGGTAAGCGAGCAATCGAGCTACGGGTTTGAGTCACTTTAATAGTTTTTGCCATATCCAATTACCCCAAAATTTCTTCAACAGTTTTACCGCGCTTCGCAGCAACCATTTCTGGTGATTTCATATTTGCAAGTGCATCAATAGTCGCACGAACAACATTAATTGGGTTAGTCGAACCATATGCTTTTGAAAGTACGTTATGAACACCTGCTACTTCTAATACTGCACGCATTGCACCACCTGCGATGATACCTGTACCCTCACTTGCTGGTTGCATAAATACACGTGATCCAGTATGTGAACCTTTAACTGGGTGTTGTAATGTACCTTCATTTAAAGCTACATTAACCATATTGCGACGAGCTTTTTCCATCGCTTTTTGGATAGCTGCTGGAACCTCACGAGCTTTACCGTAACCAAAACCAACACGACCGTTACCATCGCCTACTACTGTTAAAGCAGTAAAACTCATAATACGACCACCTTTTACGGTTTTAGATACACGGTTAACCGCGATTAGCTTTTCCTGCAGTTCACCAGCTTGTTTTTCGATGTTTGACATCTAAAATTCCTCTATTAGAACTGAAGACCAGCTTCACGAGCAGCATCTGCTAATACTTGCACTCGACCATGGTATTTAAAACCTGAACGATCAAATGCAACCACTTTAATACCTTTTTCTAAAGCACGTTCTGCAACTAATTTTCCAACTACTGCAGCGGCGTCTTTATTACCAGTATATTTAACTTGCTCTTTAATTACTTTTTCAACAGTTGAAGCTGCTACTAGTACTTCTGAGCCATTAGGTGCAATAACCTGCGCATAAATATGACGAGGTGTGCGATGCACAACCAAACGGGTTGCACCTTGCTCTCTCATTAAATGACGTGCACGGCTTGCACGACGGATACGAGCTACTTTCTTATCCATAGTGTTACCTTACTTTACTTTTTCTTCGCTTCTTTTGTACGTACTACTTCATCAGAGTAACGTACACCTTTACCTTTATAAGGCTCTGGACGGCGATATGCACGAATATCTGCTGCTACTTGGCCAATTAACTGTTTGTCTGCACTCTTTAGAACAATTTCTGTTTGAGATGGACATTCACCAGTTACGCCAGTTGGCAACGCATGTTCAATTGGATGTGAGAACCCTAAACTTAAAGCAACTACGTTACCTTTCATTTGTGCTCTATAACCAACACCAACTAATTGCAATTTCTTAGTAAAGCCTTCAGTAACACCAATAACCATAGCATTAACAAGTGCACGAGCAGTACCTGCTTGTGCATCTGCATTTACCACACCTGCTTTAGGTGCGAAAGTTAATGCGTTAGCCTCGTAATTTACTTCAACTGCATTATGAATTTCACGAGATAACTCGCCGTTTTTACCTTTTACTGTTAATAGCTGACCGTTAAGTTTTACCTCAACACCGGCAGGAACATTAACAGGTGCCTTTGCAACACGAGACATTCTTCCTACCCCTCTATTATGCTACGTAACAGATGATTTCACCACCTAAGCCCGCTTGACGCGCTGCTCGGTCGGTCATAACACCTTTAGATGTAGAAATAACCGCAATACCTAAACCACCCATTACTTTTGGTAATTCGCCTTTACGTTTGTAAATACGAAGACCTGGACGGCTCACGCGTTGAATACTTTCTACAACTGGTTTATTTTGGAAATACTTTAACGTAATTTCCAACTCAGGTTTTGAACCTTCAACAATTTTAAAGCTCTCAACATAACCTTCTTCAGCTAAAACATTTGCAATAGCAACTTTTAACTTAGATGAAGGCATACTGATTGCAACTTTATTCGCAGCTTGACCGTTACGAATACGGGTCAGCATATCTGCGATTGGATCTTGCATACTCATGTATTTACTCCCATGATTCCAAATTAAATAAGGCTATTACCAGCTTGCTTTTTTAAGGCCCGGAATCTCACCACGCATGGCAGCTTCACGAACTTTAATACGGCTTAAACCAAACTTACGAAGTACACCATGTGGACGACCAGTTTGACGACAACGGTTACGCTGACGGCTAGGACTTGAGTCACGTGGAAGAGTTTGTAATTTTAATACAGCATCCCAACGAGCTTCATCTGAAGAATTTACATCCGCAATAATACGTTTTAATTCTTCACGCTTAGCATAAAATTTATCAGCTAATTTTACACGTTTTACATCACGTGCAATCATTGATTGTTTTGCCACGATAACCTACCTTATTTACGGAATGGGAAATTGAAAGCCGCTAATAAAGCTTGACCTTCTTCATCAGTTTTCGCAGAAGTAGTGATTGTGATATCTAAACCACGAACACGATCAACTTTATCATAGTCGATTTCTGGGAAAATGATTTGTTCACGAACACCCATACTGTAATTACCACGACCATCGAAAGACTTCGCATTTAAACCACGGAAGTCACGAGTACGTGGAACAGCGATAGTAATCAATCTTTCAAAGAATTCCCACATACGTTCACCACGTAGTGTTACTTTGCATCCGATTGGATATCCCTGACGGATTTTAAAGCCTGCAACAGATTTGCGTGCTTTTGTAATTAAAGGTTTCTGACCGCTAATTGCTGTTAGATCCGCTACTGCGTTATCTAATAACTTTTTATCGGTCAATGCTTCACCCACACCCATATTTAGGGTTATCTTTTCGATTCGTGGGACTTGCATGACAGATGAGTAGTTGAATTTAGTTTTCAATTCATTAACTACTGTATCTCTGTAGTAATCATGCAGTTTCGCCATCGCATTACTCCAGTTAATTAAATTGTTTTCTCGTTAGATTTGAAGAAACGTACTTTTTTACCTTCTTCGAATCTAAATCCTACACGGTCAGCTTTATTAGTTTCAGGATTGAAAATCGCAACATTAGAAGCTTGAATTGGCGCTTCTTTTTTCACTAAACCACCCGCTTTACCTAAAGCTGGAACTGGTTTTTCGTGTTTAGTTACAATATTGATACCTTCAACAAAAACTTTACCATTTGGTAACACTTTAGTTACCTTACCACGCTTACCTTTATCTTTACCGGTAAGTACGATTACTTCATCGTTTTGACGGATTTTTGCAGCCATTACATTCTCCTTACAGTACTTCTGGAGCTAAAGAAATGATCTTCATAAACTTCTCAGAACGAAGCTCACGAGTCACTGGTCCAAAAATACGAGTACCGATTGGTTGCTCTGTATTATTATTTAAAATTACACAAGCATTGCCATCGAAACGAATAACCGCGCCATCTGGGCGACGAACACCCTTCTTGGTGCGCACAACAACTGCTTTTAACACATCACCTTTTTTTACTTTACCACGAGGAATTGCTTCTTTCACAGTAACTTTAATGATGTCGCCAATTGCAGCGTAACGACGGTGCGATCCACCTAGAACCTTGATACACATTACGCTACGAGCCCCTGAGTTATCAGCAACGTCCAGCATAGTCTGTTCTTGGATCATATTAGTGCTCCGTTAAAATAAAAAACCACCCTTTCGGGACGAACTTACTTAAAATATAGTATAAGTAAGGTAAGCAGTATACCTCAAGCCTACCCTCTTATTCAACTATATTTTAAACAAAATACAATATTACAAATTTTTCTGATAATTAACCGCTTGATAAAGACAATGATTATCTAAAAACAGCTCCAGTAAACACTATATCAATAAAAAAGCCAACAAACATAAAGATGTTGGCTTTTATTTAATCTATAATCTAAATTAGATTACTGCTTTTTCAACAACACGCACTAAAGTGTGTGATTTAGTTTTAGAAAGTGGACGACACTCTCTAACTTCTACTACATCGCCTAATTTAGCTTCGTTATTTTCATCGTGTACATGAAGCTTAGTAGTACGACGGATAAACTTACCATAAATTGGATGTTTAACTGTACGTTCAATAGCAATTACAAATGATTTTTCCATTTTATCGCTAACTACTTTACCTTGAATTGTACGAATTTTATCAGTCATTACTCACCCGCCTTTTCGGTTAATACAGTTTTTAATTGTGCGATACTACGACGCACTTGTTTTAACTGATGGGTTTGTTGAAGCTGACCGGTGGCTGCTTGCATACGCAATTTGAATTGCTCACCTAAAAGGTTTACTAACTCAGCATTCAGCTCTTCAACATTTTTGTTACGTAGTTCTTGAGCTTTCATTACATCACCGTCTTAGTTACAAATGTGGTTTTAAACGGAAGTTTCGCTGCCGCTAACGCAAAAGCGTGGCGTGCGATTTCTTCTGAAACACCATCCATTTCATAGAGAACTTTACCCGGTTGGATTAAGGCTACCCAGTACTCAACGTTACCTTTACCTTTACCCATACGGACTTCTAATGGTTTTTCTGTAATCGGTTTATCTGGGAACACACGGATCCAGATTTTACCTTGACGTTTAACTGCACGAGTCATTGCACGACGAGCGGCTTCAATTTGACGTGCGGTTAAACGACCACGACCAATTGCTTTCAAACCGAATGAACCGAAGCTCACTTCTGTACCGCCAGCAATACCGCGGTTACGACCTTTGTGAACTTTACGGAATTTTGTACGTTTTGGTTGTAACATTCAGTGATTCTCCTTATTTACGACCTTTGCGAGCAGGCTTTTTAGGCTGTGCCGCTGGTTCTTTCTCAGATTCAATCACTGCAGCCATACCACCAAGAATTTCACCTTTGAAGATCCACACTTTAACACCGATTACACCGTATGTTGTGTGAGCTTCTGCCGTGTTATAATCGATGTCAGCACGAAGAGTATGTAAAGGTACGCGACCTTCACGATACCATTCTGAACGTGCGATTTCTGCACCACCTAAACGACCGCTTACTTCAACTTTGATACCCTTAGCACCTAAACGCATAGCATTTTGTACCGCACGTTTCATTGCACGACGGAACATTACACGACGCTCAAGTTGAGAAGCGATACTATCTGCAACTAATTTAGCATCAAGTTCTGGTTTTTTCACTTCAGCAATGTTGATTTGAGCTGGTACACCAGCAATTTTAGAAACAACGTTTCTTAATTTTTCAACATCTTCGCCTTTTTTACCGATAACGATACCAGGGCGAGCTGTATGAATAGTTACACGAATACTTTTTGCAGGACGCTCAATAGTGATGCGTGATACAGAAGCATTTGCTAACTCTTTATTTAAAAATTGACGTACTTTGAAATCGCCTTCTAAATTATCAGCGAAATCTTTTGTATTCGCGAACCAAGTAGAGTTCCAAGGTTTAACAATACCAAGGCGAATACCATTTGGATGTACTTTTTGACCCATTGTTATTCTCCTACTGATTAACGATCAGATACAACCACAGTAATGTGGCTTGTACGTTTTAAAATACGATCTGCACGACCTTTAGCACGTGGCATTACACGTTTCATGCTTGGACCTTCATCAACAAAAATCTTCGCAACTTTAAGATCATCTACATCTGCACCATCATTATGTTCAGCATTTGCAATCGCTGATTCTAAAACTTTTTTAACTAAAGCAGCTGCTTTTTTGTTAGTAAAAGTTAAGATTTCTAATGCTGCAGAAACTTTCTTACCACGGATTAAATCAGCAACTAAGCGAGCTTTTTGTGCAGAAGTACGAGCGTAACGATGTTTTGCAATAGTTTCCATCTTTTACCTCTTATCTCTTAGCTTTCTTATCTGCGGCATGACCGCGGTATGTACGAGTCGGTGCAAATTCACCTAATTTATGTCCGATCATTTCATCAGAAACATAAACAGGAACATGCTGACGACCATTATGGACTGCGATGGTCAATCCAATCATTGATGGAATGATCATTGAACGACGGGACCAAGTTTTGATTGGTTTTTTATCCCCGCTTTCCACCGCCTTCTCTACCTTCTTCAACAAGTGTAGGTCAAGGAAAGGACCCTTCTTGAGAGAACGTGGCATGGCTTACCTCTTAAATTATTAAAAAATTATTTTCCACGACGACGTACGATAAATTTATCAGTACGTTTGTTGTGACGAGTTTTCTTACCTTTGGTTTGAACGCCCCAAGGTGTAACAGGGTGTTTACCGAAGTTACGACCTTCACCACCACCATGAGGGTGATCTACTGGGTTCATTGCAGTACCACGAACAGTTGGACGAATACCTCTCCAACGATTTGCACCTGCTTTACCAAGAACACGAAGCATATGTTCTGAGTTACCTACTTCACCAATAGTTGCAGAACACTCAGCTAAAACTTTACGCATTTCGCCTGAACGAAGACGCAATGTAACATAATTACCTTCACGGGCAATAATTTGTACATAGGCACCAGCAGAACGTGCGATTTGACCACCTTTGCCTGGTTTTAATTCAACATTGTGAATAGTAGAACCAACAGGGATATTACGCATTGGTAATGAGTTACCTACTTTAATTGGTGCAGTAGCACCCGCTTGAATTTTATCACCAGCAGATAAACCTTTTGGTGCTAAGATATAGCGACGCTCACCATCTTTATAAAGTACTAATGCAATGTTAGCAGAACGGTTTGGATCGTATTCTAAACGCTCAACAACAGCAGGAATATCTAATTTATTACGTTTAAAATCAATTAAACGATAGT
Source organism: Vespertiliibacter pulmonis (assembly GCF_013377275.1). NCBI lineage: Bacteria > Pseudomonadati > Pseudomonadota > Gammaproteobacteria > Pasteurellales > Pasteurellaceae > Vespertiliibacter > Vespertiliibacter pulmonis. The sequence continues at coordinate 777,645 of NZ_CP016615.1, forward strand.
GCTGTTTATGACCACCACCGATATGACGGGTGGTAATACGACCTAAATTGTTACGACCACCAGTTCTAGTTTTAGTATCTAGTAATGGCGCATAAGGTTTACCCTTATGTAATTCTGCATTAACAATTTTAACTACATGACGACGACCAGCGGAGGTCGGCTTACATTTAACGATAGCCATAGTTTTCTAGTCCTCCAAATTACTCTGTTGCGCCTTCAACGAAGTCAAGTGATTGACCTTCTTGAAGAGTAACATAAGCCTTTTTCCAGTCGCTACGACGACCTGATTTAGCACCATGACGTTTAGTTTTACCTTTAACAACCACAGTACGAACAGAATCAACTTTAACTTCGAAAAGTTGTTCAACCGCTTTAGTAATTTCTGCTTTATTTGAATCTAAAGCGACTTTGAAAACGATTGTATTTGCTTTTTCTGCGTTATTTGTTGCTTTCTCAGAGATATGAGGTGCTTTTAGCACTTTTAGCAAACGTTCTTGTTGAATCATGCTAACATCTCCTCAATTTGTTTCACTGCATCGACAGTCATAACAACTTTATCAAAAGCAATTAAACTTACTGGATCAATACCTTGCACATCACGCACATCTACTTTATAAAGATTACGTGCAGCTAAAAATAGGTTTTCATCTAAGCTTGCAGTGATAATAAGTGCGTCAGTCAACGCCATATCTTTTAATTTTTGCACTAAAACTTTTGTTTTTGGCGCTTCAATTTCAAATTTATCAACGACAACTAAACGATCTTGACGAACAAGTTCAGAAAGAATGCTTTTGATCGCACCACGATACATTTTTTTGTTCACTTTTTGGCTATGATCTTGTGGTTTTGCTGCAAAAGTAACACCACCAGAACGCCAAATTGGTGATTTAATATCACCAGCACGAGCACGACCCGTACCTTTTTGACGCCAAGGTTTTTTACCTGAACCAGACACTTCAGCACGAGTTTTTTGTGCACGTGTACCCTGACGAGCACCTGCTGCATATGCAACAACTACTTGGTGGATTAACGCTTCATTAAACTCACGTCCGAAGGTAGTTTCAGAAACTGCTAGTGCATTTGCACCTACAACTTGTAATTCCATCTCTATCTCCTAGACTTATGCTTTAACTGCTGGTTTAACGATAACATTACTATTAGTTGCACCAGGTACAGACCCTTTAACTAATAATAACTTACGTTCAGCATCTACACGAACAACTTCAAGCGATTGAACGGTTACACGTTCTGCACCTAAGTGTCCAGCCATTTTTTTACCTTTAAACACGCGACCTGGAGTTTGGTTTTGACCAATAGAACCAAGAACACGATGTGATAAAGAGTTACCATGAGTAGCATCTTGAGTACGGAAATTCCAACGTTTAACACCGCCAGCAAAACCTTTACCTTTAGACGTACCAGTAACATCGACTTTTTTAACATCTGCGAAGATGTCTACGTTAATTTCCTGACCTAAAGTGAATTCTTCACCCTCAGTACGAAATTCCCATAAACCGCGACCAGCTTCAACACCTGCTTTAACGAAATGACCTGCTTCAGGCTTAGTTACACGACTTGCTTTTTTAGCACCCGTAGTAACTTGAACTGCAGTATAGCCATCGTTTTCAAGAGTTTTAACTTGAGTCACACGGTTGGCTTCGATTTCGATTACGGTAACTGGAACTGACACACCATCTTCATTGAAGATGCGAGTCATACCAACTTTACGACCGACTAAACCAATCATTGTAATAACCTCTTAATTAACCTAGGCTGATCTGCACGTCAACGCCGGCAGCCAAATCTAAACGCATTAATGCATCAACAGTTTTTTCTGTTGGCTCAACAATATCAACTAAACGTTTATGAGTACGAATTTCATATTGATCACGCGCATCTTTATTTACGTGTGGAGAAATCAATATAGTAAAACGTTCTTTACGGGTAGGTAAAGGAATTGGTCCACGAACTTGTGCACCTGTACGTTTAGCTGTTTCTACGATCTCCGCTGTAGACTGATCAATCAAACGATGATCAAACGCTTTTAAGCGGATACGGATTCTTTGGTTCTGCATTAGACCAGAGCTCCATTAAAATTTAGCTAATAAAAAAACCGAACCACCACTCTACAATTAAATAAAGGGGGCACAGTCATACCTTGTTATAGTTCCCCAATCGGGAACATTTACGTATTGCCATATTGGCAATACCACTTGATAAATGATTACACCAAGCGACTTTAGTTATTAAACATAAAGTGGTAGGATTATATACAATTTACTGCCAACGCTCAAGCAAAAATTTATATTTTCTCTAGTAAATTTCAAAATCACCTCCAATATAGAATATCTTTAATAATTTATTTGCATTCTTATTAAGCCAATACAAGTATAAAAAACAAACTATTTCTATATTATTTTCTAATTTCTCGACAAAGCTCACAAAAAAATCAATTGCAAACGATTGCAAAGCAACAAATTGCAAGTAATTATTCAAAAGAGAACTGTTTTCTCACTGTAATTTATTATTAATCATAAAAAACGGAGAATACATATGAACCATCTCGAAAAAGAAACACTACAGATTAGAGAGCTACTACGCCCAATTATTGGTGAAACAAATGTCATTACTTATTTTTCTTACTACGGTATTCAGAAAAATGAATTGATGTTTGCCTTATATAAAAATAAAAAATTTTATCTCAAACTATCTCCTCACGATATCCCCTATGCATTAATGCAACAAGGAGTTGAATCCCTTGTCGACCCAAATATCGCAGCCTCACATAAATATTATCTTTTACCAGACTCCCTTTTATCTCATCTCACCCACTACGCTTTCTGGTTTACCAATAGTCTCGCTTATATCCAACAAAATAAACACGCTTCCTATTCTTATAAAAAGAAACAAATCCGCTCACTTCCTAATATGAATTATCAATTAGAAAGAAAATTAAGAAAAATCCATATTTATTCAATTGAAGAACTTATTGCTAAAGGTGAGATCGATACTTTTGTTGATCTCATAAGAATTGGCGAAGAAGCCAATCATATGACACTATTCAAACTTTACGGGGCAATTCACCATAAATTTATCTATACATTATCACCAACTATACAGCAGAACTTACTTAACGAAGTTGATGATGCTCTATATTTAGCAGGATTCCGCCGCCGTTTTTCTGTAAAAACATAGACCAAGCGGTGATTTATACTATTTTCTTACGTTAGTAGCAGTTTCACAGAACTATTTGTGGTGATTCTGCTACTTTTTCCTATACTGCTTATTTATAAATAATTTCTTAACAAAACTATCAATCACTGTTTTTTTAAATTGATCGCCCTTTTACCAAAATAAAAAGTCCTCATACTTAAAAAAATAATATAAGGACTTTGCTAAAATTTAAACTAAGATTTTTCTTATCTCACCGCTTGTGAGTAAACTATATTTAGTTTAAAGAAAAAAATGAGCAAATAATAAACCAAAACCAAGACAAAATGCCATACTGATTAAGCCTGGGAGCATAAAACTATGGTTGAAAATAAATTTACCAATACGCGTTGTCCCTGTGCTATCAAAATCAATAGAAGCAATAATCGGACCATAATTTGGGATAAAGAAGTAGCCATTAACAGCAACAAATACACCAATCAAAATAGGGGCAGGAATACCAAGTGCAATGGCTACGGGGAAGAGCGTTGCAACTGTCGCTCCTTGACTATTTACTAATACAGAAAGCACGAAAAGTGCTAATGCAAATGCCCACGGTGCGGTTTCCACTAAGCCTTTCACCATCTCTTTTACTTCTACCATATGCGATTGCATCAATGTATCACCCAACCACGCAATACCGAAAATAGCAATCACCGCACGCATACCTGCGTGGAATACTGTGCCTTGTGTAATTGCGTTACCATTTGGTTTACAAGTTAGAATAATAAGTGCCCCGACTGAAAGCATAACAATTTCAATCGTATGTGCCATTCCCATTGGTTTACCATCAAAAACTGGGCGAAGTGAAGGCACTGTCCCCATTAAGACTACAAGTAATGCACCAAACAAAAAGATACCAACTGATTTTTTAGCTGTTGGACTGACTTGGATTTCATCTGTAGAAACAAAAGATTGGTTATGTTTTACATATTCTGGATCTTGTAGTAATTGTTGATAACGAGGATCATCTTTTAGCTCTTTCCCCATTTTATTGACAATTAAACACGCAAAAAATAACCCGAAAATTGTTGCAGGAATTGTAACAATCAGCACATCACCCATGGTAATCCCTTGTGGCTCAAGGAAAGCAACCACTGATGTAACAGCTGCAGCAATTGGACTTGCGACAATCGCAAATTGTGAAGCGATAACAGCCATTGAAAGTGGGCGCTCAGGACGAATACCACTATGACGGCTCACTTCTGCGATTACAGGTAATACCGAATAAGCAACGTGACCCGTTCCAGCAAGAACGGTAAATGTCCAGGTTACCGCTGGGGCGATAAAGGTAATATATTTTGGGTGACGACGGAGAATATTGGTGGCAATTTTGATCATATAGTCCAAACCGCCTGCCGCTTGCATTGCGGCTGCTGCAGAAACAACTGCCATAATCATTAACATTACATCAATAGGCAGTCCAGCAGGTTTTAAGCCAAAGCCGAAAGATAAAATCGATAAACCAACGCCTCCCATTACTCCTAAGCCGATACCGCCAATTCTAGCACCGATCAAAATACAGAGTAATACAATAGCAAATTGGGTAATAAACATTGCAGACATAATTGCTCCATTGTAATTTAAGGCAAAAATCCCTATATTTGCATATAGGGTAGATTAAAGGGCAGGAATATAGCATAAAAAAATATTATCACTATGCGCTTGATCAATAAAATTTTTTAATTACAGGGAAAGGATATGCAATTTTCAAAAATGCACGGTTTAGGCAATGATTTTATGGTCATTGATGGGGTTACTCAGAATGTTTATTTAACGGAAGACATTATCCGCAAACTTGCCGACCGTCATAGAGGGGTTGGATTCGATCAGCTACTGATTGTTGAACCACCCTATGATCCTGAATTGGATTTCCATTACCGTATTTTTAATGCTGATGGAAGTGAGGTTTCCCAATGTGGCAATGGAGCAAGATGTTTTGCTCATTTTGTGACTCTAAAAGGCTTAACTAACAAGCAAAATATTTCTGTGAGTACGACCAAAGGGAAAATGATTTTGAGCTTAAAAGAGAACAATCAAATTCAAGTGAATATGGGTGAACCTATTTGGGAACCTGCGCAAATTCCTTTTACCGCCAATAAATTTGAAAAAAATTACATCTTACGAACAGATCTACAAACAGTACTCTGCGGAGTTGTTTCGATGGGAAATCCCCATTGTGTACTACAAGTTGATAATATTGAACAAGCAAATGTGAATGAACTCGGGGCATTATTAGAACAACATGAACGCTTTCCAGAACGGGCAAATATTGGCTTTATGCAAGTGGTCAATCGCAATTATATTAAATTACGAGTTTTTGAACGAGGTGCTGGAGAAACCCAGGCCTGTGGCAGTGGTGCCTGTGGTGCTGTTGCTGTTGGTATTATGCAAGGGCTATTAGATAGCAAAGTTCGGGTTGATCTTCCTGGAGGAACATTACAAATTGAATGGCAAGGAATAGGTAATCCACTCTATATGACAGGTGATGCCGTACATATTTACGATGGATTTATTCGAATTTAACGTAAAAGCAATACAAGCGGTTTAATTTGCAAAAAATAAGCAAAACTAACCGCTTGTATTTTATTATTTACGACTAATGTTTATGTTCATGTAGCACAAATGAGAAAGTCGCACTTAAGCTAAGTTTATCTGCTTTGTCTTTATTTGGGTGATCGACACGATGCCCAACTTCAAATACATTCAACCCATCATTACGAATAGTCAACGTAACTTTACCGTCTTTATCTGTTTTTTTGTAGCCATCTTCACCTAAATTAACATAATCATTTGTTACTTTTGCATCGGCTAAAGGTTTACCATTGAAAAGTACTTTAACAGTTACGCTATCGCCTTCACTCATCTCAAGTGGATTTTGCTCTGGCACAATTTCTAATGGATAACCTAATGGCTTAATTTTAGCGTGATGATCGAACAAACTCACCGCATATTTAGCCGATTCTGTGCCTAATTCAATATCACCTTTAGCTTCATTACGTGGTTTTTGCTCCCATTTACCATCTTTAAATTTCGTCCAAAAACCATTATAGAATTCAACACCAACAAGTTCTGAACCCGCTAAATCAAAACTGACGAAATCATCGTGATCTTTACGCACTAAAATCGTTTTTTCGCCTTTTTTATAGCCTTCAATTCGTTTAACTTGCTCAGCTTTATAAGCATTATTTTCTGCACCATGTCCATAAACCACAACATATTTATCCTGTTGTTGAGCAATCCAAGCTCCGTGAGCGAAAATTGAACCTGAAAATAATGCAGCCAGTAGTGCAATCGCTGTTTTCTTAAACATAAAATCCTCTTATTTTTTAAGGTAATTAAGTACCATTGTAATTAACCTCAAACAAAAAGCAATAATAATTTTATGGGTATTTTATAAGACATAAAAAAAGCCCCAATTTTCTTGGGGCACATTCACTTTCAATTAAAGAATAAATCGGCTTAAATCTTCATTTTCAACAACATCATTCAGAGCATCACCAACATAGGTTTTATCAATAACAATTTTTTGTCCTGAACGCTCGCTTGCATTAAATGAAATATCGTCCATTAAACGCTCTAGCACAGTATGTAAACGTCTTGCGCCAATATTTTCGGCTTTTTCATTTACTCGGAAAGCGGATTCTGCAATCGCACTAATGCCATCTTCGGTAAATTCTATCTCTACTCCTTCAGTTTTCATCAATTCACGATATTGTAAGGTTAATGAAGCGTTTGGCTCTGTTAGAATACGTTCAAAATCATTTTTCGTGAGCGATTTTAATTCTACTCGAATCGGTAAGCGTCCTTGTAATTCCGGTAATAAATCCGATGGGCGTGCAACTTGGAATGCACCTGAACAGATAAATAAGATATGATCGGTTTTCACAATACCGTGTTTAGTACTTACGGAACTACCCTCAATAATTGGCAGTAAGTCACGTTGAACACCTTCACGGGACACATCGCCCCCACTTCTTTCACCACTTTTGGCAATTTTGTCGATTTCATCAATAAAGACGATTCCGTGTTGTTCAACAGCTTCAATCGCTTTCTGTTTTAATTCTTCTTGGTTTACTAATTTTGCGGCTTCTTCTTCAATCAATAACTTAAACGCCTCTTTAATTTTCATTCTGCGTTTTTTAGTTTTATTCGGAGAAATCCCTTCAAACAGTGATTGTAATTGCGATGTCATCTCCTCCATACCTGGTGGGGTCATAATTTCCACGCTCATTGGGCTTGCAATATCAACTTCAATCTCTTTGTCATTTAGCTGACCTTCTCGTAACTTTTTACGAAAAACTTGGCGAGTTGCACGAGTATTATCCGCACTTTCTTCATTACCCCATTGATCTTTAGCTCGAGGTAGTAAAATATCTAAAATACGATCTTCGGCCGCTTCTTCTGCAATAAAACGGTTCTTTTCGACCGCTTGTTCACGCACTAATTTAACCGCAACTTCAGTAAGATCTCGAATAATAGAATCCACTTCTTTACCGACATAACCCACCTCAGTAAATTTTGTCGCTTCCACTTTAATAAAAGGCGCATTGGCTAATTTTGCCAAACGGCGAGCAATTTCAGTTTTCCCAACGCCCGTTGGTCCAATCATTAAAATATTTTTAGGAGAAACTTCTTGGCGTAGTTCTTCGGGTAATTGCATACGACGCCAGCGATTACGCAAGGCGATTGCCACTGCACGTTTAGCATCATTTTGTCCGATAATATGTGCATCAAGCTCTGATACAATTTCTCTTGGAGTCATTGACATAATTCTTTTCCTTTTCAACTGCCTTGTTTAATTAGCGGTATATATCCAACATTTTCACTGGGTAATAAATGGGATTTCTTGTATTACACTTCTTCAATAATATGATTATGGTTACTATAAATATCAATATCACCAGCAACTTTTAATGCTTCTGCCACAATCTCTTTTGCTGAAAGCTGATTATCTGTACGAAGCAGGGCAAGTGATGCGGCTTTAGCGTAGTTTCCGCCTGAGCCGATTGCTAATACATCTTGCTCAGGCTCAATAATATCGCCAGAACCTGAAATCAATAAAAATTCGCTCTCATTAGCAACAATCATCATCGCTTCTAAACGGCGTAAAGCTCGATCAGAACGCCATTCTTTCGCTAACTCCACGGCAGATTTGACTAAATGTCCTTGATGTAATTCTAATTTTTTTTCAAAAAGATCACGCAAAATAAACGCATCAGCGGTTGAGCCAGCAAAGCCAGTCACTACACGGTCTTTATACATACGGCGAACTTTACGCACCGTGCCTTTCTCAATGCAATTTCCAAGAGTAGCTTGCCCATCACCGCCAATAGCAACTTTGCCATTACGGCGGACACATACGATTGTTGTCATTTTAATTCCTTCCTCTTTTGATAAACGTGTGATATTTGAGGGCAAACTGATAAAGTTCAAGGGCAAGCGGTCAGATTTACCCCAAGTTTTGCCCTCTCTCGCTTAAGCGACAATTTTCTGTTCTCATCTATAAGCAAACATTACGCTATTTTTTGCCGAAGTTCTAACCCAATAGGGTGATGATTAGCGTCAAACATCATATTTGCTTTATACGCAAGTGTTACGACACCACGCTTTATCGCCCGTTCAAATAATTCGGCATATTTCGGATCAATCTGTTTAGCAACCTCAAAATGTTCAATGCCCATATGCAAAATTGCGAAGAAAATGACCGCTTGTTGGCCATTTTGAACGATCTGAGTCAGCTCTCTTAAATGTTTTTGTCCTCGTTCGGTTTTTGCATCAGGAAACATTCCAATGTGATTATCTGTCAGTAATGTTGTAGATTTTACCTCCATAAAACAATCAGCTTCAGCCAAACCATCTCGTTTTAGCAGAAAATCAATACGACTATTTTCTGTACCATACTTCTGCTCGGGTAAAATTTTAGTGTATGTTGAAAGCTCTGTAATCCATTGATTACTAAGAGCTTCTGCCACAAGCTGGTTTGCTCGTTGCGTATTAACACAAATAAAATCGCCCTGCTGTGTTTCAGTTAATTCCCAAGTATGGGCATATTTTCGTTTTAGATTATCCGATGTCGAAAACCACACACGATCACCTGGGCTAGCACAACCTGTCATTGCGCCCGTATTTGGGCAATGAATTGTAATCTGCTCACCTGAAGGCAATTGAATATCAGCTAAAAACCGTTTGTACCTTTGAATTAAAATGCCACAAGAAAGTGAAGGAAATTGCATTATAACGTCCTATATTTCGTAAAATTCAAGGGGAAGATTATCGGGATCTCGGAAAAATGTAAAACGCTTGCCCGTATTTTGATCAACTCGGATAGGATCACAATCAACCCCATTAGTAACCAGCCATTTTACCGCTTGCTCAAGGTTCTCTACGGCGAACGCTAAATGGCGTAATCCACAACTTTCAGGGTTACTCAAGCGAGACGGAGGTTCAGGAAAACTAAATAATTCAAGCTGTATGCCATCAGCTAAACGAAGATCTAATTTATAGCTATGGCGTTCTGCCCGATAGATTTCTTGGATCATCTCTGCTCCTAAAATTTGAGTATAAAACTGTTTTGATTTTGAGTAATCAGACACAATAATTGCAATATGATGAACGCCTTTAATGAGAGACATTGTAATATCCGCCTTTCTTTTTGTTATTTTAACCTGCAAAATTTTTGGTAAAACGAACCGCTTGCAGTAGTATGTTGCCATTTTACCTAGTCTAATAAGTATATGGCGAAAAGCAAAACTCAATTTCCCCTCGCCCAAGCAAATGTAAACGATCCGTTTGCAAGCCAAGTCCTAACGTGGTTTGCTCGCTATGGGCGTAAACACCTACCGTGGCAACAAAATAAAAGCTTATATGGTGTGTGGCTTTCAGAAGTAATGTTGCAACAAACTCAAGTCGCAACGGTTATCCCCTATTTTGAACAATTTATGCAAAAATTTCCAAGTATTGAAGCGTTGGCAAATACGTCTATTGATGAAGTTTTACACTTATGGACAGGACTAGGCTACTACGCTCGTGCAAGAAATTTACACAAAACTGCACAAATTGTACGGGATAAATTCGATAGTCAATTTCCGACAAACTTTGATGATGTTCTTGCATTGCCAGGTATTGGTAGAAGTACCGCAGGTGCTATTCTTTCATCAGTGTTAGATGCCCCCTACCCCATTTTAGATGGAAACGTCAAACGGGTACTTTCTCGCTATTTTGCCGTGCAAGGCTGGGCTGGAGAAAAAGCTGTTGAAAATAAATTGTGGGATCTAACCGCTTGTGTTACACCAACGCAACAAGTTACCGATTTTAATCAAGCAATGATGGATTTAGGAGCAATGGTTTGCGTACGTTCCAAACCGAAATGCACAATCTGCCCATTAGAACCACAATGTGAAACCAACCGCTTGCAAGCGTGGGCGGATATTCCAGCAAAAAAACCAAAAAAAATATTGCCCGAACGAAATACCTATTTCTTGGTCTTAAAACGAGGTTCAAGTGTATTGCTTGAAAAACGAGATAGCGTAGGGATTTGGGGCGGTCTGTTTGCCTTTCCACAATTTGAAGATATTGATCAGCTCAAGCGGTCAATTCCTACAAATATTTGCAAAATTTCCCCGTTAATTGCTTTTCGCCATACATTTAGCCATTTTCATTTGGATATTTCCCCGATTTTAGTCGAAATTCCAACAGATACAATCGCAGAAAATCAGGGAAATTATCTGCCGTCAGTATCATCTAAAACAGAATATTGGTATGATTTACATCAACCTAACGTAATCGGTTTGGCAACACCCGTTAAACGTATTTTAGACGAATTATCTCTCATTGAAAAAGGAACGCATAATGGCACGAATAGTCTTTTGTGAATATTTAAAACAAGAAGCCGAAGGCTTGGATTTTCAACTTTACCCTGGAGAGTTAGGGAAACGTATCTTTGATTCAATCAGCAAACAAGCGTGGGCAGAATGGATTAAAAAACAGACAATGCTGTTAAACGAGAAAAAACTCAATATGATGAACCCTGAACATCGTAAACAACTTGAAACTGAAATGGTCAATTTCCTATTTGAAGGAAAAGATATTCACATTGATGGCTATGTACCTGTGGTGGATAAATAAAATGAAAATAACCGCTTCAACCAAATATTTGTCGTTACTGGCAATTATTCCTTTTTTGGCTTCCTGTGGCAGTAGCCCAACAAAAACAAAAAAAGGGAAAAGCCGTATTAACTATACTAAAGATACCAATGGGTTAGATATCTTAGCTGGGCAATTTTCTCGCAATATCGATCAAATTTGGGGTGTTAATGAACTACTTGTTGCTAGCCGCAAAGACTACGTAAAATATACGGATAAATACTATACTCGTAGCCATATCAGTTTTGAAGACGGGCAAATTACGATTGAGACATTAAGCGATCAAAATCGTTTGCGTAATGCAATTATTCATACATTACTAATGGGAACAGACGCTACCGGAATTGATCTATTTGCTTCTGGCGATACGCCGATTAGTAATAGCCCATTTTTGACAGGGCAAGTTGTCGATCAATTCGGACGAGAAGTGATCAACATTGCCGTTGCAAATGATTTCGCTACCTATCTTTTACAAAATAAAACCAAAACTCGCCGCTTGAAGAACGGGCAAACCGTTACTTATGTCAATATTCCAATGATTGCTAACCACATTGAAGTGCGCGCAAGACGTTATCTGCCAATGGTTCGCCAAGCTTCTCGTCAATATGGTATCGATCCAAGCCTTATTTTAGGTATTATGGAAGTAGAATCCGCATTTAACCCCTACGCAGTGAGCTACGCTAATGCTATTGGTTTAATGCAAATCGTCCCTCGTACAGCAGGGCGTGATATTTTTGCCCGTAAAGGCTATGGCGGACAGCCAAATCGTGAATATCTTTATAATCCAAGCCAAAATATTGATGCTGGCACACATTATTTAACTATTTTACGAGATGAATATCTGGAGGGTATCACCAACCCAACCGCTAAACGCTACGCAATGATTTCCGCTTACAACAGTGGTGCAGGTTCTGTATTACGTGTTTTTGACAGCGATAAATGGGAAGCGATAGAAAGAATAAATAATTTATCTCCTGATGTTATTTTCCGTATTTTGACAACGGCACACCCTTCTGCACAAGCCAGAAATTACTTACTTAAAGTAAATAAAGCCCAACAAAAATACCGTAACGTTAGATAACCAGTTGATTTTTAATTCATTTTGGGCAGAAATTGGACACTCAAACAAAATTTTTAAATTTTTTAAAAAAAATGTTTGACGAGATCAGCAGAAATTAGCATAATGCACCCCGCAAACGACGAGATGCCTCGATAGCTCAGTCGGTAGAGCAGGGGATTGAAAATCCCCGTGTCGGTGGTTCGATTCCGCCTCGAGGCACCATTAAGTCGTAATTTCTGCTCCTCCTTAGTTCAGTCGGTAGAACGGTGGACTGTTAATCCATATGTCGCTGGTTCAAGTCCAGCAGGAGGAGCCAACTTTAATTCTAAAGTTGATCAATAAATCTTATCTAAAGAAACACAATTTCACCTAATTTATAGTCGATACTTAATCACTTAATTTTCTGTTAAGAGAGTATCTAAACGAAAAAATCACCCTTATCTAAAAAAATTTTTTATTACTTTTTTCAACCAAATGCAGTTCAGTAAAGAGTATCAAATATCTTTACTCTCTGCTATTACCTCAATTTACTGATAAATTTACAAAAAATTTAGGAAGGAATTATGACGAAAACAATAGAGCCCTTTTCCTGAATTATGTTAGCTTAATACATAAATTAATTTTTATCTGCTTTTAAGGTTTTGTCCTTTTCTATGAAAAAATTCAGCCTATTATTTTGCATTTTTCTAATTACTGCTTGTATCAATCTGTATGATATAAAAAATCCTTATCGGAAAGAGGAAATGTTAGAAAATCTCATTAGTTCAGAGATTTATCTTATAAAAACAAAAGATAAAAGTTTTGATTTAAGAAAAAATGAAGAGAATATATTTAGTTATATTGACTATGATCTTTCTGGGTGTGGGAATAATACGGTTACCTATTCTAGAAAAGCACTTTCTATAGAAGAATTTAGAAAATATGTGCCTAGAATTGTACAAAATATGAAAGAGACATTAGTTTACTCATATTTTATAAATCATAAGGAGAAGGAATATGATGTATACCCTTTTAACTTTAGCCCCTCTAGCCTAGCTGAATTTGCAAATAAAGAGCAAAAAAATGTTCAGCTAGTAAAAATAAATAACAATTATATCTGTGTTTCTATAAAATATTAGGAGAAATTATGGAACCATTTAAAGAAAAGCCCGATGAGGTTCATTTTCAGGAATCGCAAAAATAGAGAAGTTGAAAGGGATAATAAATCTTAAATTTAGTATTTTGATAAATTTCTTTAACTCATCTCTATAGAATATACTAACAAAACTTCTAATCTATTTCCTTCCTAAACTTAATAGATTATTTTCACAAAAAAATACTGAAATTCTTCTTATTACTATTTTTAGCCTGCTAAATTCATAATGATTTTGGTATCTATAATTAAGCTCGTTCTATCCTAGTCAAGGTTCTCACCAGCAATTCAGCCATAGTAAGTTTTAACCCAATTTTGTGATTTTAAAAACTGGGTTCAGGAGATATATTAGTAAAGTCAAAATTAAAAAACTGCTTCTAAGCGTAAGAATGTTCCAACATGATGCTTTCTATGTAATTTTTTACTGTTATAGAACCATATTTCAGGTTGAATAAATAACCATTCACGCAAAATTGGCTGACGCCAGTTAATAAATGGGCCATAATGAGTTAGCTCAAATTTTTTACTATCAAACTCTCCCCCAAAAAATAATCCATAATTAAGCTGCTTTAGCCCTACAAAATTATGTTGGCGATAAATACTATTTCCCCAACGAGTATCCTCATCAATATCGTGAGTATATTCCAAATAAGTATGATTATTGATAAAACTATATTCCGTTTCGTTAAATTTATTCTCTAAATTTGTTCGTAAATAGTGTTTGCTATTTATACCGTAACGATAGATTTGCTCAAGACGTGTTGAAAATTTTTCGGTATGTTGCCAAGTTTTATCTGCTTTCACCCGCAAGAAAATATCCGCCCCAGAACGAATACCAAGATCAATATCTGTATTTATCCCCCATTTTTTTATGTCATCAGACCAACGCAATGCCAAAGAATGATTTGTATTCCGCACCTGACGACGGTCATAATGTTTATTTTTACCCATCGGTTCACGGTAATTAGGGCTAGTTTGATGCTTATCCTGAGCTTGATTATCAATATCCTCATCTCCAAGCACCACACTAAAATGCTTTTTCAACGCAGGCAATCTAATTTTGGCTCGGATTCGAGGCTTAATTGAATAACCATCATACCGATTCCACTGGTTGTCTAGCATAATCCGTAAATTAGCACTTGCAGGATTACTCAGATCTGGAGTTCCAAACCAATCGTCCAATGTATTAGACCAGTTATACAATAAGTTTTGTACATTAGTGTGATGTCTATCCACCGCAGTAGGATTTCCTATCTGCGTTGCCCATAAAGGTGCTGAGCAGAATATCGCTAGCAAAGAAATAGGGAATTTATTCAATATCATAATGTCCTCTTCCATCTTATTGATTAAATACTACGACAAAACTGATAAAAGTTGAACAACAAGCGGCTATATTAGTGATTTTTTTACAAAAGTAATCTATAAAAAGCAGAAGAACTAAAATGAGATGAAAAAATCCCAGTCCGTAAGAACTGGGATTAGGAATTGGTGCGACTAGCTGGACTCGAACCAGTGACCCCCACCATGTCAAGGTGGTGCTCTAACCAACTGAGCTATAGTCGCAATATTTTTAATATTCTAATAAAAAACCATAGACTATTCAAGAATTTCCCATAGTTTAATAAATAGTTGATGATTTTTACACCTAATTTTTACAATTTAATGCTGATTGTGTGAAAATCATTTTGTCTTCCCAGCGGATCATCGTCAAATAATTACCCCAAACACACCCTGTATCTAAGGCATAAATATTAGGCGGTGTGGGATAGCCAATTAAACTTGCCCAATGCCCAAACAGAATATCTTGACCTACAAGATTAGGGTTTTCTAATTCAAACCAAGGCCTCAGCATATTGGAAGCTTCATTGGGTGGCAATTTACAATCAAAATCTAACCGCTTGTCAGGATAACAAAAACGCATTCGAGTAAAAGCATTTATTGTATAGCGTAAACGCTCAATCCCCCACAATTTAGGCAACCAGAAATCTGGTTCATTGCTATACATTTGCTCAAGCAATTCAACATAATTATCAGATTGAAGAACTAACTCTACTTCTTTTGCACATTTTTTAGCAGTATCCAAATCCCACATAGGACTAATTCCTGCATGAGCAATAACGAATTTATGAACTGGGTGCTGAATTAACAACGGCTGACAGCGTAACCAATCAATCAATTCATCTCGATCAGGAGCGGTGAGAATAGCATCAACATTATCTTTGGGTTTAACCTTTTTAATACCGAGCGCAGTGGATAAAAAATGTAAATCATGATTACCCAATACCGTTTGCCCACTCTTACCTAAATTTTTCACAAAACGTAAGCAGGCAAGGGAATCTGCCCCGCGAGCAATTAAATCCCCCGTGAAAAAAATTTCATCGCTTTGCGGATTAAATTGTGCTTTTTCAAGTAAGCATTGGAGCTCTGAAAAACAACCGTGTAAATCACCAACGATATAAGTTGCCATATTTTATGCCCTGTATGCGGTTAGATTAACAATCTTTTGTAGTATACAAAACTTATATTAAGTTCAATATAAAGAGAATTTATTTTATCTTATTTTCTCTATTCTTTTCAGTCAATGAGTAACTATTTAGGAAATAGCGTATTTTCTATAAGATTTTGAATAAGATCTCTTAGTAATTAAAAATAAGCATATAAATTATGCTCTTGTATCATAATTATCTAACCACTTGTAAAACTATGATCAACCTCACAAAATTAACAAAAAGTCTTTAGGACACAGCGATTAACATTCCTTTCTCTCTTAGCCGATGATACTATCTTTAGGTTATTTATTTATCACTTTCTAGGAGAAATTATGGAATTCCGTATTGAAAAAGATACCATGGGCGAAGTACAAGTACCCGCTGATCGTTATTGGGCTGCACAAACGGAACGCTCTCGCAACAACTTTAAAATTGGACCAGAAGGCTCAATGCCAGTAGAAATTATTGAAGCCTTTGGTTATCTAAAAAAAGCTGCCGCTTACGCCAATTATGATTTAGGGGTTCTCTCTTTAGAAAAACGTGATTTAATCGCTCAAGCCTGTGATGAAATTTTAGCAAATAAATTAGCTGACGAATTTCCATTAGTTATTTGGCAAACCGGCTCTGGCACACAATCTAATATGAATG
Organism: Vespertiliibacter pulmonis; assembly: GCF_013377275.1. Lineage (NCBI taxonomy): Bacteria > Pseudomonadati > Pseudomonadota > Gammaproteobacteria > Pasteurellales > Pasteurellaceae > Vespertiliibacter > Vespertiliibacter pulmonis. Next base: position 794,329 of record NZ_CP016615.1, read on the forward strand.
TGAATGAGGTTATTTCTAACCGAGCTCACGTGCTAAATGGCGGTGTTCTTGGTGAAAAATCTGTTATTCACCCTAACGATGATGTCAATAAATCTCAATCTTCTAACGATACTTACCCAACCGCAATGCACATTGCAGCATATAAAAAAGTTGTAGAGCATACTCTACCTAGTGTTAGACGTTTACAAAAAACGTTAGCTGATAAAGCAACTGCTTTTGCTGATGTCGTCAAAATTGGTCGTACACATTTAATGGACGCTACCCCACTCACGCTGGGTCAAGAGTTCTCAGCCTATGCTGCTCAACTCGCCTTTGGGATTAAAGCATTAGAAAATACACTGCCTCACTTGGCAGAGCTTGCTTTAGGTGGAACTGCCGTTGGTACAGGTCTAAACACACCAAAAGGTTATGACGTGAAAGTTGCGGATTACATTGCTAAATTCACAGGGTTGCCTTTTATTACAGCACAAAATAAATTTGAAGCATTAGCTACTCACGATGCAATTGTGGAAACTCACGGTGCATTAAAACAGTTAGCAGTATCTCTCTATAAGATCGCTAATGATGTCCGTTTATTAGCCTCAGGCCCACGTTCTGGCATTGGTGAAATTCTGATCCCAGAAAACGAACCAGGCTCATCTATTATGCCGGGAAAAGTAAACCCAACCCAATGTGAAGCAATGACAATGGTTTGTGCACAAGTATTAGGCAACGACACAACCATTTCATTTGCTGGCACACAAGGGCATTTCCAGCTAAACGTATTCAAGCCTGTAATGGCATACAACTTCTTACAATCTGCTCAATTATTAGGTGATGCCTGCATCTCTTTTGATGAACATTGTGCGGTAGGAATTGAGCCAAACTATCCACGTATTAAGCAACAGCTTGAACAATCATTGATGCTAGTAACGGCGTTAAATACCCATATCGGTTATGAAAATGCCGCTAAAATTGCGAAAACCGCTCATAAAAATGGCACAACATTAAAAGAAGAAGCAATTAATCTTGGTTTAGTAACTGCAGAACAATTTGATCAGTGGGTTCGCCCAGAAGATATGGTCGGTAGTTTGAAATAATACCAATTATTACCATAAAAATAAGGGTGAATTATAATTCACCCTTACTATTTAGGCATTCATAAACTCCTAACATACCCTCCACTAACTTGCTTAACCGCTCCTAATAATTCTAACGCTAATAACTCAGCTAAAATATTTTCAACCGCTATTTCTGTAGCTTCTGCCAAATCATCAACACTGATCGGATCAAATCCAATTTTTTCAATTAACCGTTGCTGACAAGCGGTAAGATTTACCTCATTTTTTGCATTTTTTTGCCCAAATCCAACCGATTGCTTGCCAATGTTTTCTCCCTTTTTGACTGAAAATAGAAAAGTCTGTTGTTCTGCTCTTTGAGGTGGTTGCCACTGAAACGAAATTGCCTCTAAAATATCTTCAATAGATTCAACTAATAGCGCTCCCTGTTTAATCAATTTATGACACCCTTGGCTATACGGATTTTGTACCGCATTCGGCAATGCAAATACTTCCCTCCCCTGCTCCAAAGCATAGCGAGCGGTAATCAATGAACCACTATTGATCGTCGCTTCAACCACCAATGTGCCAAGGGATAACCCACTAATAATGCGATTACGGCGAGGGAAATTTTCCGCCAAAGGAGGTTGATCAGGAAAAAATTCAGAGACTAGCGCCCCATTATTTTTAATAATTCTCTCGGCTAATTTTTTATGACGAGTAGGATAAACTCGATTTAGCCCACTGCCTAAGACTGCAACGGTCGTCCCCTTTAGCTCTACTGCTTTTTGATGACAAAATCCATCAATACCAATGGCTAAGCCACTGGTAACCGCTAATCCATTACGCACAAGCTCCGTTGCAAAATAATTTGCCCAATATTCCCCATAAGGGGAATAATCTCGGCTACCAACTATCGCAATTTGAGGGTACGATAAACTTTCAATATTACCTTGTACAAAAAGAATCGGCGGGGCGGTACTAATCTGACGAAGCAAGAAAGGATAATATTCATCAAATAACGTTAAAATAAACTGACAAGCGGTCGGATTATGCCATTTTTCTGCATTTTCAATCCACGTCCAATCTGGTTTAAACCAACGTTGGATCTGCTTATCATTCCAACCAATTTGGCGTAATTGTGTTTTGTCGTACTGACAAAACTCACTAAAATCAACTTCATTCAACAATCTGCCAATACGTTGTGCACCAAGCTGAGGTACTTGTAATAATCGTAATAATTCATTGGTATATATCATTTTTCTCCCCTACTGTTTCCCTAATCCTAATAAAACGTCTAAAATAACCTACAAAAATTTTTCTACTTTTCGACAGAGATCACAAAAATGGCTGTATTAGATGTTTTAATTTACCCCGATGAAAATTTAGCGAAAGTGTGTGAACCTATCACTCACGTTGATGATGAACTTCGTCAATTTATTGATAATATGTTTGAAACAATGTATGAACACGAAGGAATTGGTTTAGCCGCTCCCCAAGTGAACGTATTAAAACGTGTGATTACAATAGATATTGAAGGGGATAAAGCGAACCAAATTGTCCTTATTAACCCTGAAATTATCGAAAGTGCAGGTGAAACAGGAATTGAAGAAGGCTGTTTATCTATCCCTGGTTGTAGAGCCTTAGTACCACGTAAAGAAACTTTAACTGTTAAAGCCCTTGACCGTAATGGCAATGAATTTACGTTAAACGCTGATGGATTATTATCCATTTGTATTCAACACGAAATCGACCACCTCAATGGCGTTCTTTTTGTTGATCATATTTCACAACTGAAACGCCAACGTATTAGAGATAAAATGCAAAAACTCAAAAAACAACTTGCACGGGCAAAATCATGATTACACTCTACGCATTAAAACAATCTCGAGCTTACCGCATTGCGTGGTTACTTGAATTACTTCATTTAGATTATAAAATAGATGTCATTGAGCGAGATTCACAAACTTTTCTCGCACCTGACCGCTTGCGTCAAATTCACCCCCTTGGAAAATCACCCTTAATTGTTGATGGTGATCTTACCTTAGGAGAAAGCGGTGCAATTGTAGAATACTTACTACAACGCTACGGTGATCAATTTTCTTTCAAACCTGCTGTGGATAACGCTGAATATCCAAACTACCTTTACTGGCTACATTATGCAGAAGGCTCTATCATGCCATTATTGGTGATGTCTTTAGTATTTAATCGGATTGATCAACAAAAAGTACCTTTCTTTATCAAACCGATTGTTCGCAAAATTACCGAAGGCGTTCGTCATACCTTTCTTACCCCTCAATTAAAATTACATTTAGATCACATTGAGCAAAGCCTGTCTGGCAAAACATGGTTCTTAGGTGAACAACTTACTGGGGCAGATATTATGATGAGCTTTCCGCTTCAAGCCCTTGTGTTACGAGGAATGAAAGACTATCCGAATATCCAACGTTTTGTGAAACAGATACAGCAAGACCCAGCGTATCAACAAGCAGAACAGAAGATCGGTAAATTAACAATTTAATCAAGAATCTCACCGCTTGTTTACTCAAGTGGCTAACTAAATCACTTACACAGCGGATCAAAGACGCTGATAATAATTTTTAATTTTTACTTTAAAAAGGAATAAACAATGATAATCGTAACAGGCGGTGCTGGCTTTATTGGTAGCAATATTGTCAAAGCCCTAAACGAACAAGGTCGTACTGATATTTTAGTAGTAGACAATCTCAAAAAAGGCGAAAAATTTATCAACTTAGTAGATTTAGATATTGCAGACTATTGTGATAAAGATGATTTTATTGCCTCAATTATTGCTGGCGATGATTTCGGTAAAATTGATGCGGTATTCCACGAAGGGGCTTGCTCTGCTACAACGGAATGGGACGGCAAATTTATTATGCACAATAACTACGAATACTCTAAAGAGTTATTGCATTACTGCCTAGATCGCCAAATTCCATTTTTATACGCCTCAAGTGCTGCCACCTATGGCGGACGTTCCGATAATTTTATTGAAGAACGCCGTTTTGAAAGCCCTCTAAATGTTTATGGCTATTCAAAATTCCTATTTGATGAATATGTGCGCAAAATAATTCCACAGGCAGATTCACCGATTTGTGGCTTCAAATATTTCAATGTTTACGGTCCAAGAGAGCAACACAAAGGCTCAATGGCAAGTGTAGCATTCCACCTAAACACTCAAATTCTCAACGGCGAAAATCCAAAATTATTTGCAGGTAGTGAAAATTTCTTGCGTGATTTTGTCTATATTGATGATGTTGCACAAGTAAACATTTGGGCGTGGCAAAATGGCATTTCAGGTATTTATAATTTAGGCTCAGGTAATGCGGAATCTTTCCAAGCCGTTGCTAAAGCAGTGATCGATTTCCACCAAAAAGGGGAAATTGAAACCATTCCATTCCCAGATCATCTAAAATCTCGCTACCAAACCTTTACCCAAGCGGATTTAACCAACCTACGCAAAGCAGGCTACGACAAGCCTTTTAAAACTGTGGCTGAAGGCACAAAAGCCTATATGGAATGGTTAAATAGATAAAAAAACAAGCGGTTAGTTTAATGCAAAAATTTGCACTCAACCAACCGCTTATAAGCTAGCATAGCTAAAATTGATTATTTCTTAATACCCGTAATCCGACACCACTCTTCTTTTTCTGCCACAGGATCTAGGGCAAATGCCTCTTGATAGGCTTCACACACCGACTGTGCTTGTGTTGATAGAATACCTGATAACCCAAGATCCCCTTGCGATTTTACCAACGTAATAATTTGAGGAGCAAGCTCTTTCAGTGGACCTGCCAAAATATTAGCCACCACCACATCGGCTTGTAGATCTTTCGGCTGATCTTTCGCTAAAAATAATTGTAATCGATCTAATACACCATTGGCTTCAGCATTATTTTTACTTGCTAAAATCGCTTGGGGATCAATATCAATCCCAATCGCTGATTTTGCCCCAAGTTTTAATGCCGCAATCGCCAAAATCCCTGATCCACAGCCAAAATCGATCACCGTTTTTCCTTGCAGATCCAAACTATCTAACCATTGTAAACAGAGTGCTGTTGTCGGGTGAGTGCCTGTGCCAAAAGCAAGCCCTGGGTCAAGCATCACATTTACTGCATTAGGATCTGGCACATCTCGCCAGCTCGGACAGATCCACAACCGTTTACCAAACTGCATCGGGTGAAAATTATCCATCCACTCCCGTTCCCAATCTTTATCTTCAATCTGCTCGATTTTATACGCAAAATTTGGCTCGATCACACCGCTTTGTTGTAACAATAACACAATCTGTTGCATATCGGTTTCAGCATCAAACAACGCAACCACATCGGTATTTCCCCATAGACGAGTTTCCCCCGGCAACGGCTCAAAAATCGGGGTATCTTGACTGTCCATAAAGGTTACTGATACTGCCCCAATCTCTTCTAAAAAATCGCTAATTGCTTCTGCTTTTTGATCTGTACTGTTTAAACGAATTTGTACCCATGCCATCTTATTTTCCTTTTTTACTCTCTATAATTTTGGTTTATTACACTTTACATAAACTCAAATAAACTACCCTCTGCCGCCTACGGTGATTTTATCTAGTTTAATACAAGGTTGTCCGACACCAACGGGGACGCTTTGCCCTTCTTTTCCACAAGTACCAATACCAAGATCAAGCTCCATTTTTTTACCGACCATTGACACCTGTTGCATTGCCTCAATTCCACTACCAATTAAGGTTGCACCAGTTACAGGTTTGGTGATTTTACCTTTCTCAATCAAGTAGGCTTCTGCCGTTGAAAATACAAATTTACCTGACGTAATATCCACTTGCCCGCCACTAAAATGCGGAGCATAAAGCCCAAAGTCGATAGAATCGATCATCTCATCAAACTCGTGATTACCTTCCGTCATATAAGTATTTGTCATACGAGGCATTGGTAAATGTGCATAAGATTCACGACGACCATTACCCGTTGGCGCAACGCCCATTAACCGAGCGTTCATTTTATCCTGCATATAACCTTTCAAAATTCCGTTTTCAATCAATACATTACGTTGCGATGGTACACCTTCATCATCAACCGTAATTGAGCCTCGCATATTTTCTACCGTACCGTCATCAACAATAGTACACAACGGTGAGGCTACTAATTCACCAATTCTGCCTGTAAATAATGAAGACTCTTTACGGTTAAAATCACCCTCTAGCCCGTGCCCAACGGCTTCGTGTAGTAAAATACCGGGCCACCCCGCCCCTAACACCATAGGCATTGCGCCAGCAGGGGCTACTACTGCACCTAAATTAACCACCGCTTGTCGTACTGCTTCTTTGGCTAAAAATACAGCTCGGCTATCCCCCGTAGAGTGTAAGTCAAAGAACCAATTCAGCCCGAAACGCCCGCCAGCACCCGCACCGCCTCGCTCTCGTTTACCGTTTTGCTCAACCAATACAGACACAGACAACCGAACAAGCGGTCGAATATCTGCCGCCAACGTGCCATCGGTCGCAGCAACCAACATCTCTTCATACACGGCAGATAAATTTGCATTAACCTGAATAACACGGGGGTCTTCCGTCCGAGCTACCCGATCCACCAAATGTAGCAACTCCACTTTTTGCTCACGGCTTAGGCTCTCAAGAGGATTGATTGCAGGATAACGGCGACAAGCGGTTACATTGGTGAAATTATTTACCAATAACCGACCGCTTGTTTGGCTAATCGAACGAGCCGCCATTGCACACTGTTGCAACTGATTTAGCGAAATTTGATCGGCATAAGCGAAACCCGTTTTCTCCCCCGAGACCGCACGCACGCCCACGCCCCGATCAATATAAAAACCGCCTTCTTTGATAATACCGTCTTCCAACGACCAGCTTTCATCTTGGCTTAACTGAAAATAGAGGTCGCCATAATCAATTTGACGATCCGAAAAAATATCTAGCACGCTGGCTAGATTAGATAATTCAAGCCCACTCGGTGCGAGCAGACTTTTAGAAACAGCATTTAACATCAGATTTCTCACTCGAAAAAAATTCGTACGATTTTAACAAAAAAGCACCGCAAGCGGTCAGATTTCGTGAGAAATTTGCAAAATGCTTACCTAATCAAACCGCTTTCTTACAAAAACCATTTTAAAGCCAACAAAATTTTGGTTAAAATTTAACAAAAAATAACTAAAATAAAGGAAATATGATGACCGCATCACAACTTCTTAATAAAGGTATTAAATTACTTAAACAAGCCGAATATGACCAAGCTATTTCCAAATTAACACAAGCTTTAGAAAGTATTACCGATACAAATACCGATATTCAATTACAACTTAATATTCAACATTGGCTCGGACGCTGCTATTTTGAACAGGCCATAAAAAGCCCATTAAATGAAGCTAAACCACTCTTTGAACTAGCGATTGAACACTATAATAATTGGCTACAACTAGCCGAAAGCCTTACCACTGAAAATAAAGCCCAAGAGCAAATCAATGCTCAACAAGCCCTCGGATATTGCTATTTCAAACAAGCCATAAAAAACCCAGAAAATGAAGCTAAACCACTCTTTCAACAAGCAATCACACACCACGAACATCAGCTAAAACTAGCCAAAGAACTTACTACTGAAAATAACATTCAACAGCAAATCAATGCTCAATATTGGCTCGGGCGTTGCTATATGGAACAAGCCATAAAAAGCTCATTAAATGAAGCTAAACCACTCTTTCAACAAGCAATTGAACATCATAAACATCAGCTAGAACTAGCCAAAAGCCTCACCACTGAAAATAACATTCAACAGCAAATCTATGCTCAAGTCTGGCTCGGACGTTGCTATCTGGCACAAGCCATAAAAAGCCCGTTAAATGAAGCTAAGCCACTCTTTCAACAAGCAATCACACACCATGAACATCAGCTAGAACTAGCCAAAAGCCTCACCACTGAAAATAACATTCAAGAACAAATTACTGCTCAAACCTGTCTTGGGCATTGCTATTTAAGCCAAACAATAAAAAACCCAGAAAATGAGGATAATTCACTATTTAATAAAGCAATTGAACACTATACTAATTGGTTACAACTAGCTGAAGGGCTCTCAGCTGAAAAGAATGCTCAAGCACAAATAAACGCTCAAGAATTTCTAGATTATTGCCACTTTGAATTCTCTAATAAATCAAAAAAGTTTGACAGTTATTTTAAATATAAAAAAGAGAAGATTAGCAAGCAACTCTCCACACACCTACAATCTAATCAATTAAAAAAGCAAATTATTACTATCTTAACAGTATTATCTATTGAGCCTGTTGAATTAAAAAATATCCCATTAGCTCACTACACAACGCCTTATGTTGCAGAACTTTTATTTGGACTAAACAAAGCAGAAAATAAACAAGATAGCGAAAAAAATAAAGAAAGTTCTCAGGAATATATTCTTAGCCCAATGCGAATGAATAGTGCAACATATATGAATGATCCTTCAGAAGGTAAATCATTATTAGAATTTCTTGATAAGCCTGATATTTCCTTAGAAAACATTACACAATTTCCAAAAAGAAATGCATTTTTTAGCTGTTTTTCTAGCCGTATCAATGATCTTAACCAATTCCGCTTATATGGTAAGGAAAATCAAATAGAAGCTTCAGGGTGCTGTTTAATATTTAATAAAAAAAGAAATTGGTTAAAACAGCCCGATATTCGCCAGAGTTTTTCTTTTTCCGAAAGAGATACTGAATTACAAACAGAAAGTATATCTGATACTATATCTAAAAATTATCCCAAACTTCCTCTTTATCAAGTTGCTTATCTTACCTATATGGATAGTTATATTGATGAACGGAAATGCACAAAATTTAATAATACAAATTTTGCATTCTGTTTACACCAAGTAGGAAATAATTCTAAATGGCATAAAAAAAGAGAAAAAGAACTGAAAAAAGCTCTTAATAATTTAAAAGAAAAAATAAAAAGTATAGACAAATTTACTCCAGAACAAGAAGCAGATTTAGAATATATTCGCTATCTTTTTAAAGATTTTGCTTTTCGAGATGAAGAAGAATTTCGCTTGTTAAAAATGGCAGAAATTGGCTCTGATGAAATAAAAATTTGTGAGAAAACACAATCTATTTATGTAGAATATACCGATATTCGCCAAATGGTTGATGAAGTTATTCTCGGTACCAACTACGAAAGGACAGATGAAAAACGCAAAGTGGAAGTTTTCCGTCATAAAATGAAACAGCATTTACCAGAAATTAGCGTTGTTCACTCATCATTACCTATCAACTTCCAGTAAACTCATAAAACTAGCCGCTAATTCTAACGGCTATGCGCTTTTTTAAACTCTTGAGGGTCAAAACGAATTGGGATTGGCAAAACGAGGCTTGCCCGTTCACGCAAATGTGGAGGCGGTATTGGCAAAGGCGAAGACCGTTTGACAAGGGCGAGCGTTTCATCATCTAACACAGAAACACCTGTGCTTTTCTTGAGTGTTACATTTAGCACATTGCCTTGTCCATCAATAGTAATAGCGGTAAAAGCCGTTCCGCCAAGACCGTTATCCATTGCAAATTGTGGATAACGTTGGTTACGGCTTAAATGTGCCATCACTTTCGCTTTCCAATTTTGCGTTAAATTGCGATCTTCAGAGATGCTGTTACTCGGTGCGGCATTTTTACTTTCATCACCTTTCGGCGGTGCTGATGCCGTTTGTGAAGACGCACGAGAATTAACATTACTGGTACTCTCTTTCATTACGCTTTCTTGGTTAGGTATCTGTTTTTTTGAAGGCTTTTCAGGCAATTTTTTCACCACTTTTTGTGGATTTTGTTTCGGCTCAACCTTTACTTTTTCTTTCGGTTTTTCCTTCGTTTTCGTCTGTTTTTTTACTACGATTTCGGCTTTTTCAACCTTAGGCGATTCTTCCACAACAATTTTAGGTGGCTCTTCAGGCGTAGGTGGCTGCGGCTCACTAGCTGCTGCCGTACTATTCACCGCTATTTCTTGCGGTGGCCCAATCGTAACTGGTTCAATTTTTGTCGCCGATTGGGGTAATTCAGCAAATTCGACCATCACCGCAGAAAGCGTTAGGGGTTGTTCCACTTGTGTAGCTTTATTGGCTAATGCCCATACCAATGATATATGAGCAACTAATACTACAACAAAAGCAACTAGCCATTTTGGCTGTTCAAAAGAAGGTGGGCTAACAATCATTTTTCCGCCTGATTACCGTCTTCCAAACCGACTAAACCAATTTTCAAATAGCCCCCTTGACGTAAACGGCTAATCACTTGCAGTAAACTTTCATAATTAACCTCTTTATCCGCTTGGAAAAAGATGACGGTCTCTAAATTACGTTCCGTTTTTACATTCAATAATTCGACTAAGTTTTCTTCTGCTATCGATTCATCACCTAAAAAAAGTTGTTTCTCTTTATTCAGAGAAAGAATAAGCGGTTTATCCGTTGGTGGTGTTGGCTGTTCCTGAGCAACTGGCAGATCAAGGGGAACGGTTACGGTGGTTAATGGCACGGTAACCATAAAAATAATCAGCAAAACTAACATCACATCAATAAACGGGGTAACGTTGATTTCACTTAGCTCTTGATCCTGCTCGGACGGTAAATTCGTCATTTTTCCCCCTTAGTAGATAATCGATTAAGTGAAATATCTCGTTTAACCATTAGTCGTAACATTGCAACTAAATTACCAACTAACGTGCCATAATAGCTCACATAACGGGTAAAATAGTTATACATCATTACCGCTGGAATTGCCGCTACCAATCCTAATGCCGTTGCAAATAAAGCCTCTGCAATTCCTGGGGCAACCACCGCCAAATTGGTGCTTTTCGCATTTACAATGCCGATAAAGCTATTCATTATGCCCCACACCGTTCCAAATAAGCCAATAAAAGGGGCAACCGAGCCAATTGTAGCTAATACACCAATGCCATAGCGAATACGATATACCCAATGTTGAATTTGACGCTCTAAACGGTAATCAACTCGATCAGTAAACGCCTCATCACATTGCTGTTGTGAGCGTTCCATCTCATCACGCACTTCGCTAAATAGACTGAGCGTAATACTATTTTTAGCAAAAACAGAAGAAGAATTATTCAATTCAGCTAAAGATGATTGTTGCTGTAATTGTTTTTGTTCTTTATTTAATTGATGAATTCCACGGCGAAACTGCACAATTTTAAAGACGAAAATTGTCCAAGTAATAACCGAACAAAGCAATAATATAACTAACACCCCTTTCACCACAGGGTGAGCATTTTGATACATTGCTTGAATTGTCATCTCTTGTAACGATTCAACAACCCCACCAGAAACACTTTCAGGCACTTCTGCATAAAGATTAAGACTAAAAATAGCTAAAACAACAAATATAACCTGTCGAGTAAAAAAAGACATTTTGTATCCTTATAAAATAACAAGCGGTAAGATTCTCATTGAAATTTGCTTATTTCTAAGAAATCTAACCGCTTGTTTAAACATTAAAAACTACTTCTGTTCGCCTTTAGAAGCTTCTGTTTTCGGGGCATCAGCTTTTGTTGCACCGAACATAATACGCTCTTCACCGCCACCAATCTGACCAACAATATTTTCAAGATTTGGGCCTGCAAATACACCGCCGTAGTCAGTTACATCACGTAATTTACCACCAGCTATAATCCCAGCATTGCTATCAACGACACCGTTATGACCGAAGCCAACAACACCATTTTCTACTTTAATATCAGTTTCTTTCAAAATCAGTGAGCGAGTAGGGTCATTGTGCTCTGGATAATAAATAGGATCATCATTTTTATCCCAACCTTTAGTTAAACCAAACGCATTTTTAGTCAGTCCGTCAAAACGGTTTGTCATTTCCCCTTTAATTTTTTTCGTATCAAAATTAACTTCAAAATGAACATCAGCAACAGCTTCTTGTGTTGGTGTTCCACCTTTTACCCCCCCTTGATAACCAATTGCTTTACCATTGTAGTCAAAAGTACCTTTTTGCTGTGCTAGCTGAGATTCTGTTGATAATTTTGCTGTATAAAACGCAAGAGGTTCAATTTTATCAATACTACCATACTGATTAGATGGTTTAGCTGATACAAAAGTTGCATAACTTGAATAATCTTGATTTACAAATTGGAACTTACCTAATACTGTGCCATCAGTATCTGTAATCTCAAGATGTTGAACCTTGTTCGAATCAAGCTCACCATTTTTTAAGAAATCTCTATCATATTGCAACTCTGAGTTATCTAATTTTACTGCTTTACCGCCTTTTGATAATACAATAGGGCCTGAAGAGTAATAAACGCCTTCTTTTCCAGCCAATTTAGTAGGTTCATATTTATAACCACCATCATTTGAACTAATTACCTCATAATGACGCCAAGCTAATTTTTGCTCTTTAACTTTTTGCTCAGCTTCCAAACGTGCTTTTTCTGCATCTTCTTTTGCTTTGTCCGCTTCTAAACGCACATTTTCTTCTAACTCTTTTGCCCTCTTATCTGTTTCTGCCTTAGTTTTCTCAGCCTCTACACGAGCTTTTTCTGCTTCTTGTTTTGCCTTTTCAGCTTCTAAATGAGCTTTTTCTGCCTGCTCTTTCACTTGTTTATCCGCTTCTGCTTTAACTTTTTCTGCCTCTGCACGCTCATGAGCAATTTTTTCTTTTGCTTTTTGCTCTTCTTGTTTAGCTTTATCTGCAACGTGATCTGGTGAATAAGATGAGCCACTTGAAGAACAACCAACAAGAGCAACAGCTAATACACTTGCCATTAAGGTTGGAACAAAACGATATTGTGTTACTTTCATAATATTTCCTTTAAGTTAAAAAATTAAAAACGAATCTCTGCACCAACTAAATATGTCCGTCCACGTGCCGCATTACTAAATGAATAAACATAATTATCATTAGAATCAACCCCAGTTAATTGGGAAGATGTTGAATTTAATGAGTTAAGTGCATCGACATAATTACGGTTCATCAGATTTTGAACCGACATTTTTAACAACACGTTTTTATTAAGTTGGTATGTTGTGTAAAAATCTATGATGATAGGCATTTTCGGCAGCTCTTGTAATAAATCAGAGTCTTCTACTTGTAGCCCACTAGGTAAATAACGTTTTGATCTGCCCGTATATTTAAAGGTAGAACCAAGCTCCAGCTTTTTATCTAATAAACGACCACCAAGCGTTAATGTCGCTGTATGCTTCGGCATTTCTGTTACACTTGTAGTACCAAAACCTGTACTAACCGTTGCAGTAACATCAGGTGGTAATTGTGATTTTTGATAAGAGTAGGCTAAATTCGCAAATACAAAACCCGCATCGTAATTGAAGTCTAATTCAACGCCTCGATGGTTTAATTTGTCTAGAGCATTACGATACATTTGTGCATGGAAAGAAGGTAAAACATCATCTGTTAATTTATTTGTTAAACCAATATTTGGATCCATATAGAATGAATCGCTATAAATTTCATCTTTCATTTGGCGTTGATAGCCGACTAATTTAATACCTAAGAAATCATCATTTACCCATACATTTTCTTTTTTAGTATTAAAACCTACTTCAACAGTGCGAGCATATTCTGGTTTTAAGAATGGATTCATTGAACCAGCGCCCTCATTACTAAAGAAAATTTCTTGAATATTTGGCACTCGCATTGAACGGCTATAACTCACAAAAGGTTCAAACCAATCACTCACTTTATAAGAGAAAGTAATAGATGGCATTAATGCCTTTGCTGTCAACTTCATATGTGCAGCGCCAACAGGTGTGCAGTTAGACGGAATGATTGTATTATTGATATTAGAAACATCACAAGGCGGTTTATAACCCCGTGTTACTGAATCCGTATAAATCAACCCTGCTTTTACGCCAAAGTCTTTGTAGTTTAAATCAGATGTAATATAACCACTGCGTAACGACTGTTTACCTTTCGGAGCAAATGGCGTATACACTTCATTATCCTGATCAATCCCTGTGGCATTTTTAACGTATTTATTTTTTAATAAATTAACCCCATAATTTAAAGAGAGATCGGCTTCACCAAAATGGAATATAGAGCTATTATTGAGATCAATATAATCTGCTTGGTTTCTGGTTTTTGCTTTAGTGAGCAACCAAATATTGGCATCATCGTGATAGATCTGATCGCTTCGGTTCGTTGATGCTAATAATTTCAAATTTACTAGATCAGATGTCGGGTTATATTCATAATCCAACGCATAGCTTTTATTTTTAGTATCACGTCCGCCAACATTGTTACGATAACCTCGCCCTGTTAAGAGCAATTTTTGCGCTTCCGTATTCCATTCAATTTTACTTAACCACGATTCAGGCTTTTGATCTAAGCGGCGAACATAATCATTTTCTCCTGAATAACTACCATCTCCACGTTTATAATTAGCTTTACTTTTACTCCCACTATACGCAAAAAATGCTCCTAGAGTGTTATGCTCAGCAAGAGAATATTTTCCACCAAGTGCCAACATTCCATTTGGGCCAATACCATTTGAGCCGTAAGATAATTTTGAAAGCACGCCTACACGATTGCCCTCCATAACCACATCATCAACCCCAATAGTACGCATATTTGCACTACCACTTAACGCATTTATGCCGTCTGCACCGTGATTTGATCCGCCTCGTTTAATATCAATTCTCGCTAAGAAATTAGGATCAATCATCGCTCCAAAAGAGCTACTAGGCCCATATCCACCCTCTTCTTGATGGTAACGACTGGACGAATTTGATGATGTTCCGTAAAAGGTCTGCGGAACACCATCAATCATACTATTTACACGACCAAAACCACTTAATCCACGAATATTGACTGAAACCGTTCCTTGCGTTGGGTTAATATTGGTAAATGTCCCTGGCAAAGCTCGAATGACACTATCTAAACTTCGCATCTGCTTTTCTTCACCAACCGAGCTCACCGCTCCAACAGTACCAAACATTTGTTGCTTTGGCGTTACTTTTTGAGCTGAAATGACCAAAGTATCAAACTGCAACTCATCTGTGACTGATTCACTATTACTATTTTCTGCCAATAACTGACCGCTTGTCATACACGCACAAGCAAATAAAATCCCTTTTGTTACTCGATTTAACTGCATCTTTTCCTCATTATTACTGTATTTCATTTAAAAATTAGATAACACTTAAGGCAATAGCCAAATATAATCACTTTCCTTTGCATTTATATCATCAAGTTGCTTCGCCAAACTGATAACGACAAACTGATGTTTTCCTAAATCAGCCAAATGAACAGGGATCCCCACTGCTTTATTAACGTGAAAATTACCTGCAATCAGTAGAGTTGATTTATTACCTTTAATTAATGCTTCTGCCATTCGGCGATCTTTGAATTGTTGAATAGTTACCATTGTTTGAATGGTTTGATCATTGGGATCAATTTTATGATTTTGGGCAATCGCCTTAGCAATACGTTGCTTAATCGCTGGCTGAGTAGAACGGTTACCATTTAGCGGATATGCTCCACGAAATAATGTTTCAATTTCGCTACGGTCTAAATTTCCGCCAAGCACTTGTACTTTGCTATTACTCAGTGCCGTGATTAAATCACCATATTGTGACCAGTCCCATTTTTCTGTCCACGGTAATATTTGTTTTACCGTTGAATTACTTACATTTGGGGTTTGACGAAGTAATCCTAAGGCGTGATCAATGTCCGCCTGTTGAGAACTTGGTAGCATTTCTAATGCGACACTGTGCAACTTGCCCGTTTGATAAAGTTGTTGGAATAAGGCGATTTCTGCCTGATGATGAATAGAATTATCGTGCTTTTCACCGAGTAAAATCATCGGCGTATTTTGAACTTCCTGCACAAACTCAGAGAGAGTAAGATAGCGGTTAGTTTGTGGGTGAAAAATACGTTTTTGAGAAACATCTAAGGATTGACACGCCATTAGCCCTGCTAATACTGCCCCTAACGCAATTTTTTTGACCCATTTTAAAGAAGAAAACAACATCTTAAAACCAATAAATGAAAATCATTCCTATTATTGATCTTATTTAGACAAATGTAAATACAGAAAGTTTAAAGGGCAGTAAATATCTCAATCAATAATTAGAATTGATTATTAAGCCGACAGTTATAGGCTGTGATTAAAAAGAACGTGAAAAACAATAAAGAAAATCCACAAAAAAATTTACTCTTTTGTGGGTTGAATAATCAAAATAACTAGGATTTTAAACCTTCTTGGGCAATAACGGCTCACACACCTCTTATTTTCACTAATTTGTTAGAAGAAGCTAAGTAAATTGCTCAATTAACTATAATCACGGAATTAGGCTTTCCAATCGCCATAAGTCTGCAAACGATGCGCGTTGTTTAATTAAATAAGCATTATCACCATCAACCAGTATTTCAACCGCTTGTGGACGGGAATTATAGGTTGAAGACATCGTTGCCCCATAAGCACCAGCCGAACGCACGGCAATTAAATCCCCTTCGGCAATCGCCAATTCCCGTTGTTTACCTAAAAAATCGGACGTTTCACAAATTGGACCAACAACATCGTAAATGGCTTTTTCTCGGTTCAACGTGCGATCAACTTCAATAATCTGCATATAGGCTTGATATAACGCTGGACGAATCATATCATTCATACCTGTATCGACAATCGCAAATAGGCGATCTTCATTCTGTTTTAAATATTCCACTTTAGTTACTAGAATACCTGCATTGGCAGTGATCGCTCGCCCTGGTTCAATAATAATTTCTAACTGTGGATAAGCCTGTAATTTCGCTAATAACGCAGAGATATATTCCACTGGTTGAGGAGGAGTTTCATCGTTATATGGAACGCCTAAACCACCACCGAGATCAAGATGATGTAACATAATACCGTCTTGCTGAAGCTGTTCTATTAGCACCAACAAGCGGTCAGTTGCGTCTAAAAATGGCTGTAACTCCGTAAGTTGTGAACCAATATGACAATCCATTCCCACTATTTTTACATTGGATAATGTTTGAGCGAATCGATAAACCTCACGAGCGTGGTTAACACTCACGCCAAATTTATTCTCTTTTAACCCTGTGGAAATATAAGGGTGAGTATGCGCATCAACATCAGGATTTACTCTCAAAGAAATTGGTGCAATTTTTTCCATTTCACCAGCGATTTGGTTAATACGTTTTAATTCAGATAACGACTCTACATTAAAACACCGAATACCGACTTCCAATGCCCTAGCAATTTCTTGATGCGATTTTGCTACCCCTGAAAAAACGATTTTAGCAGGATCGCCACCTGCTACGATAACTCGCTCCAGCTCCCCTTGAGAAACAATATCGAAGCCTGATCCTAGCCGAGCCATTACATTTAACAAAGCTATATTAGAATTAGATTTGACAGCAAAACAGACTAAATGAGGATGTAAGCCGAAAGCCTTGTTAAAAGCGTGCCAATGGCGTTCGAGGGTTGCTCGGGAATAGATATAGGCAGGTGTACCATATTGCTGAATAATATTGGCAACAGCGATATCTTCTGCGAAAAGTTGTTGATTTTTATAATTAAAATAATCCATTGTATTTGCAAATAAAAAATGTAAATTTAGAAGGTAATCCCACCGCTTACAAGCGGCTAGATCTACTGAGTATTTTGTGATTGTGGCGTATTTTCTGGGAAATAAAGCGGGCCTTTAACTCCACAAGCGGTTAAAAATAGGCTAGATAGTAACGCAATTAAAACTAATTTTTTCATATCAATTCTCCAAATTTTTTATGATTGTAACGAAGAACCTCGCAACAATCTATGCTAAAAAACACTCTATACTAAAAATACGGTTGTTTACTATTTTGCGACACATGTTATGCCTTCCGACAAACATTAATAATCGATTAAATTTCAACATTATTTCTACTTGTCCTACTGCTTATGCCGAATAAAAAAACCGCCTAATTCGGCGGTTTTTTTATTTACTTTTAATTTGTCTTTTTAAGTTTTCTAGCAACTTCTTTTAACGGAGAAACTTTCTTCTCCTTTGCTTTAGGCTTTGCTGGTGATTTTTTCGCATTTTTATCTTCTGCTTTTTTCACAACCACCTTAACTTCTTTTTTAGGTTTATACTCTTTAGCTACTTTGGGTTCAACCACTGGCGTTGTATTATTCTCTAATGTTAATACAACGTTGTTATTGTCTGCCCATTCCACCAATTTCGCCAATAAGATTTGCCCCATCGGTTTTGGATTACCCGTAAATAATGCCTGTAAACCATTATTCTCAATAATATGATGGCGAAGTGCTAAACGTTCTTCGTGGTTTTCTGCAAGACGCACTGCTCTCTCAACATATTCATCAGCAGTATGAGCAATCAACCACTCTGGTAAGCCAAGACGTTTAAACAAGCCTTCATCGATATGTTCATGAACTTCTGGGCCTGTTTTACATACACCAACTAAACCTAAAGTTACCATATCAATAATGCCATTCGTGTTACCAAATGGGAACGGATTCACCATCATATCGCAGTTATATAAAATGCGGAGGTAATTTTCATAAGGAGAATGAGGATGTGCCGTCGCTGAATCACCCAAATAACTCTTAATAAAACGTTCAACATAAGGGTGAGTTACCCCACCTGATTGGCCTAAGGCAAAATGGAAATGGACTTTCACATTCGCACGATCACGGATTGCTTTACATGCTTCTAAGAAATACGGATTTAACTTCATCGTTGTTGAAGCAACACCAATATGCACAACTTCAGGATTCTCACGGAAACGATAGTCTACAGATGTTGGTGCTAATGCCGATGGTACATAAGGTAACGCATCTTTTGGTAGACGTAATAATTTCTCACTAAAACACGATTCTGATCCAACATAATCATCTTCTACAATCACATATTCAATAAAATCAGAATGTGTCGTTGCAGGATGCCCTAGAGCAATGGCTTGAATAGGTGCTAAACGTGTATTACTTACAAAAATTGGCGTTAAATCCATACCAATACTTGGCATATAAAGTACGGCTGGATGAGCTTGCTCACAAAATGCTTTAAGCTGGAGCAATTTCTCAAAAATTGTATTCTCATTTAATAAATGGAATTCATCAAAGACAGCTCTTCCTGCTTCATCAACGGCATCACTACCAAAGCCCACAAGGTAAAAGTGTTCACGAGCCGCTATCATTGAGGTTGAATGCGTACGGTAAATAGAATGAGATGAGTGGAAGTGTTCAAGTAACACAACCATAACAGGTTTACCATTTTTATAGCCAATTTTGCGAACATCACAATCTTCCCAACCTAGTTCCAATAAGTGATTACGTACTACTTTGTTTAAACTTTTCTTGACCAAATGCTTATTTTCCGCAGTATCATAACTACAATGCATATACACATCGTGAGAAATATTACTCGGTAAGGTATTCAAATTCGAAAATGTGGCTAATTTTTCAGGGAACCATTGTAAAATAGCTGCACGTTTTGAAAATGCTGCTTGCGTACCAATGAAACGAGGCGACTGTAAAGCAAAACAAAGAGAAGCACAAATATCAGGAGAAAGTTCCCATATCGCATCTAAATTAAGGGGGATATTTGATTCAGGGAAATACAACACACAAAATTTCATAAGCGCAGATTCTGTTGCTTCTAAATGTATTTCTTGACCACTTGCCTCAGGATTGCGGTTATAAGTTTTAAGAATATGATCTGCATTCACAAATGGTGAACTCGCAAAAACTAAGGCTAACCAACGTTGTAAAATTAAGAAACGCTTTGCACCTTCCATAGAAAGCGATAAGCCAGGATCTTTAAAGAGATCTGTAACAGCCACGGCAACACGAGTACAAAAATGCACAACTTTATCTTGATCTAAATTAGCTAAGGCTGATGGAAAATCACATTCAATTCCACCTATACCACCAAAATTAGAGTCTAATTTATTTAAAATATTTAACAACTCAGTACAAGATAATTCATAATCCTTCGCTTTTACTGCCTGTTCAAAGCGAATAACACTCGGTTGTTGATCTGACATAATTTTTGTCCCTTGAATATACTAAAATAAAAACTAACAAATTCCCCACAGATCATACTCATCTGCGTGGGTTATGGTTACTGAAATAATTTGCCCAACATCAATGGCTTTACCTGCTGGATTATCAATATAGACCATTCCATCAATTTCTGGAGCATCCGCCATTGAACGCCCAATAATGCCTTGATCATCAATTTCATCGACAATTACCGCCAATGTTCTCCCCACTTTTTGTTGTAAGCGGTCAGCAGAAATTTTTTGTTGCAACTGCATAAAACGATGAAAACGCTCTTCTTTCACATCTTCTGGTACTTGATCTTGCATTTCTGTCGCAACTGCACCATCTACTGGGCTAAATTTAAAGCAACCCACTCGATCTAATTGTGCTTCTTGCAAAAAATCCAATAGCATTTGGAAATCTTCTTCTGTTTCACCTGGAAATCCAACAATAAAAGTAGAACGAAGTGTTAAATCAGGGCAAATCTCTCGCCATTTTTTGATCCGCTCTAAAGTACGTTCG
This sequence comes from Vespertiliibacter pulmonis, assembly GCF_013377275.1. Lineage (NCBI taxonomy): Bacteria > Pseudomonadati > Pseudomonadota > Gammaproteobacteria > Pasteurellales > Pasteurellaceae > Vespertiliibacter > Vespertiliibacter pulmonis. Next base: position 814,909 of record NZ_CP016615.1, read on the forward strand.
ATAGAGCCTGGACGTTTCATTGCCTTGAGAATTTTAGGGCTAGCGTGTTGCAAAGGAATATCTAAATACGGCAAAATCTTTCCTTCTGCCATCAATGGAATAAGGTTATCCACATGTGGATATGGATAAACATAATGTAAACGAACCCACGCACCAAGCGATCCTAGCTTCTCACATAATGTCATCAGATCATTTTTGATCGGCATTCCATTCCAAAATACTGTTTTCGCAGCGTTCTCTTTTTTCTTATCTAAACCATAAGCGGAAGTATCTTGCGATACCACCAAAATTTCTTTAACGCCTGAATCAACCAAACGTTTTGCTTCATCAAGAATTTGGACAAGAGAACGACTATCTAAATCACCACGCATAGACGGAATAATGCAGAACGTGCAACGATGATCGCAACCTTCTGAAATTTTTAAATACGCATAATGCTTAGGGGTTAATTTTATCCCTTGTTTCGGTACTAAACTCACATAAGGACTATATTCAGGCTTTGGCACATATTTATGCACGTGTTTCATTACCGCTTCATAGCTATGTGGCCCTGTAATTTCAAGCACTTTTGGGTGAACTTCACGAATTTGATTCTCACGAGCCCCCAAACAACCCGTTACAATCACTTTACCATTTGCTTCTAACGCTTCACCAATGGATTCCAATGACTCTTGCACTGCACTATCAATAAATCCACACGTATTGACAATAACTAAATCTGCACCTTCATAGCTTGGAATAATATTATAACCATCGGAACGTAATTCCGTTAAAATACGCTCAGAATCCACTAAATTTTTAGGACAACCAAGGCTAATAAAACCGATATTTGGTGCGGTACTCATAAAAAAATCTCAAATAAAAATAATAAAGTAATCAAATTGAAAAAAACAACCTATTCAAATTCAATAGGTTAAAAGAATGGGGATTGTACAAAATTTGCAAATAGAAAGCGATAAAAAGCCCAATAATTCTACTTACTTTTACAAACTCTTGAAAAAAGAAAACCGCTCGAAAGCGGTTTTATATCTCATTTTAATTTTCTGCCGTAAATAAGCTATCACAAAAAATAGCGGAAACAGACCGCTTGTTATATACCTAATCCAAACAATTTAGCACCGTCAATACGACTGTTGATGATTTTTCTGCTGCTAAAGGTAAAAACTCATCAAAAGAAAGGTGGGAAACTTTATCTGCCACATCTGAAATTGCTCGAATAACAACAAATGGAACACCAAAAGCGTGGCATACTTGAGCAATCGCTGCGGCTTCCATTTCCACAGCAACAACATTAGGAAAATCTGAACGGATCTTACCTATCATTTCTGCCCCATTTACAAACAGATCGCCACTGCAAATTAGCCCAGAGACTGCATTTAAGCCCATTTTTTGGCTCTCTTTTAACGCAACTTCAACTAACTGTTCATCGGGTAAGAATGCAGGGGGATTAGCAGGCAACTGCCCTTTTTCGTAGCCAAATGCAGTTACATCAACATCATGATGTCGAACTTCTGTGGAAATCACAATATCCCCCACTTCTAAGCTGGCATCTAAACCGCCTGCTGATCCAGTATTTATCACAATATTAGGCTTAGCTAATTGCAATAACAACGTTGTACCCACAGCAGCGGCAACTTTACCAATCCCTGATTGCAATAATGCTACTTCCGTATTGTTAATACGCCCTTCATAAATAGTACAACCTGCTATTTCTGTTACTTTAGGCTCTTGCATATAACTACGCAAAATTTCAACTTCCTGTGCCATTGCACCAATAATGCCAATTCTCATTATTATTTGCTCTCCTGTTCTTGTTGTAATTTATTCACTAAAAAATCTAATACAGTATTCGTATAATCATCATCGTATAACGTATTTTGAATAAGTATATATTTGCCATTTAATACTGCAATCGGAACTACAGGTGGTGAATAAGTAAAATATAATGCCTTATCCTTTTCAATTTGTTGCTTTACCTTTCCTGACATAAAAACCTGATGAAATTGGCTAATATCAATGGAATTTTGGGTAAGCCAACGTTTAATTTCATCATCATTTTCTACTAAACGCTTTCCTTTATTACGATTTGCACTATCAAATAAATACTTATCCGCAAGCTCCGGTTTTCCATATACATTAAATGCTGCATTCATTTGTGCGGTAAATAATTCCCCTTTATCAAAAGCAGGACTTCGCTGTAACACAACGGTATCTTTATGCCGTTCAGCATATTGTTTTAAATAATCATCGGCATTTAAACAAATTGGGCAACCATATTTATAAAAATACTGAATAAGTACCTTCCCCTTAGGTAAAGGGATATTTAAGGCTTGTTTGTAAGAATAGTAACCTTTGCCATCTTTAAACAGCGGTTCGTTTTGCAAAGTCTTTTGCGGATCTACCCGCTTGTCTTCCGCTTGAACAGAAGATACAGCGAATACTAGTCCGAAAATGAATGCAGATAAAAAAGATAATTTCATTATGTAACTCAAATTGAACAAAAATACTAACCCATTGCCTAATAATGCGGTGGTGGTGTTTCTTCTACTAGGCTAGCAATATTGCTACCTTGTGCGCCTTGCAATTTTTCTGCAAGATGACGGACTTGCTGTTGAATTTTGTCCAACACAAATTGTTGATCAACCAAGGCTTGATTTAATTCTTCAATCGTTTGCTCTTGGAAAGTAATTTTGGTTTCTAGTTCCGTTAAATGTGTGAGTATATTCTCAATATTTGTTGGCATATTACGAAAAGTAGTTGTATTAAAAAAGAATACACTTTACCCTATCCACCTTTATTTTTGTACACTTTATCAAGGAAAATCTATGTTAAAAGTAAAACTTTCTGCCCTTGCTCTTATTGCGAGTACCATTTTCACTTCGCAAGCCGTATTTGCACAAGAAGCTGATACAAAATTTGTTGATGAATCATCTTACGCTGTGGGCGTATTAATGGGAAAAAATATCGAAGATGTGATGAAATCACAAAAAGAAATTTTTAACTATAATCAAGACCGTATTTTAGCTGGCGTGCAAGACACCTTGAAAAAAACAGGTAAATTAACCGAAGAAGATCTCAAAAAACAGCTTGAAGCATTAGATAAATATTTAATGACCCAAGAAAATAAAATCCAAGCAGAAAAATCAAAAATCAATGCCGAAGCAGGCGATAAATTCCGTACAGAATATGAGAAAAAATCTGGTGTGAAAAAAACAGACTCTGGTCTCTTATATCGCATTGAAAAAGCAGGTGAAGGAGAATCACCAAAAGCAACGGATACCGTTAAAGTAAATTATAAAGGAACTTTAACTAACGGTACGGTATTTGATAGCTCATATGAACGCAAAGAGCCTATTGAATTTCAGTTAAACCAACTGATCCCAGGCTGGGTAGAAGCAATCCCAATGCTCAAAAAAGGTGGAAAAATGGAACTCGTCGTTCCACCAAAATTAGCTTACGGTGATCGACCAGCAGGAAAAATCCCTGCAAATTCTACACTTATTTTTGAAATTGAGCTTTTAGATTTCAAACCAACTAAGTAATCTAACGCATCAGGGTACATATTTGTACCCTGATCCTAACTAATATCACTATAATAATATGAGTTCTAAATTAAATCGCTTTTCTGAAGAAGATCACGCTATACTTGCATCCTATTTTGCCGTTGCAGATGGTATTGCCGCTTTAATTGGCAAACATTGCGAAATTGTTTTACACTCATTAGAATCCTTAGAACACTCCGCAATTTACATTGTAAACGGACACAATACTAATCGCAAAATTGGTTCACCCATTACCGATCGAGCACTAAAGTCGTTGCACCATATGCAAAATAATAGTGTATCAAAACCCTACTTTACTCGAGCAAAAGGTGGGGGATTAATGAAATCTGTTACTATTGCAATTCGTAATCCTAAACAAAAAACAATCGGGCTAATCTGCATCAATATCAATCTTGATGTCCCTATGTCGCAGTTTCTATCGCATTTTATCGCACCACAAGAAACCGATCATCAAGTTAATTTCGCAAGCTCCGTTGAAGAACTTGTACTTCAAACGATTGATAGCACCATTGATGAAATTCAAAACGACCGTAACATTGCAAATAATAACAAAAATCGCCATATTGTAACTAGCCTGTTTGAAAAAGGAATTTTTGATATTAAGGATACTATTAACCAAGTGGCAAAACGTTTAGATATTTCTCGTCATACCATCTATTTTTATATTCGACAAATCAAACAGGACAGTGAATAATGCATTATGTTATTGCAGTAAAAGGAAATGTTTACGGCACGCAAAGTGCATTTTTAGCCTATCAACTGACCGAAGAAATACTCTTAGCTGGGCATCATATTAGCCAAATATTCTTTTTTCAAAATGGAGTCAATAACGGTAACCGCTTTGTCGAACCAGCTAATGATGAAGTCAATTTAATGGAAAAATGGCAAAAATTAGCCAAAACTCACCGCTTATCTCTACATTTATGTATAAGTGCAGCCCAACGACGTGGCATTGTGCCAGATAGTCTAGCAAATGGATTTACCCTTGCGGGACTTGGCGAATTTAGCCAAGCATTATTAACAGCCGACCGCTTACTCACACTCTAATGAAAAAATATAAACTTGCCATTCTCTTTACACAGCCACCTTTTGGTACAGCAACAAGCCGAGAAGGGCTTGATGTATTATTAGCTGCCAGTGCTTTTTGTAATGAAGAACAACTCGCTATTTGTTTTTTAAATGATGGGATATTCAATCTTTTAGCAAATCAGCTTCCTGAAAATATTTTACAAAAAGATCATATTTCTACATTCAAGCTCATTGAATTATATGAACTAAATCACTGCTTTATCTGCCAAGATAGCATCAAAACGAGAAATTTATCCAATGCTAAATGGTTATTAAACAATCTACAATTTGTACCACAACAACATATTTTTGATATTCTTCAGCAAGCAGAAAAAATTCTCACGTTCTAAGGAAATATATGCTCTACACCCTTTCACAAGCCAATTATGCCCCTAATGAACTCACTCAATTACTTCATCAAATTACCGATAATGATGCGTTAGTCCTATGGCAAAACGGTGTGCTACAAGCGGTTAAATTCCCCAATCTTTTTGCCAATATTTCTAATGTTTTTGTACTTGAAAACGATATAAAAGCAAGAGGATTAACTGTTCCGTTTAAAACAATCACGTTATCTGAGTTTATCTCAATCAGTGAAAAATTCTTTCCCCAAGTTGCCCTATAATCTAGATAAATTAGTGTTAGTCGTAACATAAATGCGATAGGATTTAAGAATTTTATCCCTTCAATTCAGCGGGCAATTCATAATTATTACTTTATTTGTGAAGAGGTTATTTATTAAAGCAAGTTGATTTGTTTTGTAAAAGTCTGTTCTTTTTCTTCAGACTTTTTGTTTTGATATTGCTTATAAAACACGCCTATTATTACTTTAATTATTTCCCCATAGCAAAAACCCCAAGGTCTCTCAACCTTGGGGTTATCTATAAAACCCTGATGGTGCCCTACTCTCACATGGGGAATCCCCACACTACCATCGGCATTACTGCGTTTCACTTCTGAGTTCGGTATGGAGTCAGGTGGGACCACAGCACTCTGGCCATCAGGAAAATTCTTTCCATCTATCTATTCTTTTTTCTATCACGTTACTTATTCTACTATTACTCGATGTAACGCATAGTCTCTTCTTTATTTCTCTAAAAACAAGCTGTCTGAACCTTTCTTCATTCATCTTTCGTTATCTTCTATAACCAATCTTTACCCTACATCAACTCCAAAACACTTGAGGTTGTATGGTTAAGCCTCTCGGGCAATTAGTATGGGTTAGCTCAATGTATCACTACACTTACACACCCCACCTATCTACGTCGTAGTCTCCAACAACCCTTACAGTCTTATAGACTGGGAGAACTCATCTCTTGGCAAGTTTCGTGCTTATATGCTTTCAGCACTTATCTCTTCCGCATTTAGCTACCCAGCAATGCCTCTGGCGAGACAACTGGAACACCAGTGATGCGTCCACTCCGGTCCTCTCGTACTAGGAGCAGCCCCAATCAATTCTCCAACGCCCACGGCAGATAGGGACCGAACTGTCTCACGACGTTCTAAACCCAGCTCGCGTACCACTTTAAATGGCGAACAGCCATACCCTTGGGACCTACTTCAGCCCCAGGATGTGATGAGCCGACATCGAGGTGCCAAACACCGCCGTCGATATGAACTCTTGGGCGGTATCAGCCTGTTATCCCCGGAGTACCTTTTATCCGTTGAGCGATGGCCCTTCCATTCAGAACCACCGGATCACTATGACCTGCTTTCGCACCTGCTCGACTTGTCTGTCTCGCAGTTAAGCTTGCTTCTACCATTGCACTAACCTGACGATGTCCGACCGTCATTAGCAAACCTTCGTGCTCCTCCGTTACTCTTTGGGAGGAGACCGCCCCAGTCAAACTACCCACCAGACACTGTCCGAGACCACGTTTCGTAATCTTCGTTAGAACATCAAACGTTAAAGGGTGGTATTTCAAGGACGCCTCCACAATGACTAGCGTCACTGCTTCAAAGGCTCCCACCTATCCTACACATCAAAATTCAATGTTCAGTGTCAAGCTATAGTAAAGGTTCACGGGGTCTTTCCGTCTAGCCGCGGGTACACCGCATCTTCACGGCGATTTCAATTTCACTGAGTCTCGGGTGGAGACAGCCTGGCCATCATTATGCCATTCGTGCAGGTCGGAACTTACCCGACAAGGAATTTCGCTACCTTAGGACCGTTATAGTTACGGCCGCCGTTTACTGGGGCTTCGATCAGGAGCTTCTCTTTCGATAACACCATCAATTAACCTTCCAGCACCGGGCAGGCATCACACCCTATACGTCCACTTTCGTGTTTGCAGAGTGCTGTGTTTTTAATAAACAGTTGCAGCCAGCTGGTATCTTCGACTTACTTCACCTTCGTCCGCAAGGGACTACAATTACCATAAGCGCACCTTCTCCCGAAGTTACGGTGCTATTTTGCCTAGTTCCTTCACCCGAGTTCTCTCAAGCGCCTGAGTATTCTCTACCTGACCACCTGTGTCGGTTTTCAGTACGGTTTAGATAAACCTGAAGCTTAGTGGCTTTTCCTGGAAGCGTGGTATCAGTTACTTCGTGTCCGTAGACACTCGTCATCAGTTCTCAGTGTTAAGAGAGACCGGATTTGCCTAATCTCTCCACCTACCGCCTTAAACAGACATCCAACAGTCTGCTAACCTAACCTTCTCCGTCCCCACATCGCAGTTTATCCAAGTACGGGAATATTAACCCGTTTCCCATCGACTACGCTTTTCAGCCTCGCCTTAGGGGCCGACTCACCCTGCCCCGATTAACGTTGGACAGGAACCCTTGGTCTTCCGGCGAACGAGTTTTTCACTCGTTTTATCGTTACTTATGTCAGCATTCGCACTTGTGATACGTCCAGCAAACCTCTCGATTCACCTTCATCCGCTTACACAACGCTCCCCTACCCAACAGACTTTCGTCTGATGCCGCAGCTTCGGTGACTAGTTTTAGCCCCGTTACATCTTCCGCGCAGGCCGACTCGACTAGTGAGCTATTACGCTTTCTTTAAATGGTGGCTGCTTCTAAGCCAACATCCTAGCTGTCTAAGCCTTCCCACTTCGTTTCCCACTTAACTAGTACTTTGGGACCTTAGCTGGCGGTCTGGGTTGTTTCCCTCTTCACGACGAACGTTAGCACCCGCCGTGTGTCTCCTATGCATTACTCTTCGGTATTCGCAGTTTGCATCGGGTTGGTAAGCCGGGATGGCCCCCTAGCCGAAACAGTGCTCTACCCCCGAAGGTATTCACATAAGGCTCTACCTAAATAGATTTCGGGGAGAACCAGCTATCTCCCGGTTTGATTGGCCTTTCACCCCCAGCCACAAGTCATCCGCTAATTTTTCAACATTAGTCGGTTCGGTCCTCCAGTTAGTGTTACCCAACCTTCAACCTGCCCATGGCTAGATCACCGGGTTTCGGGTCTATACCTTGCAACTACATCGCCCAGTTAAGACTCGGTTTCCCTACGGCTCCCCTATTCGGTTAACCTTGCTACAAAATATAAGTCGCTGACCCATTATACAAAATGGTACGCAGTCACAGATTGCTCCGCTCCCACTGCTTGTACGTACACGGTTTCAGGTTCTATTTCACTCCCCTCACTGGGGTTCTTTTCGCCTTTCCCTCACGGTACTGGTTCACTATCGGTCAATCAGGAGTATTTAGCCTTGGAGGATGGTCCCCCCATCTTCAAACAGGATATCACGTGTCCCGCCCTACTTATTGTAAGCTTAGTTCCACAAAAAACTATTTAAGTACGGGGCTATCACCCGCTATGGCTCGACTTCCCAGACGATTCCTCTTAATTTATTGCTAAAACTTACTGGCTCTTCCGCGTTCGCTCGCCGCTACTGACAGAATCTCGGTTGATTTCTTTTCCTCGGGGTACTTAGATGTTTCAGTTCTCCCGGTTTGCTTCCTTAGCCTATGTATTCAGCTAAGGATAGTAGATTCTTCATCTACTGGGTTTCCCCATTCGGATATCTTGGATTAAACGCCTCTTATCGACTCATCCAAGCTTTTCGCAGATTAGCACGTCCTTCTTCGCCTCTGATTGCCTAGGCATCCACCGTGTACGCTTAGTCACTTAACCATACAACCTCAAATATTTTGGATTTGTGTTGATATCGGTAAACAACTGGTTATTTGCTTGTGTGCTTTTGTTCACACAAGGCTTTTCTTTACTCAGACTTTTTGGCGTGATGAGAAAACTCTTAATAATATATTAAGTAGATTACTCAACACCGCTTGAAAAAATCTCAATTTTCAGCTTGTTTCTAAATTTTTAAAGAACAGATATAACAATTAAAGTTAATTAATCATCATACTTAAATTCATGTTATTTATCATCTCTTATATAAACGTATATAAGCAACATAACCTTAAGTATGATGAATTGGTGGAGATAAGCGGGATCGAACCGCTGACCTCCTGCGTGCAAGGCAGGCGCTCTCCCAGCTGAGCTATATCCCCATTCCATCTTCCGTTTGTCACTCACTTACGAGTGGTGGGTCTGAGTGGACTTGAACCACCGACCTCACCCTTATCAGGGGTGCGCTCTAACCACCTGAGCTACAGACCCAACGGATGACCTTAATTATTCTCTTATCAGACAATTTGTGTGAGCGCTTATTAACGCAATTCGTCGTTGGTAAGGAGGTGATCCAACCGCAGGTTCCCCTACGGTTACCTTGTTACGACTTCACCCCAGTCATGAATCATACCGTGGTAAACGCCCTCCCGAAGGTTAAGCTATCTACTTCTGGTACAACCCACTCCCATGGTGTGACGGGCGGTGTGTACAAGGCCCGGGAACGTATTCACCGCAACATTCTGATTTGCGATTACTAGCGATTCCGACTTCATGGAGTCGAGTTGCAGACTCCAATCCGAACTTAGACGTACTTTGTGAGATTCGCTCCATGTCGCCATCTTGCTTCCCTCTGTATACGCCATTGTAGCACGTGTGTAGCCCTACTCGTAAGGGCCATGATGACTTGACGTCATCCCCACCTTCCTCCAGTTTATCACTGGCAGTCTCCTTTGAGTTCCCGGCATAACCCGCTGGCAACAAAGGATAAGGGTTGCGCTCGTTGCGGGACTTAACCCAACATTTCACAACACGAGCTGACGACAGCCATGCAGCACCTGTCTCAGAGCTCCCGAAGGCACTCCCGTATCTCTACAGGATTCTCTGGATGTCAAGAGTAGGTAAGGTTCTTCGCGTTGCATCGAATTAAACCACATGCTCCACCGCTTGTGCGGGCCCCCGTCAATTCATTTGAGTTTTAGCCTTGCGGCCGTACTCCCCAGGCGGTCGATTTATCGCGTTAGCTTCGGGGACCAAACTCAAAGCCCAATCCCCAAATCGACATCGTTTACAGCGTGGACTACCAGGGTATCTAATCCTGTTTGCTCCCCACGCTTTCGCACATGAGCGTCAGTATATTCCCAAGGGGCTGCCTTCGCCTTCGGTATTCCTCCACATCTCTACGCATTTCACCGCTACACGTGGAATTCTACCCCTCCCTAAAATACTCTAGCGACCCAGTATGAAATGCTATTCCTAGGTTAAGCCCAGGGCTTTCACATCTCACTTAAGTCACCGCCTGCGTGCCCTTTACGCCCAGTCATTCCGATTAACGCTCGCACCCTCCGTATTACCGCGGCTGCTGGCACGGAGTTAGCCGGTGCTTCTTCTGTAACTAACGTCATACCCAAGTGCTATTAACACCCAAGCTTTCCTCATCACCGAAAGAACTTTACAACCCGAAGGCCTTCTTCATTCACGCGGCATGGCTGCATCAGGGTTCCCCCCATTGTGCAATATTCCCCACTGCTGCCTCCCGTAGGAGTCTGGACCGTGTCTCAGTTCCAGTGTGGCTGGTCATCCTCTCAGACCAGCTAGAGATCGTCGGCTAGGTGAGCCCTTACCTCACCTACTACCTAATCCCACTTGGGCTCATCTCATGGCAGGTGGCCCGAAGGTCCCACCCTTTCATCTCTCGATTATACGCGGTATTAGCTACAGTTTCCCGTAGTTATCCCCCTCCATAAGCCAGATTCCCAAGCATTACTCACCCGTCCGCCACTCGTCAGCATAAGTACAAGTACTTACCCGTTACCGTTCGACTTGCATGTGTTAAGCCTGCCGCCAGCGTTCAATCTGAGCCATGATCAAACTCTTCAATTTAATCTTTTCGCTCAATCAATACTGACTCTATTACTTCTTTATGAATTTTCAAGTTAGCACTCATTAAGTCTTGTCTTTATATACTTATAACTACAAATTAACATCAACAAGTGCCCACACAAATTGTCTGATACATTATTAAAGAACAAAACAACGACGCACTATCAAATCAATCTTATTAATTCACAACAGCGCGTCGTTGTGTGGTGCGTATTATAGGTATTTCTAAAACGCACGCAAGTACTTTTTGCAAAAATATTTGAAAATTACATCAAAAGATGAAAAATAAATCAACCAGATGAAAACGCAATCTATTAATGTTTATTTTTTTATCTTTTATTTATCGCTAGTTTTTTTGTTCAGCTAAAAAACAATCGACTTCTTCTCTCGTCGGAATGGAAGCTTGAGCGCCTATTCGAGTTACCGATAACGCAGCAGCTGCATGAGCAAAAATAATAGATTCCTCTAATGTTTTCCCCTCTAGCAAACCTGTAACAATACCCGCATTAAATGTATCACCAGCCGCTGTTGTATCTACTGCTTTAACCCTAAAACCTTGAACAATTTCTCCTTGTTTATTACTATTTCTATCGCTGACGTAAACACCATTTGAACCTAATGTAATCAATACTTGCCGTATTCCAAATTGGTGAAAATATTGTGCAGCTTGGAAAGCGGTCTGATCATCATAAACTTTTATCCCCGTTAAGATTTCTGTTTCTGTTTCATTGGGCGTGATCATATCAATTTGTGCAAGCAAACTAGACGATAACTTTGTCGCAGGGGCTGGATTTAATACGACTTTGGTATCAACTGATTTTGCAAAATTTATTGCGTATTCAACCGCTTGCTGAGGTATTTCTAATTGAACTAATAAGATTGAAGATTGTTCAATCGCTGATTTCAACTGTTCAATTAACTCCGCTGAAACACAGCTATTTGCTCCAGAAGAAACAACAATGCTATTTTCGCCTTTATCAGAAACTTGAATCATTGCTAATCCTGTATTCTGGTTTGAAAGCGTTGTAATCGCTGAAGTATCTATTCCTTCTTCGGTAAAAGCACGCTTCATTTCTTGCCCAATCAGATCATCACCCACAGCCCCAATAAATTGCACATTTGCTCCTAACCGGGCAGCAGCCACTGCTTGATTTGCTCCTTTCCCGCCATAAGCTCTCTGATAATCATAACCTAACAAAGTTTCTCCCGCATTTGGGAAATAAGGTACTCGCACAATATGATCAACATTAATGCTACCTAATACACAAAGTTTATTCTTCATCTAGTTCATTTAACCTATTCTGAAAAGAGCTTCTTTTAACTTGAAACCAATTCAAAAGAAGCTCTCTCTAATCTATTTTGTAATTACTTTTAATGGTACTGGAATTTTACTTTCTACTTTTTCGCCTTTGAGCACTTTAGCTGCCGTTTCTACCCCTAGTTCACCAATTTTTTCAGGTTGTTGGGCAATTGTTGCCGCTAACTTACCATTTTGCACCGCTTTCACCGCATCATCTGTACCGTCAAACCCAACGACAATAATCTCTTTCCCTGTCGCTTTAATTGCTCTTAATGCACCTAATGCCATTTCATCGTTTTGTGCAAACACAGCTTTAGCTGAGCCGTGACTCGCCAATAAGTTTTCCATTACATTTAAACCTTTTGTACGATCAAAATCAGCTGGTTGGCTAGCTAATACATCGAGTTGATGCGCTGATACTGCTTGTTTAAAACCTTCTCCTCGCTCACGGGCTGCTGATGTACCTGCAATACCTTCTAATTGGATTACTTTTGCTTGCTTACCCACTTTCTCTGCAATGAAATCTCCCGCCATTTTTCCGCCAGATACATTATCTGAAGCAATATGACTGACAACATCGCCTTTATTTGCTCCTCGATCTAGAGTAATAACAGGGATATGCTTTTTATTAGCAATGGCAACTGCATTTCCAACAGCCTCGGAATCTGTTGGATTGATTAGCAATACTTTCGCGCCACGAACTGTAACATCTTCTACATTTGCAAGCTCTTTGGCTGGATCATTCTGGGAATCTAGTACAATTAAGTTATAGCCTAATTCCTGAGCTTTTTTCTCTGCCCCTTCTTTTAGCGTAACAAAAAAAGGGTTATCTAATGTTGAAATAGCAAGTGCAATAGTTTCTTGTGCCATTGCAGAAGTACTGAAAACCAAACCTAAGGTAAGGGCTAAAGAAGTCAATTTTTTCATAGAAATCTCCTGTTTAGAGTTTAAAAACAGTGAGTTAAACAACGCTCACTATAAATATAAGTAAATTGCAAAATTAAGTGAGAATCTAACCGCTTGTTAGGTTTTATTACGCCCGATAAAATTATCTAAAACCACCGCAGTAAGAATGACTAGAGCCTTTGCAACAAGCTGATAATAAGAATCTATATCTAACAAATTAAGTGCATTACTCAAAAAACCAATAATTAAGGCCCCGATCAATGTGCCTATAATTCGTCCCTTTCCACCCATTAAAGATGTACCACCGACAACAACCGCAGCAATTGCATCTAATTCGTAACCTGTTCCTGCTGTTGGCTGAGCAGAGCCTAATCGGGCTGTAACAATCATACCTGCTAACGCTGCTAACATACCGCTTAACGTAAAGACAAACAGTTTTACTTTATTCACATTGATACCAGATAATGCTGTTGCAGCCTCATTTCCACCTAAAGCATAAATATAACGCCCTATACGAGTTTGGGTAAGTAATAACCAAGCACAAGCAAATAAAACGAACATTAACCAAACAGGAAAAGGAATACCGAAACATACACCAGTACCAATTTCCGAGAAAATATCCGAACTATCAGAAACTCCAGTACTAATAGGGCGCCCCCCCATATAAATCATCGTTACACCACGCAATAACAACATTGTGATAAGTGTTGCCATAAATGCCTGAACTTTACCAAAAGCAACTAATATCCCATTAATTAGCCCGATAATTCCACCAAATATTAAGACTGTTGGCATAACGATCCAAAGTGGAAAATCCAAACTAACCAATGTTGCAGCGACGGCTCCTGTCAATGCAAGCACTGATCCAACAGAAAGATCAATACCTGCAATCAAAATAACAAAGGTCATGCCAATCGCAATAATGGCATTAACAGAGGTTTGCCGAAGAATATTAAGCAAATTATCCAAACTAAAAAAATGTGGGTTTAGAAAAGAAACTACTACGATCAATATAAACAGCGCAACTAAGGAACGCTGTTCAATTAAAAATTGTGTTAATTTACGCTGTTCTTTCATCATTTATTCTCTTATCAAATGTATCTTTACCAATCGCTAGGGATAAAATCTTTTCTTGTGTCGCATCTTGACGTGATAACTCACCACTAATTTTTCCTTCTCGCATAACTAAAATACGATCGGACATTCCCAAAATTTCTGGCATATCGCTTGACACCATAATAATGCTTAATCCCTCTGCCTTAAATTGATTGATTAGCTGATAAATTTCTTTTTTCGCACCAACATCAACACCACGAGTAGGTTCATCTAAAATCAATACCTTAGGATGTGTCATCAAACCTTTTGCAATAGCAACTTTTTGCTGATTACCACCAGAAAGCTCCCCAATCAATTTGTCCCGATGCGGTGTTTTGATATTAAACATCAAAATAAAATCATCAACTGCCGTTTTCTCTAATTCAGCATTAACTAGCCCAAATTTTGAAAGGAATTGTAATGCCGTCAGCGACATATTCTCTTTGACTGACATACCTAAAATTAACCCATCATTTTTTCGATCTTCCGAAATATAAACAATGCCGTTATGTAATCCTTCTTGAGCGGTACGATTTTCAATTAATTTACCATTTAGATAAATTCTCCCTGCTGTTTTCGGTAATGCCCCATAAATAAGTTTCATCAGCTCTGTTCGTCCAGCACCCATTAACCCTGATATTCCTAAAATTTCACTACTACGCAATTCAAAAGAAGTTTGATGGATACTACTACCGGATAAATTCTCAACCTGCAAACGAATATTACCTTGTGGCACATTTATATACGGATATTGCTCTTCTAATTTTCGCCCAACCATCATTTCAATCAAACTTTCTTCAGAAAGTTCACTTACTGCTTTCTCACCAATAAATTGCCCATCACGCAATACCGTCACATCATCACAAATTTCAAAAATTTCTTTAATACGATGAGAAATATAAACAACGCCACAGCCCTTTTCCTTCAGCCCTCGAATAACAGCAAATAATGATGAGGTTTCAGTTTCCGTTAAAGCATCTGTCGGTTCGTCCATCACAATCACTTTTGATTTAAAACTCAGCGCCTTTGCAATTTCAATCATTTGCAATTCACCGATCGACAGCTCACTCGCCATTGTTTTACTGGAATAAGGAACGCCAAGCTGTTGTAATAAGCGGTCAGATTCTTCAAACATTTTGCGCCAGTCAATTCCTCCCCATTTATGAGTAAACTCACGCCCGAGAAAAATATTTTCAGCAATAGATAAATTACCTAAAATATTTAGCTCTTGATGAATAATACTCAGCCCAGCCTCCTGAGAGGCTTTTGGGTTAGTAAATTTCACTGGTTGACCTAAATATTCGATCGAACCCGCATCGTACTGATAAATTCCCGTCAGAATTTTCATTAACGTGGATTTACCCGCACCATTTTCACCCATCAATGCCATTACTTTACCTACGTAAACATTCAAACAGGCATTTTTTAAAGCTTGTACTCCCGGAAAAGACTTATCTATCCCGTTAATTTTTAGTAGAGCATTCATCACATCACCTAAAATGGCACACCTGAATACAAAATGACATTAGCATAAGGCGAACATTCGCCTGTTCTTACCACGCCTTTTCCTTGAGCTGAACGCTGTTTAAATTGCTCGTGCGATATATATTCCAAAGTAATCTCTTTATTTTGTTCTATTCTTAGTTGTTCAATTATTGCAATAATTTTTTGTTTAAGTTGGGGATTATTTAACTTAATCTCTTCAGCTAAGATCACTTTTTCCACAAATAACTCAGAAATTACCGCTTGCAATGTGGATAAAAAATCAGGAACACCTTGTGTTAAAGCTAAATCTATACACTTTTGTGAAGTTGGAATAGGTAAACCCGCATCGCATATTGTAATGCTATCCGTATGCCCCATTGTGGCAATTAAATGGGAAAGCGGTGCATTTAAGAGGGTAGTTTTCTTCATTTATATTCCCTTAACGTTAAAATAAATGCTTATCGAAACGTTTCGATAACAGAAGAGTAAGAAAAATCTCATTCAAAAACAATCGGATTTACTTAAAAATGTGAAGTGAGTCAAAAAATACTTTAACTGCGATATTTCATTATATGCCGTACTTATTTAAAACGATTGTCTCACTATAAGCTCTGGGGTAAGTTGAGTAGTCTTAAACGGCTTATTTGGATCATTAATTCGAGCAAGAAGTTGCTCTACAGCATTTTTAGCTAAACGAGCTTTAGGTTGATGAATAGTAGAAAGAGGAGGTGAAAGAAATTGAGCTAATTCAATATTATCATAGCCAATGATTGCAATATCTTGTGGAATTGCTAACTTTGCCTGCCAAATGGCGTGATAGGCACCAATCGCAATACTATCACTCATTGCGAAAATTGCTTGGGGACGGTTCGGCAATGAAAGTAGTTTAGAAGTAGCCTGAACCCCACCTTCATAACAAAAATGGCTTTCCACAATCCAATCTTCACAGATTGGTAAATTTTTTTCTATAAATGCCCGCTTGTATCCCTTTAGCCTATTCACTGACAGAGATTTAGATAATTCACCCGTAATAACCGCAATTTTTGTATAACCAGCGTCAATCAAAGCTTTTGTTGCAAGATAACCACCAAGTTCTGAATTTTCATGAATAATATCTGCATTCACTGGTTGTTGCCACCAGTCAATCACTACCATTGGTAAATGAATATTTGCCATTATTTTCATATCCACACTTTGAGGCTCAGAACACATTAGCAGCAATCCATCGACTTGCTTTGCTAATAAGCGATCAAGATGCTTTTTTAAACTCTGGGAATTATTATCTGTATTAACCACGATAAGATGATAATGATGCCGTTCACAATAACACTCAACCTGGCGAACAACTTCTGAAAAGAAAGGATTATTACTTGCTGTTACTAACATTCCAAATGTATTGGTTTCTTTTATTTTTAGACTGCGAGCAACAAGAGAAGGTTTATAATTAAGCTCTGTAATGATATTTTGTACCCGTTCCGTAATTTCAGGGCTCACAAAACGAGATCGGTTTACAACATGAGAAACTGTCGAGAGCGATACACCAGCAAGCCGAGCAATATCTTTCATTGTTGCCATACCGCTCCTTAATATATTAGTTCCTAAAGATTTTTGACAAAAATTTAGTGGTAAATAACCGCTTGGCTAATTACCTAACTAAATAAAAAACGCTTTAGTTTCAGCTAAAGCGTTATTTTAAATTAACGTCTATTTGCTAATTTTGTTTTTGTGAGTTCATAAACCCGCAGTTTAGCAATTTCTCTTGCTAATTTTGCGGTTAAATCTGCATCATTTGTTTTACTTAGCGTTTCTTCAACTCTGCGCTTAGCCGCTAAAATACGTTGCTCATCAAGTTCTTCTCCTCGAATTGCGGTATCAGCCAACACGGTTACTGTTGTCGGCTGAACTTCAAGGAAACCACCAGATACATAGATAAATTCTTCTTTACCATCAGCAAAAACAAATTTAACCATTCCGGGTTTAATTGCGGTTAATAGAGGGGTATGCCCTGCATATACCCCCAATTCACCATCAATACCTGAAACTCGAATACTAACAACTTGCCCGCAGAAAATTTGACGCTCTGCACTCACAATGACTAATTCAAATTGAGATGCCATTTTGTTCTCCTTTTTACCTAATTCAGCTTAGGGAACAATTACATCTTGTTCGCTCTTTCAATTACTTCGTCAATTGAACCTGCCATATAGAACGCTTGTTCTGGAATATGATCATATTCTCCTGCCAAAATACCTTTAAAGCCACGAATTGTTTCTTTTAATGTCACAAATTTACCTGGTACACCATTAAAGACTTCTGCCACGTGGAATGGTTGTGATAAGAAGCGTTCAATTTTACGAGCACGAGCAACAAGCAATTTATCATCTTCAGAAAGCTCATCCATACCTAAAATCGCAATGATGTCTTTCAACTCCTTATAGCGTTGAAGTGTGCCTTGTACGCCTCGTGCAACATCATAATGTTCTTGACCCACGATGAGAGGATCTAACTGACGAGATGTTGAATCTAATGGGTCAATCGCAGGATAAATACCTAAAGAAGCGATTTGACGACTTAGTACTACCGTTGAATCCAAGTGAGCAAATGTTGTCGCTGGTGATGGGTCTGTTAAGTCATCTGCGGGGACATAAACTGCTTGTACTGAAGTAATAGAACCTTTTTTAGTTGAAGTAATACGCTCTTGTAATACTCCCATTTCTTCTGCTAATGTTGGCTGATAACCTACTGCTGATGGCATACGACCTAATAAAGCAGATACTTCTGTTCCTGCCAAAGTATAACGATAGATATTATCTACAAAGAATAATACATCACGACCTTCATCACGGAATTTTTCAGCCATAGTTAAGCCAGTTAATGCAACACGTAAACGGTTACCTGGCGGTTCATTCATCTGACCATAAACTAATGATACTTTATCAAGAACATTAGAATCTTTCATTTCGTGGTAGAAATCATTACCTTCACGAGTACGTTCACCAACCCCTGCAAATACAGAATATCCTGAATGTTCAATCGCAATATTACGGATTAGCTCCATCATATTTACAGTTTTACCTACGCCCGCACCACCAAATAATCCAACTTTACCTCCTTTTGCAAATGGAGCAATTAAGTCGATAACTTTGATTCCTGTTTCTAACAGTTCACTACTATTTGATTGTTCTTCATAGCTTGGAGCAGGGCGATGAATAGCCCAACGTTCTTCTTCGCCAATAGGGCCTGCTTCATCAATAGGCTCACCCAATACATTCATAATACGTCCAAGCGTTTTTACCCCAACAGGCACTTCAATCGCTTTGTGAGTATTTTCAACTTTTAAACCACGTTTTAAACCATCTGACGTACCAAGAGCAATACAACGTACGATTCCGCCGCCTAATTGCTGTTGAACTTCAAGAGTTAAACCTGTTTCAATTTTTAATGCATCATAAACTTTGGGTACTGCATCTTGTGGAAACTCTACATCGATTACCGCACCGATGACCTGTACAATTTTTCCCGTTGCCATTACCGTTCCTCTATTTTTTTGATTAAATTGCTGCTGCACCTGCAACAATTTCATTTAATTCATTTGTAATACTTGCTTGACGTGCTTTGTTATACACTAATTGCAATTCATCAATCAAATTACCTGCATTATCTGTGGCTGCCTTCATTGCTACCATTCGAGCCGCTTGTTCAGATGCAAGATTCTCTGCAATCGCTTGATATACTTGAGATTCTAGATAACGAACCAATAAACTATCTAACAATACTTTTGGGCTTGGTTCGTAGATATAATCCCACGAGCCTTTAGATGCTAAATGATCGTCATCAAGTGCAGGTAATGGAAGCAATTTTTGCATTGTTGGTTTTTGCGACATTGTATTTATAAACGTATTATATACAACATACACTTCATCAATTTCGCCATTACGGTAATCATTAATCATTCCGTTTACAACACCAACTAAATCTTCCATTACAGGCGTATCACCTAAGCCTGATACTTGTGATCTAATTTCCACCCCAAGTGATTGGAAAAATGAAATTGCTTTACTGCCAACTAATCCAACACGAATATCGACACCTTGATCTTTATTTTTTTTCAATTCATTTAATACTGTTTTAAATAAATTGATGTTTAACCCACCACATAATCCACGATCGGTTGATATGATAAGATAGCCGACCCTTTTTACTGCTCTTGGCGTTAAAAATGGGTGTTTATATTCAATGTTACCTTTGGCAATATGGCTAATTACTCTACGAATAGACTCAGAATATGGGCGAGACATTGACATTCTGTCTTGCGTTTTACGCATTTTCGATGTCGCTACCATTTCCATCGCTTTAGTAATTTTTTGCGTATTACGAATACTCGCAATTTTAGTTCTTATCTCTTTAGCACCTGCCATATTATTTCTCCGCTAAAGTAGATTACCAAGCACTATTTTTTTTGAAGCTATCCAAAATTTCGATCAATTTTGCTTTGATATCATCATTATAGTTGCCTGATTGAGAAAGTTCTTGCATAAAATCTGCATAATTATTTGCTGCATAATCTAAAAGATTTGCTTCAAATGAACCCACACGTTCGACGTCCACATCATCTAAATAGCCAAATTCTGCTGCTGCTAATGATAGCCCTAATTGAGCAACTGACATTGGTGAAAATTGCTTCTGCTTCAATAACTCAGTTACTTTTTGTCCATGAGATAATTGCTTGCGTGTAGCTTCATCAAGATCTGAGGCAAATTGAGCAAATGCTGCTAATTCACGATATTGAGCCAATGCAGTACGAATACCACCCGCTAATTTTTTAACTAACTTAGTTTGTGCAGAACCACCTACTCGAGACACCGAAATACCTGGGTTTACCGCTGGTCGAATGCCTGAGTTAAATAGATTTGATTCTAAGAAAATCTGACCATCTGTAATTGAAATTACGTTTGTTGGAACAAATGCTGAAACATCGCCTGCCTGCGTTTCAATAATAGGTAATGCAGTCAGTGATCCTGTTTTTCCTTTTACTTCGCCATTTGTAAAACGTTCTACATAGGCTTCATTAACTCTAGATGCACGTTCAAGTAAACGAGAATGTAGATAGAATACATCACCTGGGTAAGCTTCCCGACCTGGTGGACGACGTAAAAGAAGTGAAACTTGGCGATAAGCGACCGCTTGTTTTGATAAATCATCGTAAACAATTAACGCATCTTCACCACGATCACGGAAATATTCACCCATCGCACAACCTGAGTAAGGTGCAAGATACTGTAATGCTGCTGATTCAGAAGCAGATGCAACAACAACAATTGTATTTTTTAATGCTCCGTGTTCTTCTAACTTACGAACAACATTAGAAATAGTTGATGCTTTTTGTCCGATAGCTACATAGATACATTTAATACCGGAATCACGCTGATTGATAATTGCATCAATCGCTAATGCGGTTTTACCTGTTTGGCGGTCTCCGATAATTAACTCACGCTGACCACGACCAATTGGTACCATTGAATCGACTGCTTTATAGCCTGTTTGAACAGGTTGATCAACGGATTTACGGTCAATAACACCAGGGGCAATTACTTCAATTGGCGAGAAACCATCATTTTCAATCTCTCCTTTACCATCAATTGGTTGTCCCAAAGTATTTACAACACGGCCTAATAAACCACGTCCAACTGGTACTTCTAATATACGTCCTGTACATTTTACTTCCATGCCTTCCGCTAAATCAGCGTAAGGTCCCATTACAACAGCACCTACAGAGTCTCGCTCTAAATTAAGTGCAATTGCATAACGATTACCAGGTAATGCGATCATTTCACCTTGCATTACATCAGATAAACCATGGATACGAATTACACCATCACTTACTGAAACAATTGTTCCCGTACTTTGTGCTTCATTAACCACATTGAACTGCGCAATACGTTTTTTTATCAATTCACTAATTTCTGTTGAATTTAGTTGCATTTTATATTCCTCTTACAAGCACAACTCTCGGCTCAAACGGTTTAATTGCCCTTTGCTACTACCATCAATAACTGTATCATCATAACGAATAACAGCACCTGCTAATAATGTTGGATCAACATTAGTAATAACACGAACTTCACTGTGTAATTTAGCTTTCATA
Source organism: Vespertiliibacter pulmonis (assembly GCF_013377275.1). NCBI lineage: Bacteria > Pseudomonadati > Pseudomonadota > Gammaproteobacteria > Pasteurellales > Pasteurellaceae > Vespertiliibacter > Vespertiliibacter pulmonis. The sequence goes on from NZ_CP016615.1 coordinate 836,660, forward strand.
GCTTCTGCAATTTTTAATTCTTGTGCATTAGTTAGCGGAGCAGCAGAAGTTACAAAAATCTCCTTTATTGCTTCATAACTAGTGCGTAAATCAATAAATGCCTGATAAATTACAGGTAACGCCATTAAACGTTTATTTTCAGCCATTACACGAATGAAATTTTGCCCATATTGATCAAGTTGTTCTGCACAAATAGCAATAAAAGTATCTGCAATTTTTGGGGTTGCAAATGATGAGTTAATTAAACTCCGAACTTCATCATTTTGAGCCACTAACGCAGAGAAAGATAACATCTCTTGCCATTTATCTAATTGACCTTGTTCTAAAGCAAAATCAAACGCCGCTTTAGCATAGGGGCGAGCTATTGTAGTTAGTTCTGACATAGGCCCCTCTTAATTATAATTCTGCCACTAATTTATCAATAATGTCATTGTTCGCTGCGGCATCAATAGAACGACCCACAATTTTTTCTGCACCAGCAATGGCTAATGTAGCCACTTTCTGACGCAATTCTTCTTGAACACGTTTACGCTCACTTTCAATTTCAGCATAGCCTTGTTCAATAATTTTCGTTTTTTCTACCTCAGCATCTGCCTGAACAGACTCTAAAATTTCATTACGACGTTTCGTTGCTAAATCAATGATCTGTTGTGCTTCTTCACGAGCTTTAGCTAATTCTTGCTCCACTAAAATTTTCGTGTCAGCCTGTTCTTGTCTTGCTTTCTCGGCATTTGCTAATGCATTAGCGATATTTGCTTGACGAGTTTCGATCGCTTTAATTAGCGGTGGCCAAACATACTTCATACAAAACCACACAAAAAGTGCGAATGCGATTAGTTGGCCAATTAGTGTTGCATTTAAGTTCACAACGCCCTCCTCAAAAGTCAGCTAAGTTACCTAAAAATAACTAGGGTTAAACAAATCCGACTTATTTCAATAAATCAAGGAACGGGTTTGCGAAGATAAAAAGTAAAGATAAACCTACTGCAATCATTGCAATCGCATCAAGAAGACCTGCAACAATAAACATTTTAGTTTGTAAGCTATTCGCTAACTCTGGTTGGCGAGCTGAAGACTCTAGGTATTTGCCACCTAAAAGTCCGAAACCAATTGCAGTACCAAGTGCGGCAAAAGCAAGTAGAATTGATGCGCCAATAATTGTTGCTGAAATTACTGATTCCATAATGTTCTCCATAAAATGTGAAGGAAAAAAGCCAAATGGCTAGGGTTAATAAAAAGTTAAATTATATGTTCGGACTTCATAATCAGTTATTTATTGCAAAATTAATCAAATAAATAACCGCTTACACACCCGATTAATGCTCTGCTTTATTATAAGCAATACTTAAATACACAATAGTTAGCATCATAAAAATAAATGCTTGCAACGTTATCACCAAAATATGGAATATTGCCCAAATTAAATGGAGCGGTAAACCTAATGCCTGTAATAAGAAGTTATCAGCCATATACATTACAGCAATTAAGATAAAGATTAACTCACCCGCATACATATTCCCAAATAAACGGAACGCTAACGAAATAGGTTTTGCAATTAAAGTTACCATTTCTAGCAAAAAGTTTACTGGAATAAACGCCCAATGATTAAATGGATGTAGGGTATATTCTTTGATAAATCCCGTAACACCTTTAGATTTAATCGTGTAGAACAGAATTAATGCAAAAACACATATAGCCATACCTAAGGTTGCATTAATATCTGCTGTAGGTACTGCTCGTAAATTATGTATACCAAATAATTCTGCGACCTGCGGGGGAAAATCTACGGGAATTAAGTCAATTGTATTCATTAAGAATACCCAACAAAAAACCGTTAATGCTAATGGGGCAATAACTTGACGAGGACCATTAAAGTTATCTTTCACCATACCATCAACCCATTCAATTAGGATTTCAACTAAGCATTGAAGTTTGCTTGGTACACCTGTGGTAGCTTTTTTTGCAACTCGGTAGAATAAAAATAGGAAAATTCCCCCAGCAAGTACAGAAAATAATAGGGTATCGATATGTACATTCCAAAATCCATCACCTGTTTTTAAGAATGTTAAATGGTGACCTATATAGTCAGCCGTTGTTTGACCAGCCATAATTTATCCCTTTAAATTAAAAATAATTAAAAAATTATTGAGTCTGCCTATTCAGAAAAATAGGAAAAATCCCATTACAAAACAAGCCTAAAAAATAGCCTGCAAAAAAAATCATCATATTTAATGATATTGCTGTCTTTAATACAAAAACCATTAATACAATCGTTATCAACCATTTAAGCCCTTCTCCACGGTATAAAGCGGTAACTTTTTGGGTATTTTTACGAAAAAGAACGTAATAAATAAAAATAATTTGTGGAAAAAACGCAATAAGAGAACCTAAAAAGAAAGAATATGCTTGATGAAAAGAGCTACATAATGCGATCACTAATGTTAAACTCAAGCAAATAACGAATTCTACTATCATCGCTTTACAATAAAAGCTTTTTGCTCGCCTTAACACTGCTGACATATTTTAACTTTCTCGTGGTTTCCGTTAAATTTCCCGTTAAATTTTAGTTAAACGTTTGCTAAAATTCCTTAAAATACACGATTTGTATATAAATCCTAAGAATTATACGTTACTCGCACTTTAATTCCAACCTATAAAATAAAGAAAGAACGTTAACTCATTCACATTTTTATGATTTTTTTCCTATTTTTTCAACTTATGGTATTTTTTGCTAAAAATGTGATTTAACCTAACAGGTAATCAAGCGGCTGTTTTAGTATAAATTTTACAATGTTTAAAAGAAAAATTGGCTATTTCTGCAAAACAATTAAATGACGTTCGCCTACTAACTCAGGAACTTCCAATCTAACAACCTCTACTGACTGAATAGGCTGGGTAATTTCCTCTAATTCATCCATATGATATTGACCTTTCAATGCATAGAATCGACCATTTGAATTCGGTAAATGGTTACACCAATTCACCATATCTTTTAAAGAAGCAAAGGCTCGGCTTAATACACCATCAAATTGATATTCGTTAAAATTTTCAACTCTGCTCAATACGGGTTCAACATTCTTTAACCCCAACTGGTGAATTGCATTTTTAATAAAGGTAATCCGCTTACCTAAGCTATCAAGTAATACAAACTTTTTATCTGGATTTGCAATAGCAAGGGGAATACCTGGTAACCCAGGTCCAGTACCTACATCAATAAATATTTCGCCTTGTAAGTAAGGATTTACCACAAGGCTATCCATAATATGCTTAACTAACATTTCATTTGGATCACGGACAGATGTTAAATTGTAGGCTTTATTCCATTTATTGAGCAACTCCACAAAATTAACAAGCTGTTGTTTTTGTAATGCAGAAAACTCTAAATTAGTTTGACTCAGCAAGCGGTCTAATTTTTCTAACATTTTACAATTCGCCTCGTTTTAACATTCCCTGTTTTTTCAAATTTACTAATAAAATTGAAATTGCCGCTGGCGTAATTCCAGAAATTCGAGAAGCTTGTCCAATTGAAACAGGACGATGTTGCAATAATTTAGCCCTAACTTCATTAGATAAACTTTCAACTTTATCATAGTCAAATTCATCAGGAATTAGCGTATTTTCATGACGTTTATGCCGTTCAATCTCTTGATATTGATGATCAATATAACCTTGATATTTGATCGCAATTTCAACTTGTTCTGAAGCTTGCTTATCATCAATTGCTGGAGCAAAAAGTTCAACAGCTGTCAATTTGTCATAAGTAACTTCTGGTCGGCGAATAAGATCTTCGCCATTCGCTTCTCTTGTCAAAGGACTGCTTAATAAAGCATTAATTTCAGCTAAATGAGGACTTTGTAAATGAATCCAAATCTGTTTTAAACGCTCACGCTCTTTCTCAATATTTTCCATTTTCTGATTAAAACGAACCCAGCGTTCTTCACTGATTAAACCTAATTTATGAGCTGTAGGCGTTAAACGAATATCCGCATTATCTTCCCTTAGTAATAACCGATATTCTGCACGGGAAGTAAAGACACGGTAGGGTTCTTTTGTACCCAGCGTACAGAGATCATCAACTAATACTCCCGTATAAGCCTGATCCCGAGTCGGAAACCACGGTTCTTTGTTTTGTACTTGTAAACCTGCGTTAATACCCGCTAATAACCCTTGAGCTGCAGCTTCCTCATAACCCGTTGTACCATTAATTTGCCCAGCAAAATAAAGTCCACTAATTGCTTTTGTTTCAAGTGTTGGTTTTAAATCTCTCGGATCAAAATAATCATATTCAATCGCATAGCCTGGTTTAATAATACGACAATTTTCTAAACCTTTCATTGAATGAACAATCCCCATTTGAACATCAAAAGGTAAACTAGTTGAAATTCCATTTGGGTATATTTCATTACTGGTTAAACCTTCTGGCTCTAAGTAAATTTGATGGCTATTACGATCACTAAAACGCATTACTTTATCTTCGATAGAAGGACAATAACGTGGTCCCACTCCTTCAATAATTCCCGTATACATTGGGCTACGATCTAAACTATTTCGAATAAGATCATGTGTTTTCTCGTTTGTATGGGTGATGTAGCAAGGTATTTGACGAGGATGCAAATCTACCGATCCCATAAATGAAAATACTGGCAATATTTCATCACCATGTTGTTCTGCTAATTGTGAAAAATCTATTGTTCTAGCATCTAAACGAGGTGGTGTTCCTGTTTTTAAACGATCAACTCGTAAATTAAGATCTCTTAATCTCTCTGCAAGCAACACTGATGCCGGATCTCCCGCTCGACCACCTGTATAATGATCTAATCCAATATGGATCTTGCCCGCTAAGAATGTTCCTGCAGTTAGTACTACAGAATGAGCCCTAAAAATAAGCCCCATTTTTGTTACAACACCAGTTACTTTTCCACTTTCAATTAAAATATCTATGACTTCTTGTTGAAATAAATCTAAATTTTCTTGATTTTCTAATGCTACTCGTACAGCTTGACGGTAAAGAACACGGTCAGCTTGTGCACGTGTTGCACGAACTGCAGGTCCTTTACTACTGTTTAGCGTTCTAAATTGAATTCCTGCTTGATCGGTAGCTAATGCCATTAAGCCTCCCATCGCATCGATTTCTTTAACTAAATGACCTTTTCCAATACCACCAATTGCAGGATTACAAGACATTTGTCCTAAAGTATCAATATTATGGGTTAAAAGTAGAGTTTTTAATCCCATTCGTGCTGGAGCTAAAGCAGCTTCCGTTCCTGCATGCCCGCCACCTACAACAATCACATCATAGTTTTCTGAATAAATCATTTTATTGCCTAAAATATTACAAAGATAAGTTAAGTGGATCTATTCTACCTGAAAAAGTAAAGCATGAACAAAGCATTTTCAGATCTTTGAGCAGGATCTAATGATCTAAAAAGGCTCTCTTAATATTAATAAGATCTTTATATAGAGATCTATTATTATGATGATTATTATATAGTAATAGTTTTGTGGATAATATTTAATATGTATTAAAAATCAATAGGTTATCATAATTAAAACTTGAATATAAAGAGAGATGATTAACGATCTAAACTATGGATAACTATCACAGTTATCCACAAAGGAATAAAACTATAAAAAGATACATACTAAGATCCCAAGTTGATCACATTTATAATGCAAAGTTATCCACAAGGGTGAAACTCATAAAAAATGGAGCTAATATAAAATATTAACTCCATTCATAAATGGAATATAAATGCTTACCGCTGTTTCCAATAATCAATAAGTGTTTGATAATTAAACGAAACTTGTTCAATTAATTGTTCATCGTTAATTTTATTTGCAAGCCATTGTTCAGAAGGATTACCAAAAATAGATCTCCCTACTGCGAATCCTTTTATTTTACGATAAGGTTTAGCATTACTGAAAATAGTTTTAAATTGGTCTAATGGTGCATCTAGTCCTAAGATTAATATGCCATGACAATGAGGATCGTATTGTTCAATACAAACGGTAAGATCTTGCCAGATTTTTGAAGATACAGCAGGAAGTTTCCACCAATCAGGCTTAATACCTAATTTATAAAGATGTTCAACTATCTCAGTATAATAATTTTCATTATGTTCCATTTTAGGAGGTAAAATGACTTCTAATAATAACTCATGGCCAGTTCTACAGCATGCTTGATAGATCTCAGTCAATTTTCTATCTTGCCGAACTTTTAGTTCTTGTTGATCTTGTGGATGGTAGAATACCAAACATTTTATGATGTGATTCTGGGGAAAGTTAATTAATTGACTCCCTAGATCACCATATTCTAGCTCTAATGGTCGAGAAGATGGCTCTTCTATAGGACGAGCAATCCAGTAATTTTTACCTGTAATAGCATTGAGAGTATCCTGTCCAAAAGTAGTATCTGCAAGTAAGCCTGCATTTCCATTGATTAAATTTGTATTTTCAGCAGTTCGTTCTAATGCTTGTAATAATAATCGTTTCAATGTATGAATACGATTAATATCTGCCCCTACTTTATTTGCAATATCAATAAGTTGTTTACGGTGATCGAAGGCAAAGATACAGAGGTTATCCCACTGTTTTTTGCGTGTCGTAGTTCTGTGTAAATGGTTTAGATTTTCATCTATATCTGGGCGTAAAATAGTATTAGCTCGTGTTAGGTAGTCATCTAATTCTTTTTTTGTTGGCATAGCAGGTGCACAGCCATGGCGAGAAACGACTAATGCTCCACAAGCATTTGCGTAACGACAAGATTGTTCCCAGCCTTCATTATTTAGGTAGCCTCTCATTAAACCAGACATAAAAGCATCACCTGCTCCTAGTACGTTTAGCACTTCAACCTTTACACCATAGATGTTTAACCCACCATTAAGATCATCTGGTAATACTCCTTCAAATACAGAGCAACCTAATGCGCCTCGCTTACAAACTAACACTGCATTTGTAAAACGTCTAACAGTCTTTAATGCCTCAAGAGTATTTGTTGATCCTCCTGCAATATGAAATTCTTCTTCTGTACCAACAATAACATCAAAATGATGTAAAACGTTTTGTAGTGATGAAGTAACTTCCGCAGAATCAATATAACGAGTTTCTCCGTCTCCTAGAGAGGTTAGTCCCCAAAGAACAGGGCGATAGTCAATATCTAAAGCACATTTTACATCATTGTTTTTAGCATATTTCAGAGCAGTTAAAACTGCTTCACGAGTTTTAGGATGTGAAAGATGTGTACCAGTAATAGCTAGTGCTCGGCTAGAAGCAATATAGTTTTCGCTAAAGTCTTCTTTTGTTATCGCCATATCTGCACAATTTTCACGGTAAAAGATAAGTGGAAAGGTTTCTTTATCTTTAATTCCAAGGATGACTAACCCAGTTAAGCGATCTTTATCTGTGATCAAGTGACTAGTATCCACGCCAACGCTTTGTAGTTCTTCTCGTAAGAAACGTCCCATATGTTCATCACCGACACGGGCAAGCATTGAAGATCGTAGACCTTGAATAGCTGTACCATATGCAACATTACCTGATGAACCTCCTAGGTATTTAGCAAAACTAGTCATTTCTTCTAAGCGTGAACCAATTTGTTGACCATATAAATCAACAGCAATGCGTCCTAAACAAATTAAATCTAAGGGACGTTCTTGATGAGCGACCATAACCATATCAACTCCTTTATAATATATTGATATAAAAAATATTTTCTATAATATATCAAAATGAAATTTTTAATTCAAACTTAAACAGGTAGATATATTATTTTTGTGATCAGATTCAAACTTCAGATAGCTAGATAGAATAAAATATAAAAATGAGAATGTGATCACATTTTGATTAGGAATCATTTGGTATGATAAATGAAATTATTTTTTCATTTTTTAAGTAATAAAATATTTAATACGTTACTTTTAATAAAGGAACATCGTATGCAAACAATACAATTAACAGTTGCTCAAGCACTAGTTAAATTTTTAGATAATCAATATATTAATGTTGATGGGAAAGAAATTAAATTTATAAAAGGTATTGCTGCCATTTTTGGCCATGGAAATGTATTAGGAATTGGTCAGGCATTAGAACAGGATATGGGGGATTTAACCTTATATCAAGGCCGTAATGAACAGGGAATGGCTCATTTAGCTATTGGTTTTGCAAAGCAGAATAAGCGACAACAAATTATTGCTTGTACTTCATCGGTAGGGCCTGGTGCTGCAAATATGGTAACTGCAGCTGCAACAGCAACGGCGAATAGAATACCATTACTACTACTACCTGGCGATGTTTTTGCAAGCCGTCAGCCAGATCCTGTTTTACAGCAAATAGAACAATCCTATGATTTGAGTATTAGCACTAATGATGCTTTTCGTCCAGTGTGTAAATATTGGGATCGTATTCAACGACCAGAGCAGTTAATGTCAGCGTGTATAAATGCAATGCGAGTTCTAACAGATCCTGCTGAAACAGGTGCTGTAGTTTTAGCCTTACCGCAAGATGTTCAAACAGAGAGTTTTGATTTTCCAGTCAGCTTCTTTCAAAAAAGAGTCCATCGTTTAGAGAGAATGTTACCAACTCAGCAAATGGTTGATGATGCGGTAAAATTGATTTTATCTAAGAAAAAGCCACTCATTATATGTGGTGGAGGTGTTCGTTATTCACAGGCTGGTAAATTATTACAATCTTTTGCTGAAAAATTTGGTATTCCCATTGCGGAAACTCAAGCTGGGAAAAGTGCAATTATTTCAAATCATCCTTTAAATGTAGGTGGAATTGGTGAAACAGGTTGTTTAGCTGCAAATATGCTTGCAAAAGAAGCTGATTTAGTCATTGGTGTTGGAACACGTTATACAGATTTTACCACGTCATCTAAATGGCTATTTCAATCGCCAGATGTCGATTTTTTGAATATCAATATTGCTCGTTTTGATGCGTATAAATTAGATGGTATTCAGGTAGTTGCAGATGCTAAACAAACATTAGAAATATTGATGAATGTTATACCTATTGCTTACCAAACTCAATGGGAAGATTCGGTTTATACAGCTAAGAGAATGTTAGATGAAGAGCTATTACGCTTACATGAAATAAAATTTGATAATGAATTTGTACCAGAAATTAAAGATAGCCTTGATTATAAAAAAGTACATCGAGAATTTATTGAATTAACGAAGTCGTGTTTAACACAGACTCAAGTGCTTGGAATTATAAATAATGCTATTGAAGATGATGCCATTATTGTGGCGGCAGCTGGGAGTTTACCAGGTGATTTACAACGAACGTGGTGTTGCAAAGCGGAAGATAGCTATCATTTAGAGTATGGTTATTCTTGTATGGGATATGAAGTAAGTGCAGCGGTTGGAGTAAAAATAGCTCAACCAGAACGTGAAGTTTATGCTCTGGTTGGTGATGGATCTTATTTAATGGCCCACTCTGAGTTAGTTACTTCTATTCAGGAAGGTAAAAAAATCAATGTAGTTTTGTTTGATAATATGGCGAATGGCTGTATCAATAATTTACAACTCGGTAATGGAATGGATAGTTTTGGTACTGAATTTCGTTTCCGTGATTTAGTATCTAACCAGTTAAATGGACAACTCATTCCTATTGATTTTGCAATGAATGCGGCTTCTTATGGCTGTAAAACTTATAAAGTGACTAATGAAAAAGAATTATTAGATGCGCTAGCTGATGCAAAACGGCAGTCAGTATCTACCTTAATTGATATTAAAGTATTACCAAAAACGATGGCTCATGGCTACGAATGTTGGTGGCATGTTGGTATTGCTGAAGTATCAAATAAAGAGAGTATTCAACAAGCATCTCAGCGTTCGAAACAGAATTTAGCGTTAGCTAGAAAATATTAATAACAAGCGGTGTGATATGTAAATAATTTGCATATTTCCTTGATTGTTGGCACAAATTACTTTTCTATGGGAGTTTTATAATGAGAGCGGAAAATATTCAACTTGGTATAGCGCCGATTGGTTGGACGAACGATGATTTACCAGAGCTAGGTGCAGAAAATACATTTGAGCAATGTATTAGTGAAATGGCTTTAGCAGGTTACACAGGTTGTGAAGTAGGAAATAAATATCCACGTGATATTTCTGAGCTAAAACATAAGCTAGATATTAGAGGTATTCAAATTTGTAATGCTTGGTTTAGTACGTTTTTTGTAGAGGGTAAGAAAGAAGAAACAATTGCTGCATTCATTAAACACCGTGATTTTCTAAATGCGATGGGTGCAAAAGTCATAGGTTGTTCTGAACAAAGCCAGAGTATCCAAGGAACGCCTAAATCCGTATTTAATGATAAACCGGTATTTAGTGATGAAGATTGGAAGCGGCTTGCTGAAGGTTACAATGAACTAGCAAAATTAGCTGCAGAAAAAGGAATGAAAGTATGTTTACATCATCATATGGGAACAGGTATCCAAACACCTTCCGAAATAGATCGCTATATGGCAGAAGTCAATGATGATGTCTATCTTTTATTCGATTCTGGACATATTTATTATTCTGAAGGAAGTCAGCAAGCAATGCTTGATGTTCTCAATAAATATATTGATCGTATTATTCATGTTCATCTAAAAGATGTGAGAGATGAAATTGTTGCTGAAGTTAAAGAAAATAATTTGAGTTTTTTAGAAGGCGTTAAAAAAGGAACGTTTACTGTCCCAGGTGATGGTGTGATCGATTTTAAACCTATTTTTGATATTTTAGAAAAAAATAATTATAAAGGTTGGATGGTTGTAGAAGCAGAGCAAGATCCTGCGGTTGCTAATCCATTTGAATATGCATTAAAAGGTCGTCAATATATTCGTGAAATTGCAGGAGTTTAGTATGTTGAAATTAGGAATTATAGGGGCTGGACGTATTGGCAGAGTACATGCAGAAAGTATTTCAAAGTATGTGAAGGGAGCGGAAGTTAAAGCGATTTCAGATATTAAGGTTACAGAGGAGCTTAATAAATGGGCTACTGAAATGGGGATAAAAAATGTTTATGATGATTATCATAATATATTGAATGATCCAGAAATCGATGCCGTATTAGTTTGCTCTTCTACGAATACGCATGCACCAATATCTATTGAAGCTGCTCGAGCTAACAAACATATTTTTTGTGAAAAGCCCGTTGATGCGGATATTAATCGGATAAAAGAAGTATTGGCAGAAGTAAAAGAAGCAGGTGTTAAATTCCAAGTTGGATTTAATCGCCGTTTTGATCATAATTTTAAAGCAATTAAACATCGTGTAGTTAATGGAGATATTGGAGAACCTCACCTAATTAGAGTAACTTCTCGTGATCCTGATGCCCCACCAATTGAATATGTAAAAGTATCAGGTGGAATGTTTTTTGATATGACAATCCATGATTTTGATATGGTCCGTTATTTATCAGGGAGTGAAGTTGTCGAAGTCTATGCGGTTGGCGGCGTGTTGATTAATCCAGAAATTGGCCATGTGGGTGATATTGACACGGCAGTTATTACCTTAAAATTAGCGAATAATGCAATTGGTGTAATAGATAATAGTCGTAAAGCGGTTTATGGGTACGATCAACGTGCAGAAGTGTTTGGTTCAAAAGGAGCGATTCAAACTCGTAATGATACAGATTCTACAGCAGTATATTCTTGTGAAAATGGCGTTATTACAGAAAAACCAAAATATTTTTTCTTGGAAAGATATATGCAATCTTTTGCCGATGAAATAGCAAGTTTTGTGAATGCTATCATAAATAATGAGCCTACATTAGTTACTGGAAATGATGGTTTACAGCCTGTACGGATTGCAATTGCGGCTAAGAAATCTCTTGATGAAGGGCGTCCAGTTAAACTGAGTGAAATTGAATAATTAATATAAAGCGGTGAAATTAGCAAAATATTTGCAGAATTTCACCGCTTATTTTTTCAATAAATAGGTAGATTTAGTATGAAAAAAGTAAGAATTGGCTTAGTTGGAACAGGATATATTGGACGTTGTCATGCGATTGCTTATGCTCAAGCACCCACGGTTTTTCCTTTAAAAGGAGAATTACAATTAGAATACCTTGCAGAGATCAACCAAGATCTTGCCGAACAAAAAGCACAAGAATTTGGATTTGCAAGAGCAACGGATAACTGGAAAAAATTAGTAGCAGATCCTAATGTTGATGTGGTTGATATTTGTACGCCTAATTTTCTACATAAAGAGATTGCGCTTGCAGCTATTGCTCATGGAAAGCATGTCTATTCTGAAAAACCATTAGCATTAACGGCACAAGATGCTAAAGAAATGGTCGAAGCAGCTAAAAAAGCAGGGGTTAAAACGTTAGTTGGTTTTAACTATGTAAAAAACCCAACATCTCAATTAGCGAGAGAAATTATTCAAAATGGTGAAATTGGCGATATTATCCATTTCTACGGTACCCATAATGAAGATTATCTCGCTGACTCAAATTCTCCCATAGATTGGCATTGTTACAAAGATAAAGCGGGTTTAGGCACATTGGGTGATCTAGCTGCACATATTGTTAATATGGCTCATTATTTAGTTGGAGAAGAAATTGTAAGCGTTGTTGGGGATATGCAAACGGTTATTAAAAAGCGTCCAAATCCCAATAATTTAAGTGACATGATTTCTGTTGAAAATGAAGATCAAGCCGCTGCCCTTGTTCGTTTTGCTAATGGTGTTATGGGAACGATTGAAAGTTCTCGAATTGCCTGCGGTAGAAAAATGGGTTTAACTTATGTTGTTACAGGTACAAAAGGTACTCTCACCTATACTCAAGAAAGAATGGCGGAACTAAAACTCTATTTACACAGCGATGAAACTTCTCGTCAAGGGTTTAAAACCATTCTAGTTGGACCTGAACATCCCGACTATGCACAATTTTGTATTAGTGCAGGGCATGGTATCGGATTTAATGACCAAAAAGCGGTTGAAATCCGAGATCTTGTGAATGGTATTGCTGCTAACGATAAAATGTGGCCTGATTTTGAAGAAGGGTACAAAGTTTCTAAAGTTCTTGAAGCCATTGCAATATCAGCAGAACAAAAGCGCTGGGTTGAAATTAGTGAAATTTAAAAATATAACTGTATTTATATAAATAATTCAAGCGGTCGTTTGATGGTAAATTTTACCCATAAACCACCGCTTGTTAGTTTAATCGTTTAAGGTTTTTAGGGCTATGACTAGCTTTTGGTAACGTTGGTATTTTTGTTGATAGGCATTAAAATTTTCGGCGTTGGGGTAAAAATATTGCATTGATGTATTTAGCATATCCATTGAGCTATTTGATTCGTTGAGCCCTTTCATTGCCATCAATGTAGCACCTGAACAGCCAGTTTCTTCTACTTGTCTAATTTTAGATTTACTTTCTAATATGGTATTTAAGGTGAGCATTGAAGCAAAATATTCGGTGGCAAGTGAAAATATCACAATAAGTAACATTTTGTTTATCCTTCAGCAACAGGGAAGCGATCTCGTATAACAAGAATACAATTACAGATATTGAATTAATGAAAAATGAGTTAGCAGAGATCAGAGTAGAAGGTTTTGCAATGGATCGTGAAGAAAATGAACTTGGTGTAGTTTGTGTAGCTTGCCCGATTTTTAATTTGAATAATCGCGTGGAATATGCCATTTCTATTTCTGTTTCAACCTATAAATTGGCACAGCTAAATTTAAAAATGGTGCTTACTGAGATTCAACGTACTGCTCAAGCTATTTCCAAAGAATTAGGCTGGGATAGTAATCAATCGTTTTAAATACGTTGAGCTATGCTATTATTTCGCTTTGTTTATAATGACTTAGAATAATAAAGAATGAAATTTAAATTACTTAATAATTACTTTTTTGCCTCTGCTATTTTAAATAGTATTTCACAAATTATGCTGATTGAAAGCCCGTTCATCGGCATTCTTTTTTTGATTGCCATAGGATTTTTTTCATTAAAAGCCTTGTTAGCATTACTTTTAGGCGCTTGTATTGGAACACTTATCGGGCTATTCCATTTTCAAGAGAGTGAAAAAACGGTAAAAGGACTTAATGGTTATAATGCAGCTCTTTCAGCTTTAGCGATTGCCGTATTTTTAGATATGCCATTTTGGTGGGGGGGGAGTATTTTATCAGCGGGAATGACAACGTATTTTCAATATCTTCTTGCCCCGTGGTTTGAAAAACGGAAAATTCCCATTTTTACTTTTCCGTTTGTGGCTATTTCGTGGGGATGGATTCTAATTATCCACCACTTTCATTGGCATATTGAAGCCACAGAAATCGTATTTCACCCTCAAGATTTTACCCAAGAGTTAATTTACGCACTTACACTGCCTTTCCATCAAGTTTTTTTCGGAGAAAGCCGTGTAAGTGGTGGACTAATTATGTTAGGAATACTCTTTGCTGGACGACATCTATTTTTTAAGACCCTTTGTTGTACGCTATTTTGCTGTGTTATTTGGTATCTACTTGGGGTAGATATTCAATTTTTTCATCAAGGGTTATTTGGTTTCAACCCCGTTCTTGTGGGGCTTGCTTTGGCAGTATTTTTACCTTCAGCTCGTTTTTGGAAATTAATTCCTTTTGCTAGCTTGTTGTGTATTTGGCTACAAATTATCCTTACCGACATATTAAACCTATGGCAACTACCAGCTTTTACTTTCCCATTTGTCTTGACCACATGGATCGTTTTGGGGTTGAACCAATTATATGATTACAATCGAAAATGAATGTGATAAGTTGCTACATAAGCAATTATTTTTTAGATCTTACCGCTTGTTGTTGGCATATATTTCCGAATTGACCCATTGATGATCAGCTTCCCAGCTAAATTTCCATTGGCGAATAGGCCCTGCCATTACATTTAGATAGTAGTTATCATAACCAGCGATGGTTGCTACGGGGTGATATCCTTTTGGTACTTTGACTACATCTTTATCATATACTGCCATACATTCATCAAGGCTACGATCATCAGTATAAACTCTTTGTAATGCAAATCCTTGTTCAGGGTTAAATCGATGATAGTAGGTTTCTTCTAAATAGGTTTCATTTGGATCATTTTTTTGATCATGTTTATGGCTTGGGTAGGAACTGGTATTTCCTTCATTAGTAAATACTTCAACGACTAGTAGGCGTTCTGCTGGTTCAGTCTCAGGTAAAATATTGTGTACTAATCGTTGATTATTTCCAACTCCCCGTTGTTCTACACCAATTTCTTGTGGGGTAATTAAGTGAACAGGGAATTTATCAGAAGAGCTTGGGGCTTTACACACAGCAAGTTCTAGAGACCCGTTTGCAATAATTTTGATATGTTTATGATGTGGAATATAGAGAGCATAAGGCGGAATGCGTTCAAATGGACTTTGCCTGTTTCCAATATCTTTAAATGTATATTGCTCTACCTGAGCTGTTCCTTTACCAGAAACCCATACTAGACAGAGTTCATTATCTCCGCTATCTAGTTCTATTTCCTGTTGATCTGTTAACTGATAAACGGAAAAACCAACGTATTCCCAATTTGCATTTTCTGGTGTGATGTCTTGAATTTTTATTTTTCCTGTTTGTTTTTTAGAAAGAAGATAGCTCATATAAACCTCATAATATAGAAACTAATCTATCATAAAAAATTTTTATCTGATTTCATACTTATAAAACTCAAAGATTATACATAGATCACAAAAATAAAATATTTTTTTTATTTTTTATTAATTTGATTGAATTGTTTCATAATTTGGGGTACCGTTATTTTATTATTTCTTTTTAGATCTTAGTGAGGAACAAGATAATGAGTGAATTTGTTAAAAATTTTATTAATGGAGTTATAGTCGAGAGCGAAAGCCAACGTATTACTTCAGTTTTTAATCCTGCAACTGGACAAGTAATTAAACAAGTTAAATTAAGTACGGCTGGAGAGGTTGATGAGGCTATTTCAGCTGCTACACAAGCCTTTCC
This sequence comes from Vespertiliibacter pulmonis, assembly GCF_013377275.1. Lineage (NCBI taxonomy): Bacteria > Pseudomonadati > Pseudomonadota > Gammaproteobacteria > Pasteurellales > Pasteurellaceae > Vespertiliibacter > Vespertiliibacter pulmonis. Next base: position 852,598 of record NZ_CP016615.1, read on the forward strand.
TGTATGGTCGAAAATTTCACCATTACGTAGAGCAAGAATTTTATTTAAATTTAAGACATTACTTGAAGAACATTTTGATGAATTAGCACGTTTAATTAGTATTGAACATGGTAAGGTCTATTCAGATGCTGTTGGTGAACTTACTAGAGGATTAGAAGTAGTTGAATTTGCAACCGGAATTCCACATTTACAAAAAGGGGAATTTTCTTCCAATGCTGGACGAGGTATTGATATTCATTCTATCCAACAGCCATTAGGTGTTGTTGCGGGGATTACACCTTTTAATTTCCCTGCAATGGTACCGATGTGGATGTTTCCTGTGGCTTTGGCTTGTGGAAATACATTTGTATTAAAACCATCAGAAAAAGACCCTTCTGTGTCTATCCGTTTGGCTGAGTTGTTAAAAGAAGCAGGATTACCTGATGGGGTATTTAATGTTATTCAAGGTGATAAGGAAGCTGTGGATATTTTACTGACAGATCCACGTATTCAAGCGGTGAGTTTTGTGGGATCAACAGCAATTGCACAATATATTTATGAAAAAGGATCAGCAAATGGCAAGCGAGTGCAGGCACTTGGTGGGGCAAAAAATCATGCTTTAATTATGCCCGATGCAAATATTCAAAATACAGCGAATTCACTATTAAGTGCCGCTTTTGGTGCCGCAGGAGAACGTTGTATGGCTCTTTCTGTTGCTGTTATTGTTGGTGATCAAATGGCAGATAAAATTATTGAGGAACTGATTCCTAAGATCAAAGCATTAAAAATAGGAGCAGGAATTTTAGCTAGTGATCAACCTGAAAATGATATGGGGCCTGTTATTTCTAAAGAGCATAAAGCTAAAATTGAAAGCTATATTACTCAAGGTATTGAGCAAGGTGCAACTTTGTGTGTTGATGGAAGAAATTATACAGTAGAAGGCTATGAAAATGGTTATTTTATTGGTGGAACCTTGTTTGATAGGGTTACACCTCAGATGACTATCTATCAGGAAGAAATTTTTGGTCCAGTGCTATGTGTTGTTAGAGCAAAAGATTATGCAGAGGCAATGTCTATTATAAATGGGCATCATTATGGTAATGGAAGTACTATTTTTACGAGTAATGGTGATGTGGCACGGCAATTTACACAAGATGTACAAACAGGTATGGTTGGGGTGAATATTCCTATTCCTGTACCAATGGCATTTCATTGTTTTGGTGGTTGGAAGGCATCGATTTTTGGTCCATTAAATGTATATGGCACAGATGGCGTACGTTTTTATACAAAAATGAAAACAATAACAACTCGTTGGCCTGATAGCAGTATAAGAAGCCACGTTTCATTTAGTATGCCAACGCTTTAATTATAATATTATTTAGAAAGCGGTGAGTTTGACTTAGGGTTTTGTAAAAATTTTAGGTAAGGCGAGCTGCTTTTTTATTTTTATACACTAAAAAACGTGATCTATTTAACAAATTTGACACAAATCCATAGATATAGTAATGAAATGCTGATAGCATGTTTTTGGTTTTTTTATTTCATTTTTGTTTTTTATAAAAATAAAATTCTAATGATTTGTGCGGTATGAAATACCAAGTTACGTTTACTTATAATAAGAGGACTATGTGATGAAAATGCATTTTAAATTAGCATTAAGTACATTAACGCTAGCGTTAGCAACAAATACTTTTGCTAAAGATGAGCTTGTTGTATTTAGTTTACCAAATTTATCGAGCCCGTTTGAAGTTCAGCTACAAAAAGTAGCGATTGAAACGAGTCAGAAACTAGATATAAAGTTACAAGTGTTAGACGGACAAAGTTCATCAACTAAGCAAGCATCTGATTTAGAAAATGCAATTACACGTGGTGCTAAAGGTGTTGTTATTTCGCCTAATGATGTTAATGCTATTTCGGCAGCAGTGGAAGAAATTATTAGTGAGAATATTCCTGCTGCAACGTTAGATCGCAAAGTTCAAAGTAGCAAGCCTGTTCCACATTTTGGTGCAAACAACTATACAGGTGGGCAAGAAATTGCTAAAGCAATCAAAACAAAATATCCAAATGGAGCAAAAATTATTTTGTTAACTGGACAGCCTGGTTCAACGTCTAATATTGAACGAACAAAGGGTATTCGTGACGAATTAACTGTTGGTGGGGAGAAGTATCAAATTATTGTTGATCAGACAGGAAATTGGTTACGTTCTGAAGGATTGCGTATTATTGAAAGCGTACTCCCAACATTAAAAACTAAGCCAGATGTGATTATTGCAGCTAATGATGATATGGCACTAGGTGCGGTTGAAGCGTTGAAAAGCCAAGGTTATAAAGCTGGTGATATTTTGGTAACTGGCTTTGATGCTGTGCCAGAAGCGCTTGCTCGTATTAAAGATGGGTGGCTATTTTTAACGGCAGATCAACGTCCTGGCTATGCAGTTAGTTCTGCGTTAGAGCAAGTGGTTGGCAATATTCGTGATAAAAAAGAAGTGTCTGGTGCTGATTATGCTCCTAAGGTAATTTCAAAAGAGAATCTTCAAGAAGCAGAACGTTTTTCTGAGGTAAGTGAGTAATTTGGATTTCTAGCTTTTCAAGTTTCATTATTTGAAAAGCTATTTTTAACGTTAGGGGGGTATATGACCGAACCTTTATTAGTAGTAAGAGATCTAACGAAAAGTTTTTCAGGAATAATGGCTCTTAATGGTGTGAAACTTACAGTAGGTAAAGGTGAAGTTCACGCATTATTAGGTGAGAATGGGGCAGGTAAGTCCACATTGCTAAAATCTTTATCAGGAGCCCAGCCTCAAACGAGTGGCGATATTTTTTTTAATGATGAGAAACTAAGTGTTAATGATACACCATTTGATCGCCAGTTTAAGGGGATTGTAACTATTTATCAGGAGTTTAATTTATTACCTAATATGACTGTTGCAGAGAACTTTTTTCTTGGAAGGGAGCCAAGAAAAGGGTTATTTGTTAATGAAAAGGCGGTAAATGAAGAAGCCAAAATTGTATTGGATAATTTAGGTTTAAATATTTCCCCAGATACACAAGTTTCTAGATTAAGTGTTGCACAGCAGCAGATGGTTGAAATTGCCCGAGCAATGACGTTAAATGCAAAGTTAATTATTATGGACGAACCTTCTGCAGCGTTGAGTGATAAAGAAGTAGAAACCCTTCATCAGATTGTTCGAGATCTTAAAAAACGAGGTATTAGTGTTATCTATGTTACACACCGTTTAAATGAAGTTTTTGCGCTTTGTGATCGTTTCACAGTTTTTCAAGATGGGCGTTATTCTGGAGAAGGTAATGTTTCTGAAACAACGGTTGATAATATTATTAAAATGATGGTGGGGCGTTCAGTTGCTTTTACTCGCCGTCCTCCACAAGACACACACCATACTCACCGTCCTATAGTGCTTTCTGTTAAAAACCTTCATAGAGAAAAACCTGCACTTGATCCGCATGGTATTGCATTACATGGTATTTCTTTCAACCTTCACGAAGGAGAGGTTCTAGGCATTGCAGGATTGGTGGGAGCAGGCCGAACAGAAATTGCACGTTGCCTATTCGGGGTAGAAAAATATACTGCAGATGAAATTAGTTTAAATAGCAAGCCATATCATGCTATCTCACCGCTTGATGCTCTTGAAAAAGGTGTTGCACTTGTTCCAGAAGATCGTAAAAAAGAAGGGCTTGTATTAGGTCTGTCTATTCGTACCAATATGACGTTGCCTACATTACGTAATTTGTTAAAGTTTAGGTGGCTTGTTGATGAGAATAAAGAGAATAATCTAATTGATGTTTATCAAAAAGCATTGCGAATAAAAATGGCAAGTAGTGAATTAGAAGCACGTAAGTTATCAGGTGGAAACCAACAAAAAGTTATTCTTGCTCGTTGTATGGCACTTAATCCTAAAGTTCTTATTGTGGATGAGCCTACTCGAGGGATTGATGTAGGCGCAAAATCTGAAGTACACCAAGTACTATTTGATATGGCAAAAAAAGGTGTCGCAGTATTGGTCATCTCATCTGATTTACCAGAAATTATGGCGATTTCAGACCGTATTATTACCTTATCAGAAGGTAAAGTAACAGGAGAGTTGCATGGTGATGAGGCAACCGAAGAGAAATTAATGTCAATGATGGCAGTAGGTATTCAGCATACCGCTGTCCATTAACTAAAACAGGAGTATGTTATGTCTTCAATGTTTCTAAGAAATTTAGGTATTGTTGATGAGAAAGGGCAAATAGATTTTATTGCATTTTTCGAGCGATTTGGTGTGCTTATATTTCTAATTCTACTTGTCGTTTTTTTTCAATCACAAAATAGTGCATTTTTATCACAACGTAATATTTTCAATATTCTCACTGAAGTTTCGATTTTCGGTATTATGGCAGTAGGAATGACATTTGTAATTTTAACTGCTGGTATTGATCTTTCAGTAGGATCAATTCTTGCAGTTTGTGCAATGTTTGCAGCTTATATTATAAAAGGAAGTAATACGGTTACTGTCGAAGCGGGTGCTTGGGGTGGAATGAGTGGTATTATAGGCCTGATTATATGTTTAGTGCTAGGTACTCTTATTGGGTGGTTAAATGGTTTAGGGGTAACTAAATTAAAATTACCTCCTTTTATCGTAACGCTAGGGGGAATGACTATATGGCGTGGGCTGACTCTTGTTATTAATAATGGCTCTCCTATTGCTGGATTTGATGAAAGTTATCGTTGGTGGGGACGTGGAATATTATTGGGTATTCCTGTACCTGTAATTATTTTCTGTATTGTTGCAATTATTGGTTATTTTGCTTTACATAAAACTCGTTGGGGACGCTATGTTTACTCAGTGGGAGGCAATCCAGAGGCGGCTCGTTTAGCTGGAGTTAATATTAATCGTACTTTAGTGAGTGTGTATGTTGTTATGGGAGCTTTAGCAGGATTAGCTGGATTTATTCTCAGTGCAAGGCTTGGTAGTGCAGAATCGGTTGCTGGTGTTGCTTTTGAATTGAGAGTGATAGCTTCGGTTGTTATTGGTGGAACGTCTTTAATGGGGGGATATGGTCGTATAACGGGCACAATTTTTGGTTCAATTATCATGGGAGTCTTGATTAATGGATTAGTGCTAATGGATGTATCTGCCTATTATCAACAAATTATTATGGGTGTTATCATCATTTTGGCGGTGTCTTTTGATACTTATGCGAAAAGCCGTCGAGGAGCAATTTAATTATAAATTGGTATATATAGGCTGATTAATTCAATCAGCCTTATTTTTATTAATTGTGAGCTACTTTTTTCATTGCTAGTGAAACAACTAAAGTTTGAACTAGCGTCATCGTAGAGCATTGTGATCTAAATCCATTAATTTGAGCTTCTTTTACAATAAATGATACATCGCTAAATGCAAGTAGTGGACTAAGCTGGCTATCTGTAATTGCAATATGTTTCACACCAATTTTAGCTGTAGCATTAATGACATTAAGCGTTTCATTGGCATAAGGTGAAAAGCTAATAGCAATGACTAAATCCCCTTCCTTTACCCTATTTAGCTGTTCATCAAACATACCGCCTAAACCATCAATGAGAATTGCATCATAATCTAAGTGATGTAATGCATAGTTCAGATAGCTAGCAATACTAAAAGAGCGTTTTAGGCCGACAATAAAAATACGATTTGCATTATTTAATAATTTTGTTGCAGTATCTAGTTGCTCTTCGGTTATCTGATTAGAAAGCTGTTGTAATGTTTGGCTATTTCCGTGTACAAATAATCTAAGAATTTGTGTAGATATGTTGGTATCTTCATTTAATGTTGAATTCATTTGCTGAAATAGTTGTGCTCGCTCAGTATAGTTTACCCGTTCTTCCATCAGATTTTGACGAAATAGCTGTTTTAACTCATTAAAGCCTTTAAACCCAAAGGCGTTGGCAAAACGAATTAGGGTAGATGGCGGAACATTAGCTCGTTCTGCAATTGTTGAAACTGTATCAAATACAACACTATTACTATTATCGAGTACATATTCTGCAACTTGTTTTAGGCGTTTGCTAAGTGTGTCGTATCGAAGCCGAATTTCTTCTTGTAGATGAGTTAATTGAGTTGGTTCATTCATTGTAATAGGTATTCCACAGGCTAAAATTAAATGATTTATTATAGCGATAAGCTGTGAGATATTGTGTTATTTTTACAAAATAACACATTTATACTTTAATAAAACATATAAGGAAAGATTAGATATAAAGGCTAAAAGACCTTTATATCTAATTGCAAAGTTATTTGACGATCTTACCGCTTGCTTGGAGATCGGCGTGATAAGAGGAACGGACAAATGGTCCGCAAGCGGCATGTTCAAAGCCCATTTGATTGGCTTCTTCACGGAACATATCAAACTCTGTTGGGTGAACATAACGTGCTACGGGTAAGTGATGGCGGCTTGGTTGCAAATACTGCCCTAGGGTTAGCATTGTGACGCCGTGAGAGCGTAAATCTCGCATCACTTCTAAAATTTCATCGTTTGTTTCACCAAGCCCAACCATAATGCCTGATTTTGTTGGAATGTCAGGAAAAGCTCTTTTAAATTCTTGCAATAGCTTTAATGACCAATTGTAATCTGCTCCAGGGCGGATTTCACGGTACAAACGAGGTACATTCTCTAGATTGTGGTTGAACACATCAGGTGGGTTCTCTTTGAGAATTTCAATTGCTTGTTCAATACGTCCACGAAAATCGGGAACAAGTATTTCAATTTTGATGCCCGGGTTTAAAGCACGGATTTCTCTCACGCAAGCAGTGAAATGACCTGCACCACGATCAGGTAGATCATCACGATCAACAGAGGTAATGACCACATATTTTAGTTTCATATCTTGAATAGTTTCAGCTAATTTGCGTGGTTCATCTTGATCGAGAGGCAATGGCTTGCCGTGTGCAACATCACAGAATGGGCAGCGGCGAGTACAGATTGCACCCATAATCATAAAGGTTGCAGTACCGTGGTTAAAACATTCGTGTAAATTTGGACAAGAGGCTTCTTCACAGACTGAATGCAGCCCGTGGCGACGCATTCCATTTTTGATATTTTGAATACGTTCTGAGCTGGCTGGAAGTTTGATTTTCATCCATTCAGGTTTTTTGAGTAGTTCTTGGTTTGGGTCAATATTTTTGACGGGAATAATAGAGGTTTTGGCGGCATCACGATATTTAACGCCACGCTCCATTTTAAATGGTGTACCCATTTGTAATTATCCTATTGATTAATAATTTGTTGGCTATTGTAACCTAGAATTTGTGTAAAGTAATTTACCAATTTAGGAGAAACTAAATCACAGTTAGCTTGTTCACTAGATATAAAATCAGCAAGTTGGCACATTTCTAACCCCGCGTAGCCACAAGGATTAATATGGTGAAATGGGGTTAAATCCATATTGATATTAAGAGCAAGCCCGTGGAAAGAGCAACCTTTACGGATTCGTAGCCCTAATGAGCAGATTTTCCGCTGATCAACATAAACACCGGGAGCATCTGGCTTTGGGTAAGATTTGATGCCATAATCAGCTAATGTTTTGACGACGGTTTGTTCTAGAGCGGTAACCAATTGGCGAACATTGAGATCATTTCCTTGTGCTTTATGCCGTTTAATATCAATTAAAACATACATTATTTGTTGGCCCAGTCCGTGATAAGTAATTTGCCCACCACGGTCAGATTGCACCACAGGAATATGGGTTGGATTTAGTAGGTGTTCGGGTTTCCCTGCGGAGCCTTGGGTAAAGACGGAAGGGTGTTGAACTAACCAAATTTCGTCAGGCGTTTCAGCTGTACGATTATCGGTAAATTCTTGCATTTTATGCCAAATGTCTTGGTAATCTTGGATACCAAGTTGGCGAATATAGATTGGATTCATCATTGCAAGCGGTTAGATTAGGGGCAAAATTGCCCCTTTTGATAATTAGAGAACCATTCTCACGCCTTCAATTTTGGCGAGATCGGTATAAAGCGTTTCAATTTGATCGATATTATCTGCTTCAATCGTGATTGATATGGAATGATAAGTTCCTTTGCCACTCTCTTTTATACTCGGATCGTAATCGCCTGCGACTACTTTTTGAACTTCTTTGATCACGTCTTCAATTAAGCCATCACGTTTTTCACCGACTACTTTAAAGGTGAATGAGCAAGGAAACTCAAGAAGATCCCTTAATTTCTTATCTTGTGCAATATCGGTTAAGTTTACAGTTTTTTGTTCAGTCATTTTGCTTCCCTTTACTTTTGACGAGAATATTTAAATTAAGATTCTCAATTTTTACTAGATGGGGATAAATTTGTTAATTACAAGTTTTAGCGAATATTTGGGCATTAGTTAAAAAGGCTTTTAACAGTTAATACAAGCCAATCCCATGTTTTACCAATAAAACCAGCTTCTGCAACGTCTTGCATAACTTGTAAATCAATATTGGCAATATCTTTATCATTTAATTGATAAATAATTTTACCAACTACTTGCCCTTTTACGAGAGGAGCTTCTAGCGTTTTTTTCTCAAGGACATAACGAGCTTTTAATTCCCCTGTTTTTCCTTTTGGTACGGTAATGAATTTATCACTTAATGTACCTAGTTGGATTTTATTTAAATCACCGTAGTAAACGCTTTGTTCAGATACAGTTTGCCCAGCGGCTAAAGGTTTGACGGTTTCAAAATTCGTAAATCCCCATTGGAGCAATTTTTTGCTTTCAATTTCACGTCCTTTAATTGTAGAAACACCCATAACCACAGAAATTAAGCGAGTATTACTATCGTATGCCGAAGCTACTAAATTATAACCTGCTTTATCGGTATGGCCTGTTTTCATACCATCTACATTCATTGTTTTATCCCACAATAAACCATTACGGTTAGCTTGTTTGATTTTATTGAATGTGAACTCTTTTTCTGCATAAATACGGTATTCTTCGGGTAGATCACGAATAATATGCTGTCCGATGATTGCCATATCACGTGCAGAGGAGTACTGATTCGGATCATCTAAACCGTGAACAGTGGCAAAATGGGTGTTCTTCAGACCAAACTGTTGCACATATTTATTCATTGTTTCAATAAAGGCTGCTTGTGAGCCAGAAAGGTGTTCAGCCATTGCGACACAGGCGTCGTTGCCTGAAACAACGATAATACCTCGATTAAGTTGGCTAACTGGCACCTGTTGATTTAAATTTAAAAACATTTTTGATGAGCCAGGGAATTTTTGCCCCCAAGAGTTTTCTGTAATGGTAACGAGGTCATCATTTTTAATTTTCCCATTTTTAATGGCACTACCCACGACATAGCTTGTCATCATTTTTGTTAAACTAGCAGGGTATTGACGTTGATCAGGGTTTAAACTCGCTAACACTGCACCAGAGTTATAATCCATCAACACATAAGTTTGTGCATTGATGGTTGGGGTTACAATGCCATAATCGGTTTCACCGTTGGCATAGCTCATTGAAGAAAAAGCTAATGAACATAATGCGGTTGAGCGAAGTAATCTATTTTTTAACATAAAAGTTTCCGTTTGATTTAATTCAATTGAAGTAATTTATTCTGCTTTAATGGCGAAATTTTTGCCAGAACCTTTCACTTTTAGTAATAGTCCTGAGTTTTTCGCTAATTTATAAAGGGATTCTGCCCCTTTACCTGAAATATAACCTTGGCGATCTACTTGCATTGCTTCTATTTTAACTTTTGCAATACCTGTATGGTGCATTCCAATTTCTTTTGCTGCTTGTACAGAGAGATCAATAATACGATTATGGCTAAATGGTCCACGGTCATTAATTCGAACAATAACCTTACGTCCATTACGGAGGTTGGTAACCAACACATAAGAGCCGAGTGCTAATGTTTTATGGGCAGCTGTATAAGCATTTTTATTGAAAATCTCGCCGCTTGCTGTTTTACGTCCGTGAAACATTCCGCCGTAATAACTTGCTATTCCTGTTTGGCTAAATAGTCGAGATTTTTCTTTATCAATGCTGGTATGAGTTTTATTTTTTTCTCGATAGCGGTAAGTTTTATTTATTACTTTAACGTGGGTCAGCTTTGCACCGTTTACCCCATACTGTTTTTTTGTATTATGAATAATATTTATGTTGTGCCGTGTTGTATTTTTTTTAGCCGTTGTTTTCGTTTTTTGTAGAGATGGCACTTTGTTTGTAATTTTTTTTACATTAGTTTTTTTGCGCTCTTTATTATTATGAACTTGAGCTTTTTTATGGCTGACAGATTTTTTTGTCGCCGATGAAACTACAATAGTTGATTTTTTTTGCTTTGTTATTGTAGAGATTTGTGTTTTCTTTTGCCCTTTATTCTGCGCTTTTTTAGCCGTGCTGGTAATAGCTTTCCGCTGAGTATGTGATGGCTTAGATGGATTTTGCTTTTCGGCAGAAAAAGTATTAACAGACGTACTTGCAATAAGTATGCCTAATAACAATGATATGATTTTGCTTAATTGCATAATTTTCCTCTACTTTCTTCAATATGAAAGAAAGTAATATAATAATCAAAATACAAACATTTGCTGAAATGTTACCGCTTGTTTGCAGAGTTTAGGTATTATAGGGGTTGCTTTTGTCAGCCCGTTCTCGGTGAACATAAGCAGACATCACTAATCCAAATGCTGCCATTAGTGTAACATAGGACGTGCCTCCATAGCTAAATAGCGGTAATGGTACGCCAACTACGGGTAAAATACCACTCACCATACCGATATTCACAAAAACATAGACGAAAAAGAGCAAGGCTGTTCCGCCAGATAAAATACGTCCAAAGCTTGATGTGGATTTTGCTCCGATGATTAGCCCTCGAGCAATAATAAAGAGATAAATTGCCAGCAGAATAAGTACACCAATCAAACCGTGCTCTTCGCCTAAAACCGCAAAAATGAAATCTGTATGAGGTTCTGGTAAAAATTCGAGCTGTGATTGTGTACCTTCCATCCAGCCTTTTCCTTCTAACCCACCTGAGCCAATTGCAATTTTTGATTGAATAATGTGATAGCCAGCCCCGAGAGGATCCTTTTCGGGGTCAAGTAGCGTCATTACCCGTGTTTTTTGGTAATCGTGCATAAGATAAAACCACATTATAGGGAGAAATCCTGCTAAGAGTACAATACCTGCTCCGATAAGTTTCCAACTCAGCCCTGCTAAAAATAGGACAAAAACCCCCGCTGCACAAACTAGGATTGCAGTGCCTAAATCTGGCTGTATTGCGACTAATAATGTAGGGATAATAATTAGGGCTAAAGCGATAAAGGTATCTTTAAAATTAGGTGGCAAGGCACGGTTACCTAAATAGGTTGCGACCATTAATGGCACCGATAGTTTAGCGATTTCAGAAGGTTGAAAACGAATAAAACCAAGGTTGAGCCAACGTTGTGCTCCTTTGCTGATTTCCCCTGCAACATCAACGAGCAATAATAAAGCGATACAAACAACGTATAAATAAGGGGAAATTTTTTCATAAAAGCGAGGTGGAAACATTGCAATAATGATCATCAAGCTGAGCCCAAGTATAACTTGGATAATGCGATTAAAAAACATTCGTTCATTTGCTCCGCTTGCACTGTAAAGTACAATTAGACCATATCCTGTAATAGCAAGTAGCCCGATGATGAGTAGCCAATCAAGGGCGAAAATTTTCCAAAATCGATTTAAAAATGACTTACTCATTCAATTCCTCTTCATCAGTTACAAGCGGTGAGTTGGGTGAATTTTTTTGCAAAATAGGGCTATTTTCTTCTTTTTTATCTGTTAGTTCTGGTGTTGTAGGTCGATTACGCAAGACATAATCCATTACTTTGCGTGCGACAGGGGCGGCGGCTGTTGAGCCACCTCCAGCATTTTCTAAAATCACAGATACAACTACTTTTGGGTTATCATAAGGTGCAAAGCCTGTAAACCAAGCGTGGTCGTGCAGTTTTTTTGTAATCGCATTTTTATTATAATTTTTACCCTTCAAGCTAAATACCTGTGCTGTCCCTGTTTTACCAGCAGCACGGTAAGGGGCTCCAGCAAAGGCTTTTCTTCCTGTACCGTTTGATGCATTGATGACATTGTACATACCTTGTTTTGCAATGTGCCAAAAACGAGGGGGAACGTCTTTAATATCATCATATAAAAGTGGATCTTGGTAAGGGTGATTCTCACCCGACATAACTTCCATCATTAAATGGGGGGTATTCACTTTGCCGTTATTAATCAGAACGGAAGTGGCTTTGGCTAGCTGTAAAGGCGTTGCGATCCAATAACCTTGCCCAATACCGACTGAAATCGTATCGCCAGGAATCCATGGCTTTTTGTAGCGTTTTTGTTTCCATTCACGATTTGGCATAATCCCTAAAGATTCTTCGGCAATATCTATACCTGTTTTTACACCGAAACCAAAACGCTTCATCCAATAAGACATTTTATCAATTCCCATATCATAGGCGAGCTGATAAAAGAAGGTATCAGATGATTCTGTGATGGCTTTATTAACATCTGTTCTACCGTGCCCTGTTTTTTTCCAATCTCGGAAACGTTGTGTGGTACTAGGTAATACCCAATAACCAGGGTCAAAGACTGAAGATGTTGGCGTAATTTTACCTTCTGTTAGCCCTGCAACTGCCATAAATGGTTTGATGGTTGAAGCTGGAGGATATGTTCCTTGTGTTGCTCTGCTATACAGCGGGCGATCTTCATCTTCAAGTAACCGCTTGTAGTCTTTTCCTGAAATACCATCGACAAAGAGATTGTTGTCATAGCTTGGGTTGGTAGCCATTGCCATAATGCTGTTATCTTTTGGATCGAGAACAACTACAGCGCCTTTTTGATTGCCTAGTAGCGAGGTTACATAGCGTTGTAGTTCAATATCTACAGTTAAGCGAATGCTACCTCCCGCAACGGCTTGTTGATCTCGTAATTTACGGATTACTTTTCCTCGGTTATTAATTTCAACTTCTTCAAAGCCTGTACTACCGTGTAGCTGTTCTTCATAGAATTTTTCTATACCAAGTTTGCCAATATCGTGTGAGCCTGCGTAGTTACCGTATTTTCCAGATTCTTGCAGGCGTTTTTTATCTTTATCGTTTATTTTAGCAACGTAACCAAGAATGTGAGTTAACACTTCACCATAGGGATAAGTTCGTTTGAAATAAGGTTGTACATCAAGACTTGGAAAACGGTATTGATTGACGGAAAAACGAGCGATCTGTTCTTCGTTAAGATCAGACTTTAATAAAATAGGTGTATAGCGTGAAGAACGTAATTTTTCTTTACGGAAATTTTCGATGTCTTGCTCGGTTAAGCCTACTAATTCTTTAAGTGTTTGTAACGTTTCTTCAAGGTTATCTACTTTTTCTGGTACGATATATAAGCCAAAAAATGTGATGTTTTCTGCTAATACTTTGCCGTTACGATCATAAACTAGCCCACGGGCAGGGGGAATGGGTAACAATTTTATGCGATTACCATTAGAGCGAGTCTGGTAAGATTCATAATCTCTAATTTGGAGGTGATAAAGATTAGTCAATAAGATTGCTGTTAGTCCTAGCACGCCAAGAAAGGCAATTAATGCACGGCGAACAAACAAGTTTGTTTCAGCTTGTCCGCTACGGATACGATCATCTTGTGTTGTGTGTGTCCGTTTTTTCCAAAACATTTAACAACTACTCTCGGTGATAAGGGTGATTCGTGGTAAGCGACCACGCGCGGTATAAACTTTCTGCTACAACAACTCGTACCAGTGGGTGTGGTAAGGTTAAAGGTGATAATGACCAACTCTGTTCTGCCAATGCTTTACATTCTGGCGAGAGTCCTTCGGGTCCGCCAATGAGTAAGCACACATCACGCCCGTCATTTTTCCAATTTTCTAATTGTTGTGCAAGTTGTTCAGTTGTCCAAGGTTTACCTGGTATATCAAGGGTAACAATTCTTCCTTTACCTGCAGCAGTAAGCATAGCTTTACCTTCAAGCTCTAAAATGCGTTTAATATCTGCATTTTTACCCCGTTTCCCTGCAGGGATTTCAATCAGTTCAAAGGGCATGTCTTTTGGGAAACGGCGTTGATATTCTTCAAAACCTTTTGTCACCCAATCGGGCATTTTTGTTCCAACGGCAATAAGCTGTATTTTCATTATGCCCAGAGCTTTTCGAGTTGATATATTTCGCGGCTTTCTCGTTGTAGAATATGGACGATTGCTTGCCCAAAGTCGATTACAACCCAATCTGCTACATTTTTTCCCTCTTGAGCAAAGACATCAAAACCTGCTTTTTTACTTTCTTCAATTAAATTATCTGCCGTTGCTGCCACGTGGCGGGTAGATGTTCCCGTACAGAGAATCATTGTGTCAGTAATACTTGATTTGCCTCTTACATCAATTGCTTGAATATCTTGTGCTTTTAGCCCTTCTAGGGTTTCAGTTAGAAAAGTTGTTAAATTTTGTTCCATTTTTATTCGTTATTCATTAAAAAAGGCGGAGATTATAGCATAGAAATAGTTCTCTACAGAAAGAAGATGATGGGAAATAGGAATAAAAGGAAAAATTCAATTTCTTGAAAAGGAAGGGAAATATTAGATAAAGGTGATGCCGAAAACAGAATATTTTCGGCATTTTACGATAGATTATTACAATTAAAGTTTATGGCGCAAATGCTTGTAATTCAGGATTAATCGGGGTTTTTGCTAAATTATTTGCATAGTTAGTTAAGGTCGCTACACTAATTCCAACTAATACATCAAGCACATTTTGTTGTGTAAAGCCAGCTTGGAAAAATGCATCTAATTGTGCATCTGTAATGTTTCCTTTTGCTGCCATCACTAAACGAGTGAATTGTGCTAATGCTTCTAGTTTTGGATCTGAAATAGTCGTTCCTTGGCGAACTGATTGTAAAATATCTGCAGGCATTTTCACCATTTTTGTTGAAATAGCGCTATGTCCAGCAATACAAAATTCACAGCCATTCGTTACAGCTGTGGTAATTTGGACTACTTCACGTTCAATTGGTGTTAAGCTGCCGCGTCCATTAATAGTACCAACAGTTCGGTAGGTTTCTAATGCAGTAGGGGCGTTAGCCAGTACACCAACTAAATTAGGTAAAAAACCGTTTGCAGTTTTTACTGCTTTCATCATTTCAGCAGAAGCTTCTACGGCACTGTCGATAGTTTGAATTGTTAGTCGAGTCATTTTGTGTTCCTTATAAAATGTTATAGCGGTTAAATTTGCATTTATTTTAGTATTTACAAAGATATAGTCGCCTTTGAGTTTGGATATAGAAATTAAGTCTAGCCTCAAACGAAGAGTAGAAAACTAGACTTAATGGGGCTGTCAAATTGAGTAAAGCCTAACAAACATATTTTGCTAAAGTATTTTTCAACATGACTCCAATGAGTGTAGCAAACCTGTCAAGCCCTAAGAGGCTATATTTTCAATATTTTTATTTTTTGGTAAATATTCAATCCGAATATTGAGCATTGCTAATATGATCGCAATAATTGGAATCATATAATTCATTACCGCATAAGGCGCATATTCAAAAGCACTGACTTGTAACATTGAAAAGGCGTATACGCCGCAAGTATTCCAAGGCACTAGCACCGAAGTAACTGTACCGCCATCTTCTAATGCTCGAGAGAGATTTTTAGAGCTTAGCCCTTTCATTTGGTAGGCTCGAACGTACATTCTACCGGGTAGTAAAATAGAAATATATTGTTCTGACGTTGTTAAATTCGTTAAGATTGCAGATAAAATAGTTGCTGTAATTAAGCTTGAAGCAGTTTTAGCAAAGTTTAGAATAGTTTCAACCACTGAACGTAACATTCCCGTTTGCTCTGCAATGCCTCCAAAAGTCATTGCTACAATGGTGAGAGAGATTGTGTACATCATTGATTCAATTCCACCTCGATTAAACAGTGTATCGATCATCTCTTGACCACTGGCAATTTTAAAACCATCGTGTAATGTTTTAACTGCAACACTTACTTCACCACCTTGAACAAAAACGTGGCAGAGCCAGCCCATTAAAATACCAGCAGCTAATGCAGGCAGAGCAGGAACACGTTTTGCAACAAGTACAACAACTATCACGGGAACCAGGAGAAGCCAAGGCGAAATAACAAAGTTTTGTTGCATCGCTTCCATTACTTCAGTGATTTTGGCAGTGTCTAAATTTTCAGGTACAAATGCTAATCCGAGATAGTAGTAAACACCGAGTGCGATAAGAAATGCAGGAATTGTAGTAATGAACATATGACGAATATGGTCGAATAAAGGCGTATCGGTAATCCCTGCTGCGAGGTTGGTTGTATCTGATAGGGGAGACATTTTATCACCGAAATAAGCGCCTGAAACGACTGCTCCTGCAACCATTGGGGCAGGGATACCAACGCTTAACCCAATTCCCATTGCAGCAACACCGATTGTTCCCATTGTTGACCAAGAACTGCCGATAGCGAGAGTTACGATAGCGCAGATAATACAAATGGTCATTAAAAAGAGAGAAGGCGAAATAAGTTCTAACCCATAGTAGATCATTGTAGCGACAATGCCACCGCCGAGCCAAGCACCGATAGTTAAACCAATCATTATGATGATTACTATCGCGGGTAATGCCATTTTGATCCCGTGGTAAATCCCTTTTTCAATAGTATCCCAACTATAGCCATAGCAGAGTGCAATCACGCTGGCTGTGACGGCTCCAATAAGTAATGGGACATGTGGCGAAGCTTCAAATTTAATGATAGCAACAGCCATAACGGAAACCATGACGAGAATGGGTAGAAATGCCCAAAAGAAAGGAATTCGAATATTATCTTCTTGAGAGGTTGATGTATTTTCAGATGAATCTACATTATTGGCGTTATAGCAACAAGATTTGTTTGATTGGGGAAGTTCTTTTTTCCCGTTTTTGTCTTTAGGTGTGTTTGGCATATATTCCTCGACTTGTAAGCGGCTAGATTTATTAGAATTTTGCAAACAAGATTGTTGTAATAGGGCGAATGATCTCGCCCTAATAAACAAGCTAGAATTTAGCTAAGAACTGCTCGAATACGTTCTAATGCCCAGTCTAAATCGGCTTTTTCTATTACCAATGGTGGTGCAAATCGGATAACCGTATCGTGGGTTTCTTTGCAGAGCAAGCCCTGTTCTTTTAAGGCTTCACAGTAAGGGCGAGCGGGCTCATTCAGTTCTAAGCCAATAAATAGTCCTCTGCCTCGTACTTCTTTGATACTTGGATGCTGAATTTTTTTCAATTCATTTAGGAAATACTCACCTAATTCACGGGAACGTTCAGCAAGATTTTCTTCAACTAAAACGTCTAATGCCGCTAAAGAAACTGCACATGCAAGCGGGTTACCACCAAAGGTTGAACCGTGAGAGCCAGGGTTAAATACCCCAAGAATATCTTCATTTGCAAGTACACAGGAGATTGGAAATACACCTCCGCCTAGTGCTTTGCCTAGAATATACATATCGGGTTCAAAGCCTTCCCATTCGCATGCAAAGAGTTTCCCCGTACGTCCAAGTCCTGCTTGAATTTCATCGGCAATAAATAGCACATTATTTTGTTTACAGATTTCGTAGGCTTGTTTTAAGAAATTTGGAGGAGGAATTAAAATACCTGCTTCGCCTTGAATTGGCTCAACGAGGAAAGCAGCGGTATTGGGGGTGATAGCATTTTTGAGAGCGTCTAAATCGCCATAAGGTACGAGTTTAATGCCACTTAACAATGGACCAAATCCTCGTTGATAATCTTCATCGGAAGAAAGTGATACAGCTGTCATCGTACGACCGTGGAAGTTACCTACACAAGCGATGATTTCCGCTCGATCTTTTGCAATGCCTTTTACGTCATATCCCCAACGGCGTGCGGCTTTAAATGCAGTTTCAACCGCTTCTGCCCCAGTATTCATTGGTAATGCCATAGATTTATTTGCTAATTTGCAAATTTTTTCATACCAAGGTCCGAGCTGGTCATTATGGAATGCCCGAGAGGTGAGCGTAACTCGATCAGCTTGATTTTTGAGTGCTTGAACAATTTTTGGATGGCAGTGGCCTTGATTTACCGCAGAATAAGCACTCAGCATATCCAGATAACGATTTCCTTCAGGATCTTCGACCCAGATACCTTTTGCTTTACTAATAACAATTGGCAAAGGTAAATAATTTCTTGCTCCATATTGTTCAGTTTGTTTAATCAGTTGTTGAGAAGATACGCTCATATTTTACTCCATAGATATAAATATCATTTATTCAACAGAAGTGTAGCAGTATTTAATCATTATTTGTTAATAAATTGTAAAAATTATGATCTGCTTCTCATTTTAATAAAAATAACCCGCAAACGACCGCTTGCCTATAATATGTCACCAAACATTCCATCAGCCTTAGTTACTATCACAACTGAGCAAATTGCTCATAGCTACGATTATCTATCAATAGTGCAATTGCAACGAGTAGAGTAATGGGCAATGCCACAGATGTTTTTCCGATTAAACGTAGACTTTTTGCCTAAAGTTGCGAACTATCGATCACATTGGTAACAGCTAGAGTGTTTAAACCCGCATCGAATAAAATTAAGAAAATAGGTAATAGAAGAATGGTTAATACCCGAGTAGAACTAGATAGGTTCTGAACAGCTATCTCATTAATAGACATCGTACTGAGATATGTTAGGTTTGGAAAGGTCTGTTTATAGAGTTTGCTCTAATAGGTTATTAATGTGTATAACTGTATTGAAATCTGAGAAAAGTACGGATGAATATTGGTTTACTCTTGAAGAAAGTTTTAGGGGGAGGTAACAGAAAAATAACGGAATTGGCCGTTATGAGATAATTAAAACAAGCGGTCAGTTCCGAATTTTATTTTGCCAAACTTGACAAATACTCAGTATGACGCTGCCGAAAACACCGCTCAACAATCCTATTGTTGCTAATACTTACTCTGTTTGTAGCAAAGTTAAAGTATAATAATCTCTATTTCATACTTAAGTAGTGTTGCTCTCTTTTGGGGAAAAATCACTAAAAATAACTGATTAAGATTATATAACTTGATGAAAAATATAGAGAATACTCAAAATCATACGCCAATGATGGTGCAATATTTGCAACTTAAAGCTCAAAATCCTGATATTTTACTATTTTATCGAATGGGCGATTTTTACGAACTGTTTTATGATGATGCGAAAAAAGCGGCGAGATTGTTAGATATTTCTTTGACGAAGCGAGGTCAGTCGGCAGGCGAACCTATTCCTATGGCGGGTGTGCCGTATCATGCGGTGGAGGGGTATTTGGCTAAACTTGTGGCACTGGGGGAATCGGTTGCTATTTGTGAGCAAGTTGGCGATCCTGCCACCAGTAAAGGGCCTGTAGAACGTAAGGTAGTGCGGATTGTAACGCCAGGAACAGTGAGTGATGAAGCGTTGTTGCCTGAGCGTCAAGATAATTTAGTAGCTTGTGTTTATCAAGAGAAAGATCAGTTTGCATTGGCCACGTTAGATATGGCCTCTGGGCGATTTTTGATTGCAGAATTGCCGAGTAAAATGGCTTTATCTGCAGAATTACAGCGGATTAGACCTGCTGAAATTTTATATCCTGAAACATTTTCTGAAATGGATCTGTTGCAAGGATATAAAGGGCTACGTCGTCGCCCAATATGGGAATTTGAGTTAGTAACGGCTATTCAGCTGTTAAATCGCCAATTTGGTACTCGTGATTTAACAGGGTTTGGTGTTGAAAAAGCGATTGTTGCCCTCTGTGCTGCGGGGTGTTTATTGCATTATGCACAGGAAACGCAACGCACAGATTTACCACATATCAATGCTATTCATCTTACTCAAAATAGCGACACAATTTTGCTTGATGAGGCAACTCGGCGTAATTTAGAGCTAACGACTAATCTTGGCGGTGGGATAGAAAATACGTTAGCGTCGGTATTAGATAAATGCGTTACGCCAATGGGAAGCCGTTTGTTGAAACGTTGGATTCATCAGCCTATTCGTGATATAGAAAAATTAACGAACCGTCAGCAGACAATTTTAGCATTGCAAAAAAATGATCGGATCGAACCGCTTCAACCATTACTTCAACAGCTTGGGGATATGGAGCGAATTTTAGCACGGATAGCGTTACGCACCGCTCGCCCTCGTGATTTTACCCGCTTACGGACAGCGTTGGCACAAATTCCCCAAATTACCAAACTTTCGGTAAATCTGACCGCTTGTTTAGACACAATGTTAAGCCAATTAAGTGATTTTTCTGCGCTTCACGATTTATTGGAACGAGCGATTATTGAAACCCCGCCCCAGTTAATTCGAGATGGTGGCGTGATTGCCCCTAATTACAATACAGAACTTGATGAGTGGCGAAGTTTAGCCGAAGGGGCTACCAAATTTTTAGATGATCTTGAAATTCAAGAGCGAGAAAAAACGGGCATTGATACCTTAAAAATCGGTTTTAATGCAGTACACGGCTATTATATTCAGATTAGTCAAGGGCAAGCCCATAAAGCACCGATCCATTATGTTCGCCGTCAAACGTTAAAAAATGCAGAACGTTATATCATTCCTGAATTAAAAACCTATGAAGATAAAGTTCTGAAAGCAAAAGGTGCTTCTCTTGCGTTAGAAAAGCAACTTTATGAGGAATTATTTGAGCTAATTTTGCCACAACTGGGTGAATTGCAGTTGGCAAGTATGGTGTTATCTGAACTTGATGTTTTAACCAATTTGGCAGAGCGAGCAGAAAATCTTAATTATACCATGCCTACGTTTACGGCTAATCGAAGCATTACGATTAAAAATGGGCGACACCCTGTGGTTGAGCAAGTATTAAAAACACCGTTTATTGCTAATCCTGTTTATCTGAATGCACAACGCCATTTATTGATTGTAACAGGCCCCAATATGGGCGGGAAAAGTACCTATATGCGACAGATTGCATTGATTACGCTGATGGCATATATCGGGAGCTTTGTGCCTGCGGAACTAGCCGAAATTGGACCGATTGACCGAATTTTTACTCGGATTGGGGCATCTGATGATTTGGCTTCTGGGCGTTCAACCTTTATGGTTGAAATGACAGAAATGGCAAATATTTTACATCAATCAACGGAAAATAGTTTGGTACTAGTCGATGAAATTGGACGAGGAACATCAACCTACGATGGATTAGCCCTTGCGTGGGCGTGTGCTGAATGGTTGGCGAGAAAAACGCAATCACTGACGTTGTTTGCTACCCATTATTTTGAGCTAACGAGTTTACCGAGCCAATTAAAGGGCGTAGCAAATGTGCATTTAGATGCGATTGAGCATCACGATACGATTGCATTTATGCATAGTGTGCAAGAAGGAGCTGCGAGTAAAAGCTATGGATTGGCAGTTGCCTCATTGGCAGGCGTGCCAAAGCAAGTTATTCAACTGGCGAAGCAAAAATTAACACAACTTGAGCAAGTTTCAAAACAGGCTACTTCATTAAATATGAACCCACAGGGCGATTTGCTATTTAACGATCCACTGCAAAATGATATGGAAATCTCACCGCTTGTTAGCTCTGAGGTTGAAAGGGTATTGGCGGAGATAAACCCTGATGAGCTTACACCAAAGCAGGCATTAGAAGCATTGTACCACTTGAAACAGTTGGTATAAAAATAAAAGGACTGAGTATGATAAAAGATCAGAAACAGCCCTTTAATAGTTTAGTTTAGCTTTTTGAGCTTAGATTGTAGTTCTCTATTTTCCTTTTTTATTTAGGTGAAACCAAGATTTTTACCTGATTTTTTTCTTTAACTAATGCTTCAAAGCCCTCATTAACAATATCATCAATATGAATTTTCTTCGTTACTAATTTATCTTTCGAGAAATAGCCCTTTTGCATTAATTCAAGCACCGCAGGGAATACATCACGGTAAGCAATAATACCTTTGACTGTTTTTTCTTTGATAACGATTTCATTTGGAGTAATAGACGCATCACTTTCCCAAATACTGACAATAATACACTCACCATCGTTCTCAATAACTTCTATAGCTTGCTTTAATACTGGAGGAACGCCGGTAACCTCGAAAGAAACTGTTGTTCCTCCATTAGTTTGGGCTTTAATAAATTCAACGGTATTAACTTTAGTTGGATCTACAACAATAGCACCAAGGGATTGTGCTTTTTCTTGACGTTCGGGAGAAAGTTCCACAGCAAAGATGATGCTTGCACCAGCAGCTCTTAATGCTTCAATTACTAATAATCCTATTGGGCCACAACCAAATACTGTCGCTGTATCACCCGCTTTCAATTTACTTTTACGTACAGCATAAAGGGCAACAGCGGCTGGTTCAGTTAATGCACCTTGTTCGCAATCAATACCTTCAGGTAATTTATGTACTAATTCAGCATCGACAACACAATATTCGGCAAATCCACCATCACCACTTAATCCAACGAAACCTAAATTAGGGTCAAGATTGTACATTCCTAATAGCCCATTTTTAGCTAAAATAGGTTCAACGGTTACTTTATCGCCGACTTTAATACTACTTACATCAGCACCAATTTCAACCACTTCACCTGCAAATTCGTGTCCCATAATAATAGGGGCTTTTTGTTTAGAATAGGGGTGTTCTTTTTCTGTAGGAATAAAAATTGGACCACCGAGGTATTCATGTAAATCACTTCCGCAAATACCTGTAAATTTTACGGCGATCTTTACCTGATGAGGTTTCACTTCTGGAATTGCTACCATTTCAACACGAATATCTTTTTGTCCGTGCCAACGCACTGCTTTCATCTGGCTCATAGTAAGCTCCTTTTCTGAATAAAACTAAATTTCTGTAGAAATAATATAGGTATTGCTTCAATAATAGTAATTATTTCTCAATATTTTTTATAAAAATTTGGTATTGATCAAGCTTATATAAACTGTATTATTTTAATTAAAGTGTTATTTAGGAAATTGAGGCACTTATTTATTTTCTCCCGAACATTCCGCCTAGATTGCCAAGCCCGCCTAATCCACCGCCCATCATTCCTTTCATTCCACGCATCATTTTTGCCATTCCGCCTTTCCGCATTTTTTTCATCATACGTTGCATTTCATCAAATTGTTTGAGTAATTTATTGACATCTTGCACTTGTGTGCCTGAGCCTAAAGCGATGCGACGGCGGCGAGATCCTTTAATAATATCTGGGTGGGCCCGTTCTTTTAGGGTCATTGAGTTGATAATTGCTTCCATTTTTACGAACATTTTATCATCAACTTGATTTTTGACGTGATCGGGTAAATTTTTTGCGCCAGGTAATTTGTCTAACATTGACATCATTCCGCCCATTTTTTTCATTTCAACCAGTTGATCACGGAAATCGTCTAAGGTAAATTCATCGCCTTTTTTGAATTTAGCGGCAATTTTTTCGGCTTTTTCTTGATCAACAGAGCGTTGGAGGTCTTCAATTAGGGAGAGGACATCGCCCATTCCTAAAATACGAGAGGCAACACGATCGGGGTGGAAAGGTTCAAGCGCATCAGTTTTTTCACCGACACCTAAAAATTTAATTGGTTTCCCTGTGATTTGTCGGATAGAAAGTGCAGCACCACCTCGTGCATCACCATCAACTTTAGTTAAAATAACCCCTGTGAGTGGTAAGGCTTCATTAAAGGCTTTTGCGGTATTGGCGGCATCTTGTCCTGTCATCGCATCAACCGTAAATAATGTTTCGATTGGGTTTAATACAGCGTGAATGTGCTGAATTTCTTCCATCATTTCGCCGTCAATGTGTAAACGCCCTGCGGTATCGACAATCAGCACATCAAAAAAGTTGAGTTTGGCGTATTTCAATGCATTTTCTGCAATATCAACAGGTTTTTGGGTCGTTTCTGTCGGGAAAAATTCTACATTGAGTGATTCTGCGAGGGTTTGAAGTTGTTTGATTGCTGCTGGGCGGTAAACATCGGCTGAAACAACCAACACTTTTTTCTTATGTCTTTCTTTAAGAAATTTGGCTAATTTACCTACAGAGGTCGTTTTACCTGCCCCCTGTAAACCTGCCATTAAAATAACTGCGGGAGGTTGTGCTGCGAGGTTTAGCTCTTCATTGGCTTCTCCCATTGCTTTTTCAAGCTCAGTTTGAACGATTTTGAGAAACTCTTGACCTGGTGTTAGACTTTTATTAACTTCTTCACCAATTGCTCGTTCTTTAACTTTATTGATAAATTCTCGTACAACAGGTAACGCAACATCTGCCTCAAGGAGCGCCATACGCACTTCACGCAAAGTTTCTTTGATGTTATCTTCAGTTAAACGCCCTTTACCAGTAATATTTTTTAGGGTTTTCGATAGTCTATCGGATAGGTTCTCAAACATAATCTTTTCTCTATTTGCAAAATTCTGTGGTGATCCGACCGCTTGTATCGGAAAGTGTTGAGCATTATACAAAAAATCCGCTAAAATTTGGTAAATTTACCTAGCGAGAGCAAAATTATGCAAAAAACAGTTTGTATTATCACGGGAAGTACTTTAGGTGGTGCGGAATATGTTGCCGATAATCTCAATGATGTCTTGAACCAACAAGGGTTTAAGGTGGAATTATTTAATAATGCGGTGTTGAGTGATATTGCGCATCAGCCGAATTTATTAGTCGTTAGTTCAACCCACGGTGCAGGGGAGCTACCCGAAAATATCCAACCGCTTTTTGAACAGTTAGCGAACGAGCAACCAGATTTGAGCACAATGAAATTTGCCGTAATTGGTTTGGGAAGTTCGGATTACGATACGTTTTGCAATGCTGTAAATATTATTGAAACACAACTTTCTGCATTAGGCGCAACGCAAGTTTGTGAATCTTTGCGTATTGATGTAGCAAATAATTTCGATCACGATAGTACAGCTGAAAACTGGCTACCAAACTTTATTGAAAAACTTTAATTGAGTATTTAGGCTGGTATAAAAAGGACACAGTTTGCGTCCTTTTTACTGATGACATTTTGTTAGAATGTTTCTTGTTGATCTTCTTTTTCCCATTCTAACGCACGTTTTACTGCACGTTTCCAGCCTTTGTAACGGCGAGTACGTTTTTCTTCGTCATTATCGGGTGAGAATGTACGCTCAACTTTTGCCTTATCTCGCAATTCTTCTAAACTACCCCAGAACCCTGTGGCAAGTCCAGCAAGGTAAGCTGCACCGAGAGCCGTTACTTCACGTACAATAGGGCGTTCTACTTGTGCATTGAGAATATCTGCTTGGAATTGCATAAGGAAATTGTTAGCAACTGCACCGCCATCAACACGCAAAATTTCTAATTTTTTGCCACTGTCTGATTGCATTGCATCAAGTACATCACGGGTTTGATAAGCAATAGATTCAAGGGTTGCTCGAACAATATGATTGCGGTTAGAGCCTCGAGAAAGTCCCAAAATAGTCCCTCTTGCGTAAGGATCCCAATAAGGCGCACCTAGTCCTGTGAAAGCAGGAACGACATAAACGCCATTGGTGCTGTCTATTTTTGTTGCAAAATATTCAGAGTCTCGAGCATCGTGAATAATTTTTAATTCATCTCGTAGCCATTGAATTGATGCTCCCCCCATAAAAATTGAACCTTCAAGAGCATAGCAAGGTTCGCCTTTAGCATTACACGCAATTGTTGTAAGCAAACCATTTTGTGATTCAACAGCAGTCTCGCCCGTATTCATTAACATAAAACAGCCTGTACCGTAGGTATTTTTTGCCATACCTGCTTCAACGCAAAGATGACCATAAAGTGCCGCTTGTTGATCGCCTGCCATACCTGCAACAGGAATACGTACGCCGCCCATACCACCGATATTGGTTTGCCCATAAATTTCAGAGGAATTACGCACTTCGGGTAACATTTCTTTTGGAATATCCAACAACTCTAGCATTTTATTATCCCACTGCTTAGTATGGATATTAAATAGCATTGTTCTTGAGGCATTCGTGTAATCGGTAACGTGTGTACGCCCTTGAGTTAGTTTCCATACGAGCCAAGTATCAATTGTTCCGAATAATAGCTCGCCTTTTTTTGCTCGTTCACGAGCACCTTCAACATTATCTAAAATCCATTTTACTTTTGTGCCAGAGAAGTAAGGATCGACTACTAATCCAGTCGTTTTACGAATATATTCTTCGTGTCCGTCAGCTTTTAGTTTTTCACAAAAATCAGCGGTACGGCGACATTGCCATACGATTGCATTATAAATCGGTTTTCCAGTTTCTTTTTCCCATACAACGGTTGTTTCACGTTGGTTAGTAATACCGATAGCTGCAATTTCATCAGCAGTAACGCCAGCTTTTGCGACAACTTCGTTTAGAGTTGAGCTTTGGCTTGCCCAAATTTCCATCGGGTTGTGTTCAACCCAGCCTGCTTGGGGATAGATCTGGGTAAATTCACGTTGAGCTACTTCAACAATATTAGCATTTTTATCAAGTAGAACTGCACGAGAACTTGTTGTACCTTGATCTAAGGCGAGAATGTATTTTTTTGTCATAATCATCTCCAATTAAAATTATCTAATGTTGCACGGTAAATTTTTACCGATAACACGTGTATAAAGGAAGCCACCAAGTAATGCACCTATAATAGGAGCGAAAATAGGCACAATGAAATAAGGAATAGTTAATCCGCCAGTAAATGCAATTTCACCCCAGCCGGCTAAGAATGTAAATATTTTTGGTCCAAAATCACGAGCAGGATTCATTGCAAACCCTGTTAATGGCCCCATTGCACCGCCAATAATTGCAACAACAAGACCAATTAATAATGGTGCCATTGCACCACGAGGTACACCATTACCATCGTCAGTTAATGCCATAATAAGGCACATTAGAATAGTAGTAATCACTATTTCAATAATAAATGCCTGTGCAAAACCGATATGAGCATTAGGGTAGGTAGAAAATACACTAGCAAGCCCAACATTTTCACCTCGCACAATATTTTGTGCTGTTTCTGTAGCAATAAAGAGATCTCGGTATAAGAAATACACTAGAGCGGCTGCTGAAAATGCTCCTAGCACTTGCGAGATGATATAAGGCAGGACTTTTTTCCCATCAAAGCAAGCAAACTTCCAAAGAGCAATAGTAACGGCTGGATTTAAATGTGCTCCTGATAATCCTGCTGAAGCGTAAACAGCAATAGCAACAGCAAGTCCCCACATAATTGAGATTTCCCATAGACCAAAGGATGCTCCAGCAACTTGTGCTGCGGCCACACAGCCTACACCAAAAAAGATAATAAGCCCCGTACCAATGAATTCGCCTATACAGGCAGCTTTAAGTGATTTTTCCATAGGGTTCTCCCATTTATAAATAAAAAAATTAAATTGGTTGAAAACGAACATTTTTGGCAAAAATACAGCCAATAGGGCTCTTACGCAAATAAAAAGTATCAAATTTGTGATCTAATACACATAATTTAGTTAAATAAATGTAATGTTTTGATTTTTGTCATAATATGAAAAGAAAGGAACATTAATTGAACATTTTAGTAAAAAGAAAAAATAGCAAGAATCATACCGCTTGTAAGTGACAAAATAAAAAAGCGAACAGTGCAGTTGTTGTTCGCTTTAGTATTATAAGAGGGTTAATGCTTATTTATGTTTCTTCAAAAACTCAACACCCGTGTCTGGGAAGTCAGTAAAGATGCCTGTTGCCCCTGATTTATTGAGTAAAGCATCATACATTTCATCTACATTCGTAAAAAACGGCTCTAATGCGTCTTTACGCACGGTATAAGGGTGTAGTTCCATTTTATATTGTGCAAGTTCTTTAACCAATGGCGTATAAACAATATGCCCAACTTTTGATTTTTCTTTATCCACTAGCAGATACCAACCTGGGCCGACACCATCAGCATATTTAGCAACCTCAGCCATCGCACCAGGTTTAAACATCCAATCGTAATTGGACTTATTCCGTTGACCAGATCTATTTTTTTCTTCTGTCTCGTACCAATCTGTATTATAAGAAATAAGCTGGATTAACTTAATATTCATTCCCATTTTTGGCATTAATTCAGTTTTAATACGTTTGAGTTCGTTGAAATCGAACGTTTGGAGGTAAACTCGATCATCTTTACTATCATAGCCATATTTTTTCAAGACTTTTAATGTTTCTAAAGCGATATCTTTACCTGCTTGGTGGTGTAGCCACGGTGCTTTAATTTCTGGGTAAATTCCCACTTTTCTGCCCGTAGATTTTTCTAAGCCTTGAATAAATTCAAGCTCATCTTCAAATGTATGGATTTTAAAATGGGATTTCCACATTGGAAAACGGTTTGGATAAACTTGCACTTGTTTGCCATTTTCGACTTTAAAATTTTCAGTCATTTCAAGAGATTGGATCTCTTTCAAGGTGAAGTCCATTACATAAAAGCGACCATCTTTACGTGCACGATGTGGAAATTTCTTCGCCACATCCGTTAAACCATCTAAGAAGTGATCGTGAATTACCACTAAACGATTATCTTTAGTCATTGCTAAATCTTGTTCTAAATAATCTGCTTGTTGTGCAAAAGCTAAGGCCTTTGATTCTAAGGTATGTTCAGGTAAATAACCACTTGCGCCACGATGGGCAATTATAATTTTTGTTGTTTCAATATGAGCTTCTGACTTTTGACATCCTACAAATACTGTCGTAGCAATAATAGTAAATAATAATGATTTAAGTTTCATATTATATTACCTCTATCTACTTATTACATTTCGGTCTTATATCATAAAAATAGAGCTCACTAATTTCTCTATCATATCCAGGATAAAATCCTTTTGGCATACCAAGTACAATTTGCTTGCCTCTATTAGCATGAACGATCATTTGCTGGGTTTCTGAATTAATTACTAACCCTTCAATTTCTCCATAATCTTTGAAATCATCAAATGTTTTTTCTAAGATGACTTTACCTTGGTTATTTTTATCAGATATTTCTACTCTATAGAGGTGATCTGCTTCTTGTTCATCTGCAGTACCATCATCAGCAGTAATGTAAAGTTTACCTTGATAAGCATAAATTCCTTGAATCCATTGAGGAACGGGTTGTAAGTGTATTTTACGTTTATATTTACCTGAATTGAGATCATATTCGTATAAATAGCGTCCACTTTCTTCTCCGACCCAAGATGACATCCATACACTATTATTTACAGTATCTACTGTAATTCCTGAAACTTCTACTTGCCCAGAAAGAGGTTCAAAATCAATTGAACGTTTTAAAACTAGAGTATTTGGGTCGTGAATTGCAATTTGAATATTTTTACCTACACCATCTTCGAACCATTCTGAAGAAACGTAAAGTTCATTATTGAAAATATCAATATCTCCGATATGGTTTGCTTCTTTTTTATATCCAATAAATGGTTGGATATTCTCTAGGATTAATTTTCCATTTAGATCATATTTTGATAGTGTTTTGCTTCCTGACACATATAAAAACTGGCCATCAGTAGTAACACCTTGGCGTCCTTGGACTTCTATTATTTTATTTAATTTATACTCAAAATTTGGCAATAAATTTTTTACTGATACGTCACAATTTGAATTTGATGCGTAGAGTGAACTTGAGATTAGCCCTATTCCTAATAATACAAACTTTTTTAAATTCATAGTATTGTTCCTTAAAAAAGGGAAGAATAATTGTTATTCTCCCCTTTTCGATTAATTATTGACCGTAAGTATCGCCAATTTTTGCTTTATGTTTTGCTTCTTCAATGGTTGTTAATAATAGTAATAATACCGCAAGAACACCACCTGCGATCATTACATAGAAACCACCGTCCCAGCCATAATTTTCAGCTGCCCAACCAACAACGGCTGAGGCTGCAACTGATCCACCAATATAACCAAATAAACCAGTAAAGCCTGCTGCTGTACCTGCTGCTTTTTTCGGTGCAAGCTCAAGTGCATGTAAACCAATTAACATTACAGGACCATAGATGAGGAAGCCAATTACCGTCATCATAATAAAATCCATTAATTGATGCGGGTTGTCATACCAAGGTAAATTTGCATATTGCGCTAATTCATTCTCTGGTGTTGCTGGATTTAACCAATAAGCTACAACAGCAACTGTTACAGCAATCATAAAGATACAGCCAGTTAAACCTCGTTTTCCTTTAAATACTTTATCTGATACCCAACCACAGAATAACGTACCTGGAATTGCAGCAAATTCATAAATAAAATATGCTGAAGCGGTTCCTTTAATATTGAAATGCTTAACTTCGCCTAGATATACTGGAGACCATTTTGAGATACCGTAACGAATTAAATAAACAAATACATTTGCTAATGCAATGTACCAAAGTAGTTTATTCTTTAAAACGTAAGTGACAAAAATCTCTTTAGCTGAAAGATTATTTTCATACGTTTTTTCGTTATAGTCTTCAGGATAATCATTCCGCCATTTCTCAATTGCTGGTAACCCACAAGATTGTGGGGTATCTTTCATAATGAGATAAACAGGAATAGCACAGAACATTGCTAAAATACCTGGATAATATAATGTTTGTTGCCAAATATCTTGTTGTGTTGCAGCTACACCATATTGAGTGAAATAGATATAACCTGCTAATGTGAAGAGTAACGGTGGTACTGCACCGCCTACGTTATGAGCAACGTTCCATACTGATACAATCGAACCACGCTCTGATTTAGACCACCAGTGAACCATTGTTCGACCACATGGAGGCCACCCCATCCCTTGGAACCAACCATTTAAGAAAATTAGGAAAGACATAATGGCGATACCGGATGTCGCCCAAGGAGCCAACCCCATCAATGTCATTGTCATTCCTGAAAGGAAAAGCCCAAATGGTAAAAACATTTTTGGGTTAGAGCGGTCAGAAACTGATCCCATTAAAAATTTTGATAAACCGTAGGCTAAGCCAAACCAAGCACCAATACCGCCGAGTTGTGCTTTATTATATAAGCCAGCCTCAATTAAGCCTTTTTGGGCTAAATCGAAATTAGAACGAACAAAATAAAATGCGGCATAACCGAAAAAGATACCGATAAAGACTTGCCAACGCAAGCGCTTATAGGTTGGATCTATTTTGTCCGCAGGAAGCTCTGCAATATGCGGAGCAGGTTTAAATGGACCAAACATAAGAAACTCCAAAATAATAAGTTAATAAAAACGTTCATTGTTATAAATTCAACAGGAACGAGCATAATAAATTTTTTCTAAAAATAGAAAAGTGATAATGTTTAATTATGTGAACAAGTTCACAAAAACAGTATAAATTTAATGAACTAATTGTGAAAGAGATCACAGTTTAAAGTTCTTTTTTAAACAATTTATTGTCGTTAGTGACCATTTAAAGATAGAATACTTTCGTTTATGGTTGTTTTGCCTATTTTTTAATTGATTGTGGGGGCTTGAGATGAATATATCACCTCAAATGTATAAAAATGTTGCTGATGTTTCACCACAAGCAGCAGAAGTGATTATTATTGGTGGTGGTGCAACAGGAGCTGGTATTGCTCGAGATTGTGCATTGCGTGGTATTGATTGTATTTTACTTGAACGGCGTGATATAGCGACAGGTACAACAGGGAGAAATCACGGCTTATTGCATAGCGGAGCTAGATATGCCGTAAAAGACCGAGAGTCAGCAGAAGAGTGCATTACTGAAAATAAAATTTTACGTAAAGTAGCTCGTCATTGTATTGAAGAAACGGAAGGGTTATTTATTACCTTGCCTGAAGATGATATTGCGTATCAAAAAACATTTATTGATGCTTGTACTAGCTCTGGTATAGAAGCGGTAGCAATCGACCCGAAATTAGCTCAAGTAATGGAAGTTTCTGTTAATCCGGCCTTAATTGGTGCAGTCGTTGTGCCAGATGGTTCTATTGACCCTTTTCGTTTAACTGCATCAAATATGCTTGATGCAACAGAAAACGGAGCAAGAGTATTCACCTATTGTGAAGTAATTGGCTTAATCCGTGAAGGCGGTAAGGTTATTGGGGTTAAGGTATTTGACCATAAAAACCGTTGTGAGAGACAATTTTTTGCTTCTGTGGTGGTGAATGCAGGCGGAATCTGGGGACAGGGTATTGCAGAATATGCAGATCTTAAAATCCGAATGTTCCCAGCAAAAGGTGCATTATTGATTATGGGGCATCGGATTAACAAAATGGTTATTAACCGTTGCCGAAATCCTGCTGATGCCGATATTCTTGTACCGGGCGATACAGTCAGCGTGATTGGGACAACATCAAGCCGAATTCCCTATGATCAAATTGATAATATGATTGTTACTCCCGAAGAAGTGGATATTCTGTTTCGAGAAGGGGAGAAACTTGCACCAAGTTTACGCTATACTCGAGTATTGCGTGCTTATGCAGGGGTTCGTCCGTTAGTTGCAACGGACGATGATCCGTCAGGACGAAATGTTAGCCGTGGTATTGTGTTGCTTGATCACCAAGAACGAGATGGTTTAGACGGTTTCATTACAATTTCGGGCGGTAAGCTAATGACCTACCGTTTAATGGCAGAGTGGACAACAGATTTAGTTTGCAAAAAATTGAACAAATCTGCCCGCTGTACGACCGCAGAAAGAGAGCTTCCTGGCTCAAGTGAAAGCCGTAGTGAAACTAATAAAAAAGTGATTTCATTACCGAGTACGATCCGCTATTCAGCTGTATTTCGCCACGGTTCTCGAGCTACTCGTTTATTAGATGAAGCTCGTTTAGATCGTTCTCTTGTGTGTGAGTGTGAAGCGGTTACAGCAGGCGAAGTGCGTTATGCTGTCGATGAATTAAGTGTTAATAATCTAGTCGATTTACGCCGTCGTACACGAGTAGGAATGGGGACTTGTCAAGCAGAACTTTGTGCTTGCCGAGCAGCTGGGTTGATGGCTCGTTTTAATGTTGCAACACCTCGTCAATCAACAACACAACTAGCCTCTTTTATGGAAGAGCGTTGGCGTGGTATTGAGCCGATTGCATGGGGAGAAGCGGTTCGAGAAGCCGATTTTACCAGTTGGATTTATTATAGCTTACTCGGCCTGAACGATGTTCAGCCACTCGAAAAACAAGATCAGCAAGGGACAGATAGCAATGAATTTTGATGTAGTAATAATTGGAGGCGGTTTAGCGGGGCTGACTTGTGCAATTAAGTTACAAGAGCAAGGAAAAAAATGTGTAATTATCAACAATGGGCAAGCCGCAATGGATTTTTCTTCGGGGTCAATGGATTTACTCGGACATTTAACAAGCGGTCAGATTGTGCATAATTTTAGTCAAGCATTCGATATATTACAGCAAGAACTACCTCAACACCCGTATAGCTTAATTGGCAAGCAAAAAACATTAGAAAAAGCAAAACAATTTGAACAATTAGCCCATTCCTTACATTTAGGATTAGAAGGCACAGCGGAACAAAATCATTGGCGAGTAACCCCCTTAGGTGGTTTACGAACAACGTGGTTGTCGCCAAATAGTGTGCCGACCGTATGGGATAATTCGCCTTTTCCTCATAAAAAAATTGTTGTATTAGGGATTGAGGGCTATCACGATTTTCAACCACAAATGCTGGCAGAAAATTTAAAACAAAATGCTCAATTTAGCCATTGTGAATTGACAACGGCGTATTTGAATATCCCTGAATTAGACAGTTTGAGAGATAATTCTAGGGAATTTCGCAGTGTTAATATTGCCCAGTTACTTGAACATAAACTGGCATTTAATGATCTCGTGAAAGAAATCAAACAAGCAAGCCAAGGGGCAGAGGCGATTTTCCTACCTGCTTGTTTTGGGCTAGATGATCAGCGTTTTTTTAATAGTTTAAAAGAGGCAGTAGGGTTGGCGCTTTTTGAATTACCAACATTACCCCCTTCCTTACTAGGTATTCGTCAGCGTAAACAGCTTCGTCAGCGTTTTGAAAACTTGGGTGGCTTAATGTTAAATGGTGATCGTGCCTTAAAGGCGGAATTTAATGCAGGAAAAGTGAGTAAAATTTATACGCAATTACATCAGCAGAATGCGATTTATGCTGATCATTTTGTGCTGGCGTCGGGCAGTTATTTCAGTAACGGGCTGATTGCAGAGTTTGAACAAATTATCGAACCAGTTTTTCATAGCGATATTATCGGTTGCAAAGAATTTGATCGAACTAACCGCTTGTCGTGGACATCCGCTCGCTTTGCTGATCCTCAGCCTTATCAAGCAGCGGGTGTGGCAATTAACGCCTATTGCCAAGTTCAGAAACAAGGCGAAACCATTGAGAATTTGTACGCCATTGGCAATATCTTAGGTGGTTTTAATAGCCTAGAACTTGGTTGTGGATCGGGAGTGGCGGTTGTAACCGCACTCACTGTTGCTGATCATATTTTAGGAGGCGAAAATGAATAACATTCAACGCTTAATAGAACAAGCTCAACAGAATGCAGGCTCTGGCGTGATACATCATAACTTTGACGAATCTTTTGAAAGTTGTATTAAATGTACCGCTTGTACTGCAGTTTGTCCTGTCTCTCGCCAAAACCCTTTATATCCAGGTCCAAAACAAGCGGGGCCAGATGGCGAGCGTTTACGTTTAAAAAGTGCAGATTTATTTGATGATGCCTTAAAATATTGCACGAACTGTAAACGTTGTGAAGTCGCGTGCCCTTCGGATGTAAAAATTGGCGATATTATTATTCGAGCAAGAAACAAATACCGTGATCGACAAAATAAACCGTTAATGCAAAAAATGCGTGATGCGGTGCTGAGTAATACCGATATTATGGGTAAAATGAATACCCCATTTGCGCCTATTATCAATACGATAACAGGGCTTAAAGCAACTAAATTCCTGCTAGAAAAAACGCTGAAAGTGAGTCGCCATCGTAGTTTGCCGAAATATGCGTTTGGTACGTTTCGGAGCTGGTATTTAAAAAAACAGGTAGAACAACAGCGTCAATATAAAGAGAAAATTGCTTACTATCACGGTTGTTATGTTAATTATAATAATCCTCAACTAGGCAAAGAATTGATCGAGGTTTTCAATGCAATGGATATCGGCGTTGCATTACTTGAAAAAGAAAAATGTTGTGGTTTACCGTTAGCAGTGAATGGTTTTCCTGAAAAAGCGAAAAAATTAGCAAAATTTAACTTAAAAGAGTTAGAAAAAGTGGTGGATCAAGAGCTTGATGTCGTGGGAACTTCATCAAGTTGTACAATGAATTTACGAGATGAGTATCATCACGTATTAGGTATGGATAATGCGAAAATTCGTCCCCATGTTAATATTGTTACTCAATATCTTTACCAGTTATTTAGCCAAGGTAGAAAACCAAAATTGAAGACAATGCCATTGCGTGTTGCTTATCATACCGCTTGCCACGTAGATAAGGCAGGATGGGCGCCTTATACCTTAGACGTATTACGTCAAATTCCTGGGATAGAAGTAGTGATGTTGCCGTCCCAGTGCTGTGGAATTGCTGGCACTTACGGGTTTAAAGCAGAGAATTATGATGTTTCACAGGCGATAGGTAACCCATTATTTGAGCATATCAATAACGGTGGCTTTGATTTTGTGGTATCAGAATGTGAAACTTGTAAATGGCAAGTGGATATGTCTACTAACCTCACTTGTTTACATCCAATTAGTTTATTGGCAATGTCTTTAGATAAATAATACAATCCGAAAACACAAGCGGTCAGTTACTAAACATAAATGTAACTGATCGCTTTTTTATTTATTGGCGGAAGTGAATGGGAGTTGAACCCACCCGAGAACGCTGGCGTCCTCAATAGGATTTGAAGTCCTACCGCCTCACCGGAGACGACTCACTTCCGAAAAAGTAGCGGTATTCTACTGAATTTATTAGAATTGTGCAAAATTTCCTATTAGGATACTTTATGCAAAATCTGTTTCGAACCATTCCAGCTGTGGATAAATTATTAAAACTACCTAAAGGGGTAGAATTAGTGGAGAAGTTTGGTCATTCTGCGGTGGTTGAACAAGCTCGCTTATTGATTGAGCAAATTCGCCAATCCATCCAAAAAAATCAAGCTTTACCCGAGTTTTCCAAGAATGAAGAAAGTATTTTTAATCAATTATCTGACCGCTTGCAAAGCCACCAACAAGTTGCGATTAAGAAAGTCTTTAACTTAACGGGAACGGTGTTACACACTAATTTAGGGCGTGGGTTATGGGCGCAAAAAGCAATAGAGGCGGCAACTGATGCGATGCGACATAATGTTGCCCTAGAGTTTGATATTGATGCAGGAAAAAGAAGTCATCGTGATATTTATATTTCTGAACTGTTACAACAAATTACAGGAGCAGAAGCAGCCTGTATCGTAAATAATAATGCGGCGGCAGTATTGTTGATGTTTGCTACCTTTGCGCAAGGCAAAGAAGTGATTGTTTCCCGTGGAGAATTGATTGAAATTGGTGGGGCGTTCCGAATTCCTGACATTATGCAACAGGCAGGCTGTAAATTGGTGGAAGTGGGGACAACAAATCGCACCCATTTGCAGGATTATCGCAACGCAATTACTGAAAATACAGCATTCTTAATGAAGATCCATACCAGTAATTTTCAAATTCAAGGTTTTACGTCAAGCGTAAGTGAAAGAGAATTGGTTGCACTTGGCAATGAATTTAATATACCCGTGGTGAGTGATTTGGGTAGTGGTTCACTCATTGATTTAGCCAATCTAGGCTTGCCTGCTGAACCGTTAGTACAACATAAAATTCAGTCGGGCGTGGCGTTAGTGTCTTTTTCTGGGGATAAATTATTGGGCGGACCGCAAGCAGGTATTATTGTGGGTAAAAAATCGTGGATCGAGCAACTACAACGACACCCCTTAAAACGAGTGTTACGTTGCGATAAAGTGATTTTATCAGCGTTAGAAGCCACATTGCGGGCATATTTATTTCCTGATCAACTTACTCAAAATCTGCCAACTTTATCACTACTTACACAGCCGATAGAAGCCTTACAAATCAAAGCAGAACGCTTATTTAACGTATTGAATAAGCGGTTAGATTCTTGCTATTTTTTACAAATTGAATCAAGCGAAGCCCAAATTGGGAGTGGAGCGTTACCAACGGAGAAAATTCAGTCTGTAGCAGTAACGATTTCGGCTCAAAATCAGCGTGATTTGTTAGCGTTAGAACAGAAATTTAAGGCATTGCCACAGCCGATAATTGCTCGTTTATACCAACAAAAAATGTGGCTCGATTTACGTTCAGTGGCAGAGTTTGAAGAATTGCTTACGATGTTGGAGTGGGTACTATGATTATTGTTACAGCAGGACATGTTGATCACGGCAAAACATCACTATTACACGCTTTGACGGGAACGCATACCGCTCATTTACCCGAAGAAAAAAAACGAGGACTTACGATTGATTTAGGTTACGCTTATTTGCCATTGGGTGAATCGGTGATTGGTTTTATTGATGTTCCAGGACATCAGAAATTTTTATCGAATATGTTGGCGGGTTTGGGGGGCGTGAAGTATGCGTTATTGGTGGTATCGGCAGAGGAAGGTATTAAACCGCAGACAGAAGAGCATTTAGCAATTTTGCACCTGTTAAGTTTCGAGCAAATCATTGTGGTACTGACTAAAGCTGATCGAGTTGAGCAAGAGCGGATTGTTCAACTTTCTGCCGAGTTACGCCAACGTTATCCTTTTTTGACGAATTCACCCTTTTTTGTAACCTCAGCCCAGACAAAGCAAGGTATTGATGAGCTAAAAACCTATTTGGCAAGCCTAGCTGAAGATCCAGTAACAAATCGTCCTTTTCGTTATACGATTGATCGTATTTTTACTGTTAAAGGAGCGGGTGTAGTCGTTACTGGCACTGCAATAGCAGGAAAAGTCGGTCTTGGTGATGAATTTTATTTTACCAATAACAAAAAAGTACGGGTAAAAAATATTCACGCTCAAAATCAGCCTGCAACCTTCGGTTATCAAGGACAACGGCTTGCCTTGAACATTGCTAATGTAGAAAAAGAAGATATTCAACGAGGGGATTGGATTACGCAGTGTGAGGCTGAATTAAGCGATCGGATTTCTGTACAGCTTTCCCCTGCACAGTTGCTAAAAGAAAGTAATATTGTACATATTTATCATTACGCTAGCCACGTTACAGGTAAACTCAATTTATTGAATGTGAAACAAGCGGCCGGTTTGGGCAATTATTTTGCAGAACTAATTTTTGATCAGCCCTTGCCCTGTGTAGTGGGTGATAAACTAATTATCCGTAATGGCGATGATAGTCAAACCTTAGCAGGGGCAAAGGTAATCGAAATTAACTCGCCTAAACGGCATAAAAGACAGGCAGTGCGCTTAGCTTATCTGGCAGAAATTGCTCAAGCAGACAATCAAGCAGCACGTATTGACTGTTATGTACGGAAACAAGCGGTGAATATTCCCCATTTATTGTGGTGCGAGCAGATCTTCCGTGCCGATTTAGAGCAGTTAGCAAGGGAACAGGGCTATTTTATTGTCGATCAGTGGTTGTTTGATTTGCCGTATAAACAGTATATTCAGCAACAAATTGAACTAAAATTAGCGGATTATCATCAACAATATAGCGATCAACTAGGGGTAACTAAAGCTCGTTTATACCGTATTGCTACACTTGGGCAGCCTATTCCTCTTGTTTATACGCTAATTGATGAGCTAATTGCACAAGGGAAACTTATGCAAACTCGTGGCTGGATCCATTCTCCCGATCATCGCATTGCATTTTCGGGAAAAGAGATGCAGTTGTGGGCAGAGATTCAACCACTTTTTGCTAAAACGCATCAAGCGTTGTGGGTACGAGATATTGCGAAGACGTTATTCATTGATGAAAATGAAATGCGAAATTTACTCTATAAAGCAGGAAAATTAGGCTATCTTGTACCGATTGTTAAAGATCGTTTCCTATTACACGAACAAGTCAGTGAATTTGCACAAAAGATTAAACAAATTATCCTTCAACAAGGCGATATTTCAGTTAATCAATTGAGGGACGAAATTCAATATGGGCGTAAACTTACCGTACAGCTGATCGAATATTTTGACCGCTCTGGTTTTTTACGCCGTAAAGGTGATGTACATTTACTGCGTGATGTGGATACTTATTAGTATTATTCTGTTTCTAAAGCAACATTGATTGCAATAGAAATTCCTTTAAGTACAGTTTCTAATGCCATCGTTGGTGCATTAGGATGATTTACCCCTTGCTCTGGCAAAAATGGAATGTGAATAAATCCACCACGACAATTTGGAAGATGTTTTGCAAGAAAATGCAGTAGTCCATACATAGTATGATTACAAACATAGGTGCCAGCAGAGAGAGAAAGTGATGCGGGAATACCATTTTCTTTAAGTGCTTGTACGATAGTTTTGCAAGGTAGTGTTGAGAAATAGGCTGATGGTGCGTGAGGAATAATTTCAGTATCAATGGGTTGATTATTTTGATTGTCAGGGATAGTCGCATCATTAAGGTTGATAGCCACACGTTCAATCGCAATATCAGATTGTCTAGCGGCTTGTCCAATACATATCACAATATCGGGTTGAATTTCCTTAATTTTTTCCTGTAAGACTTCAAGAACAAGATCAAATACGCAGGGTAATTGTACAGCGTAGATAAATGATGGTTTAGCAAGGCGTTTTGCTACTTCCCATGATGGATTGATGGATTCTTTATTGAAAGGATCGAATCCTGTTATTAATACTTTTTTCATTTTTATTTACCTTTTTGTTACATATTATTATCATTTGTGTTAGTTTGATAGCATCATAACATGAATGGAGAGAATACTATGAGGAATGTGTTAATAACTATTTTAACAAGTATTTTACTTGCGCAGTTTGCTTATTCTGCGATTGTTCCTATGGGAACAAAGTTACGTGCCCAGCAAGAAATTACAATTAATAACGGCACAGAGCCAGTTTCTCTTGACCCACATAAAGTAGAGGGGATTCCCGAAGCAGTGATTATTCGCCAATTATTTGAAGGCTTAGTGGTGCGTGATCAAAAAGGTAATATTCAACCAGGAATAGCCGTAAGTTGGACAAGTAATGATGATTTTACTCAATGGACGTTCAGATTGCGTGAAACGAATTGGTCGAATGGAGATCCTTTGACTGCCGAAGATTTTGTTTATGCTTGGCAACGTTTAGCAAATCCTAAAACAGCTTCGCCTTATGCAAGCTATCTTGAAAAATTAAAATTAGTAAACGCGACAGATATTATTGCAGGCAAGAAAATGCTAAAAGAGCTTGGTGTTAAAGCGCTTGATAAATTTATGTTACAGCTTAATTTAAGTTCCCCAGTACCGTATCTGCCTGCAATGTTAGTTTCACATTCATTAGTTCCAGTACATAAAGCAGCGATTGATAAATTTGGTGATGAATGGACGAAAGTGAACAATTTTGTTGGTAATGGGGCTTATCGTTTGGCAGAGCGTGTATTAAATGAAAAATTAGTGTTGAATCGTAATTCTTATTATTGGAATGATAAAGAAACAGTCATTAACAAAGCTACTTTATTATCCTTAAGCTCAGCTAATGCAGATGTTGCTCGTTATCGTGCAGGTGGGCTAGATATGACTGCAAGTTCTGTCCCAATTGAACTTTACGCAAAATTGAAAGCAGAATTACCAAATGAGTTATATAGCACACGAGTTATTTCAACTTATTATTACGCTTTAAACAATCAAAAAGCTCCTTTTACGGATATTCGTGTAAGGAAAGCATTAAATTTAGCCTTGCAACGCAATGTTATTACAGACAAAGTTTTAGGAATGGGACAAACGCCCACTTATACTTATACGCCTAATTATATTAGCGGAGGAGAAAAAATTGTTACACCAGAATATGCGATGCTTTCGCAAGAGGAACGTAATCAGCAAGCAGTCGCTTTATTGAAAGAAGCTGGTTTTGACCCAACACACCCTTTGAAATTTACGTTGTTGTACAATACGTCAGAAAATCATAAAAAA
This sequence comes from Vespertiliibacter pulmonis, assembly GCF_013377275.1. NCBI lineage: Bacteria > Pseudomonadati > Pseudomonadota > Gammaproteobacteria > Pasteurellales > Pasteurellaceae > Vespertiliibacter > Vespertiliibacter pulmonis. The sequence goes on from NZ_CP016615.1 coordinate 893,521, forward strand.
GTGGCAATTGCAGCAACATCATTATGGAAATTAAACACAAATAATATTGTACAAGCTACTTTAAAAAACCAAGAGTGGAAAACTTTTTTATCTGAGTTAAATCAAGGGAATTTTGAAGTGGCTCGGTCTGGATGGCAAGGAGAGTATAATAATCCAACGGCATTCCAAAATAATTTTTTGACAAATAGTTCTTACAATGATGCAAAATTCTCAAACGCTGAATTTGATGCCTTAATTGATCAGTCGTATTACGCAAAAACAAGTGATGAACGTAGTCAAATTTATGCGAAAGCGGAATCATTGTTAATGTCTCAATACCCTATTGTACCAGTTTATAATAGTGTGAACATACGTTTAGTTAAGCCTTATGTAAAAGGTTTTACAACTACAGATCCGCAAGATTATTTTTATATTAAAAACTTTTATTTAGTAGATGAGTAGCATAATCTTTGTTTTTTAAGAAAATATAACCGTTGATATATAATCAGCGGTTATTTTTTAGAGAATAAGTAAGAGTAATATATAAGGTAAAGAGAGAATATGGCACTTCAGCTTCAACAGGCACAATTTCAACGGCAAAAACAGATTTTATCTATTGAACAGTTAGCTATTCAAATGGGTGATTTTTGGGCAGTAGCTGGCGGGAATGGGAGTGGTAAAACACTATTTTCACAAAGTTTAGCAGGTAACTTACCGCTTGTAAGCGGTCAGTTTACGACTAATTTTGCAAAAGTTGCATTGTCTTCATTTGAAAGTCAGCAAAAAATTATTGAGGCAATATTCAACGCTCGCAATAATGATGCAGTTAGCCCTGATGATTTTGGTCTAACTGCCCGTGAAATTATTTTAAGTGATAATAAAAATAGAGCATTGTGCGATTTTTATATAGATAAATTAAAGATAACTCAATTACTCGATCGCCCTTTTATTCAGCTTTCTACGGGCGAAAGCCGAAAAGTCCTACTTTGCCAATTATTAGTCAGTGAACCCGATTTGTTGATTTTAGATGAACCTTTTGAGGGATTAGATCAACAATCGGTACAAGAGTGGTTAGCTTTACTTGCTGAATTGCAACCACAAATGGCATTGGTATTGATTGTCAATCGGTTAAACGATATTCCAGATTGTGCAACTCATTTAGCGTTACTTGATAATTTGAGTGTGATTTTACAAGGAGAGCGTGCTGATATTGAGCAGGATTCGGTTTTTCAGCAGTTAGTTTATGCAGAGCAAGCGGTAGTAGCACAATTACCAGCGAGCGTAGCACCTACTGAACAGCTTCCTGTGAACATTCCGCCTTTTGATCTAAAAGAGGTTACTATTCAATATGGAGATAAACTTATTTTAGATAAATTGTCGTGGACGGTAAGTTCTAAAGAGCATTGGTGGATAAAAGGCCCTAATGGAGCAGGAAAATCAACGTTATTGGCTGTTTTATCAGGTGAACACCCACAATCTTTTGCTAATCATGTTATTTTGTTTGGTAAACAACGAGGTTCAGGTGAAACAATTTGGGATATCAAAAAGCATATTGGCTATGTTAGCAGTCAATTACATATGGATTATCGGGTAAATTGCAGTGTACGAGATGTGATATTATCGGGTTTTTTTGACTCAATTGGCGTATATCAAAAAGTATCAGAAGCTTTGCGATTAAAAGCTGATGAATGGCTAGCTCGGTTAAATTTTACTACATTAGCAAATAAGCCATTTCGTTCTCTCTCTTGGGGACAACAACGGCTATTAATTATTACACGAGCAATGGTTAAACACCCACCAATTTTAATTTTAGATGAACCATTGCAGGGGTTAGATGGTATTAATCGCAAATTAGTCAAGCAGTTTATTGATCAGCTTGTTCAAAATAGTCAAACACAATTATTGTTTGTTTCACATCAAGACCAAGATGCGCCGGATTGTATTACGCATTTATTTGAATTCGTTCCTAAAGAACAAGGTTATCAATATGTTAAACGAAGAGTAAATGGCTAGAATTTTTTGCAGATAATATCTCAACAAGCGGTGAGTTCTGACTAAAGTTTTGCGAAAGCACAAAGGAATTTACACAAAAGTGAGAAAAGATCGTGGCAAGCAAAGCAGAAAATGCTAGAATTGCACGCTTTGAAAAGTATAAGTTTTTTAATTAAAAATTTTAGGTTGTCTATGTCTAAAGAAATTCAAACAAAACACCCAGATGTAGCGGATAAAGCGAAGGGTCAAGAAGGTAAAAGTAAGGGCGTTAATCGCATTTTATGGGTGCTATCTATTGCGTTAATTATAGTTGCTGCTGTTGGTAATACTTATTTTGCAAGCCATTTTTCATTTATCGTACGTATTTTATTGCTCGTTGTGCTATTAGTCGGTGGCGTTGGTATTGCGGCTATTACCAATCAAGGTCAAAAAGCGATTGGTTTTGTTAAATCATCTCGTCAAGAATTGCGTAAAATTGTGTGGCCAACACGCCCAGAAACAACACAAACTACCTTGATTGTTGCGGCTATCTGTGTAGTAGTAGCGTTAGCATTATGGGGAATTGACTCAATTATTGTTTCTGTTATTACATTTTTAACAAACTTGAGGTTCTAAAATGAGTGAGATTGAACAAGAATATGAAGTAAAAGAGCCTACAAGAATGCGTTGGTATGTTTTACAAGCGTTTTCAGGTTTTGAATCACGTGTAGCGATTACATTGCGTGAATATATCAAGCTACATAATATGGAAGAGCAGTTTGGTGAAGTATTAGTACCAACCGAAGAAGTCGTTGAAAATGTTGGTGGTCGCCGTCGTAAAACAGAGCGTAAATTTTTTCCTGGTTATGTATTAGTACAGATGGAAATGAATGATGATACGTGGCATTTGGTAAAAAGTGTACCTCGTGTAATGGGCTTTATTGGTGGAACAGCAGATAAGCCTGCACCTATTTCGCAAAAAGAAGCAGATCGTATTTTAAACCGTGTACAAGAAACGGCAGATAAACCTCGTCATAGAAAAGAGTTTCAACCGGGTGAAGAAGTTCGTGTTACGGAAGGTCCATTCGCTGATTTCAATGGTACAGTGGAAGAAGTGGATTACGAAAAAGGTCGCTTGAAAGTGTCTGTATCGATCTTTGGGCGAGCAACGCCAGTTGAGCTTGAGTTTAATCAGGTAGAAAAAAATAACGGTTAATTTAATTCTGATTTAAGCTAGGTTGTTATAATAAAAATGCTTGAAAAACAATCTAGTCTTAAGTAGAATTACCAGTCTATCTACGAGCTAGTGCATCTAGCTCGTATTTTTGTGTAACAGGGGAGCTAGTTCAACTAGCGTTAATACCCATTTCAGAGGAAGCTAAAATGGCAAAGAAAGTACAAGCCTACGTTAAGTTGCAAGTTGCAGCAGGTATGGCTAACCCATCGCCACCAGTTGGTCCTGCATTAGGTCAACAAGGTGTAAATATTATGGAATTCTGTAAAGCGTTCAATGCTCGTACTGAGAGCTTAGAAAAAGGTTTACCAATTCCAGTTGTAATCACTGTATATGCAGACCGTTCTTTCACTTTCGTTACTAAAACTCCACCAGCAGCAGTATTATTGAAAAAAGCGGCAGGTCTTAAATCTGGTTCTGCGAAACCAAATAAAGACAAAGTAGGTAAAGTAACTAAAGAACAGATCCGTCAAATCGCTGAAACTAAATCAGCAGATATGACTGGTGCAACGATTGAAACTAAGATGAAATCTATTGAAGGCACAGCACGTTCAATGGGCTTAGTGGTGGAGGACTAATACGATGGCTAAATTGACTAAAAAAATGAAAGCAATCAAAGCTGGCGTAGATTCTACTAAAGCCTATGAAATCTCTGATGCAATCGCAGTATTAAAACAATTTGCAACTGCAAAATTTGTTGAAAGCGTTGATGTTGCAGTAAATTTAGGAATTGACCCTCGTAAATCAGATCAAAACGTACGTGGTGCAACTGTATTACCACACGGTACAGGTCGTACTGCTCGTGTTGCTGTATTTACTCAAGGTGCAAATGCAGAAGCAGCAAAAGCTGCGGGTGCAGACTTAGTAGGTATGGAAGATTTAGCGGAACAAGTGAAAAAAGGCGAAATGGACTTTGACGTTGTTATTGCATCACCAGATGCAATGCGTGTTGTAGGTCAATTAGGTCAAATCCTTGGTCCACGTGGTTTAATGCCAAATCCGAAAGTAGGTACTGTAACGCCTAACGTTGCTGAAGCAGTTAAAAATGCAAAATCAGGACAGGTTCGTTACCGTAATGATAAAAATGGTATTATCCATACAACTATCGGTAAAGCAGATTTCTCTCCAGAGCAATTAAAAGAAAACCTTCAAGCATTGTTAGCGGCTATTGCAAAAGCAAAACCAACAACAGCTAAAGGTGTATTCCTTAAAAAAGTAAGCCTTTCAACCACTATGGGTGCAGGCGTACAAGTGGATCAATCTTCACTTTAATTGTTGATAAATTAATCTTTACAAAGTCAAGGATTATCCTTATAATCTTTGACTTATTTTGACCATAGATGGTCATTATTGATGGTGCTTGGCCAAACTCAAGCCCCGTCTAAGACTGTAGGAGTGTGTGAACACTTAATTTTTATCCTACATAGATGGTGAACAGACAGAATTTTCTGCTTCTGGACACCTTAGGCTCAAAAGCATTGTTTGCACTATCAGTAGTGTAAGCGGTTACATTTTTGAGATTTTTTGTAAATTCCACGCATTTTGTGGAGTGTATCAGGAGCTAAAACCAATGGCATTAAATCTTCAAGACAAACAAGCGATTGTTGCTGAAGTAAACGAAGCTGCCAAAGGTGCCCTTTCTGCGGTGGTTGCGGACTCTCGTGGCGTTACTGTAGAAAAAATGACTGAGTTACGTAAATTAGCACGTGAATCAGGTGTTTCAATGCGTGTTGTGCGTAATACATTATTACGTCGTGCGGTTGAAGGAACTGAATTTGAGTGTTTAACTGATACGTTTACTGGTCCAACTCTTATTGCATTCTCAACTGAACACCCTGGTGCTGCAGCACGTTTGTTCAAAGATTTTGCAAAAACAAACAAAGAGTTTGAAATTAAAGGTGCAGCCTTTGAAGGTAAAGTACAAGATGTTGATTTCTTAGCAACATTACCAACTTACGAAGAAGCAATTGCACGTTTAATGGGCACAATGAAAGAAGCTGCGGCAGGCAAACTTGTTCGCACTCTTGCAGCATTACGCGACAAATTACAAGAAGCGGCATAATTTTTATTCGCCGTATTCTTAACTCGTTTAACTTATTTACTTTAGGAATTGATTGTTATGTCTTTAACTAACGAACAACTTATTGAAGCGATTGCTTCTAAATCAGTATCAGAAATCGTTGAATTAATCGCAGCGATGGAAGAAAAATTTGGTGTGTCAGCAGCGGCAGCAGCAGTTGCAGTAGCAGCAGGTCCAGCAGAAGCAGCAGAAGAGAAAACTGAATTTGATGTAATTCTTGCTAACGCAGGTGCAAACAAAGTTGCTGTAATCAAAGCAGTACGTGGTGCAACTGGCTTAGGCTTAAAAGAAGCGAAAGACTTAGTTGAGTCTGCTCCAGCAGCATTAAAAGAGGGTATCTCTAAAGCTGAAGCTGAAGCGCTTAAGAAAGAATTAGAAGAAGCTGGTGCACAAGTAGAAATCAAATAATTTTGATTAAATTTGTCAGCCTTTTAAAGCTGTTATGGCTGGTGGTTTTCCATCAGCCATTTTGTGCTTAAATATTTTGGATAAATTTGTCCTGTTGTTTTAATTTATCTAATTATTTGATTTTGCAAGCGGTCAGATTAGACTGTATTTTGCATATCCTGACCTAATCAAACGCCAGTGAGGTAGTGATTTTTGACCCCTGTTCCCTGATTAGAAAATAACATCTCGTACCCTATTTTAAATGCCACTTCCAGCCAGTCTTACAGGCGGATTGTGAATTCAATAACCAATAAAAAAATCAGAGGCTATCTAAAAATGGCATACTCATTCTCCGAGAAAAAGCGTATTCGTAAGAGCTTTGGTAAACGTCCACAGGTTCTTAACGTACCTTATCTATTAACCATTCAGCTTGATTCTTTTGATAAATTTATCAAAAGAGATCCTGAAGGACAACAAGGTTTAGAAGCGGCATTCCGTTCAGTTTTTCCGATTGTCAGCAACAACGGTTCGACTGAATTACAATACGTTTCTTATGAACTAGGTGAGCCAGCGTTCGATGTGCGTGAATGTCAAATTCGTGGCACAACTTATGCAGCCCCTCTCCGTGTTAAATTACGTTTAGTTACTTTTGATCGTGAAGCTGCGGCAGGCACGGTAAAAGATATTAAAGAACAAAATGTTTATATGGGTGAAATCCCATTGATGACCGATAACGGTACTTTTGTAATCAATGGTACTGAACGTGTTATCGTTTCACAATTACACCGTAGCCCGGGCGTATTCTTTGATTCAGACAAAGGTAAAACCCATGCATCAGGTAAAGTGTTATATAACGCACGCATTATTCCTTATCGTGGTTCTTGGTTAGATTTTGAATTTGACCCGAAAGATAATTTATATGCACGTATCGACCGTCGCCGTAAATTACCCGCAACTATTATTTTGCGTGCGTTAGGCTATACAACGGAAGAAATTCTGAATATGTTCTTCGATAAAATTATCTTTGATGTAAAAGATAATAAATTATTAATGGAACTTGTGCCAGAACGTTTGCGTGGTGAAATGGCTGCATTTGATATTGAAGCCAATGGTAAAGTTTATGTGGAAAGTGGTCGTCGTATTACTGCCCGCCATATCAAAGCATTAGAAAAAGATAATATTTCGCAAATTGAAGTACCAACTGAATATATTGTCGGTAAAGTAACTGCAAGAGATTATATTGATTTAGATACTGGCGAAATTATTTGCCCATCAAATACTGAAATTTCCCTTGAGCTATTAGCAAAATTGGTTCAAGCAGGTTATCACCAAATTGAAGTATTGTTTACCAATGATTTAGATCACGGTGCTTATATTTCAGAAACATTGCGTGTTGATCCAACTTATGACCGTTTAAGTGCATTAGTTGAAATTTACCGTATGATGCGTCCAGGTGAACCACCAACGAAAGAAGCGGCAGAAGCCTTATTTGACAATATGTTCTTCTCAACAGACCGCTATGATCTTTCTGCGGTAGGTCGTATGAAATTCAACCGTTCATTAGGCATTCCAGAAGGTGTCGGTACGGGAATTTTAAGTAAAAGCGACATTATTGATGTAATGAAGAAATTGATCGATATCCGTAATGGTAATGGTGAAGTGGACGACATCGATCACTTAGGCAACCGCCGTATTCGCTCTGTGGGCGAAATGGCAGAAAACCAATTCCGTATCGGTTTAGTACGTGTTGAGCGTGCTGTTCGTGAACGTCTTTCATTAGGTGATTTAGATGGCGTTTCTCCACAAGATTTAATTAACGCTAAACCAATTTCAGCTGCAGTGAAAGAGTTTTTTGGCTCGTCTCAGCTTTCGCAATTTATGGATCAAAACAACCCGCTTTCAGAGGTTACCCATAAACGCCGTATTTCTGCATTAGGACCGGGTGGTTTAACCCGTGAGCGTGCAGGTTTTGAGGTGCGAGATGTTCACGCAACTCACTATGGTCGTGTTTGTCCAATCGAAACGCCTGAAGGTCCGAATATCGGTTTGATCAACTCACTTTCTGTGTATGCTCGTACTAATGATTATGGTTTCTTAGAAACACCATACCGTAAAGTGGTTGATGGTCAAGTTACGGAAGAAATTGAATACCTTTCTGCAATTGAAGAAGGCAACTACGTTATTGCACAGGCAAACTCAAATTTAGATGATGACTTCCGTTTTACAGATACTTATGTAACTTGTCGTGGTGAACACGGAGAATCTGGCTTATATCGCCCTGAAGATGTTCAATATATGGACGTTTCAACACAACAAGTTGTGTCTGTTGCAGCAGCATTGATTCCGTTCCTTGAGCATGACGATGCGAACCGTGCTTTAATGGGTGCAAACATGCAACGTCAAGCTGTTCCAACATTACGTGCAGATAAACCATTAGTTGGTACAGGTATCGAAAAAGCAGTGGCATTAGACTCGGGCGTTGCCGTTGTGGCTAAACGTGGTGGTATGGTTCAATATGTTGATGCCTCTCGTATCGTTGTAAAAGTCAATGAAGATGAAACCATTGCAGGCGAAGCTGGTATTGATATTTATAACTTAATTAAATATACCCGTTCAAATCAAAATACCTGTATTAACCAAATTCCTTGTGTGAAATTGGGTGAGCCAGTAGAGCGTGGTGAAATCTTAGCTGATGGTCCATCAACTGATTTAGGTGAATTAGCATTAGGTCAAAATATCCGTGTCGCATTTATGCCTTGGAACGGTTATAACTTTGAAGACTCAATGTTAGTGTCTGAGCGTGTTGTACAAGAAGATCGCTTTACTACCATTCATATTCAAGAATTATCTTGTGTAGCTCGTGATACAAAATTAGGATCTGAAGAGATTACTGCGGACATTCCAAATGTCGGCGAATCAGCATTAAGTAAACTTGATGAATCAGGTATTGTTTACATTGGTGCAGAAGTTAAGGGTGGTGATATTTTAGTGGGTAAAGTTACCCCTAAAGGTGAAACTCAATTAACACCGGAAGAAAAATTATTGCGTGCAATTTTCGGTGAAAAAGCTTCTGATGTAAAAGACTCTTCACTTCGTGTACCAAATGGAACATCAGGGACAATTATTGACGTTCAAGTCTTTACTCGTGATGGTGTAGAGAAAGATAAACGTGCAAAAGACATTGAAGAAATGCAGTTGCGTGAAGCGAAAAAAGATTTAGTTGAAGAACTTGAAATCTTAGAAGCTGGTTTATTCACTCGTGTACATAATGTGTTAGTTGAAGGCGGAATTGCTGAAGCAACGTTAGATAAAATGGCTCGTGAAAAATGGTTAGAGCAAACTTTAGAAGATGAAGCTAAGCAAAATCAGCTTGAACAGCTTGCTGAACAGCACGAAGAATTACGCAAAGAATTTGAACGTAAACTTGAAATTAAACGTAATAAAATTATCCAAGGTGATGATTTAGCACCAGGTGTATTAAAAGTAGTTAAAGTTTACCTTGCGGTAAAACGCCAAATTCAGCCAGGGGATAAAATGGCGGGTCGTCATGGTAATAAAGGGGTTATCTCTAAAATTAACCCTGTGGAAGATATGCCATATGACGAAAATGGTCAGCCAGTTGAAATTGTATTAAACCCACTGGGTGTACCTTCTCGTATGAATATCGGTCAGATCCTTGAAACCCATTTAGGACTTGCTGCTCGTGGTATTGGTGATCAAATCAATGCGATGATTAAGCAACAACAATCTATTGCGAAATTGCGTGAATATATGCAAAAGGCCTACGATTTAGGGCACGGCTCGCAAGTGGTTGATTTAAGCAAATTCACAGATGAAGAAGTGATGACCTTAGCGCAAAATTTACGTAAAGGCTTACCGCTTGCAACCCCAGTATTTGATGGTGCGCACGAAAGTGAAATTAAAGGCTTACTTGAATTAGGTGGTTTACCAACAAGCGGTCAGATTACGTTGTATGATGGACGTACGGGTGAGAAATTTGAGCGTCCAGTAACCGTAGGTTATATGTATATGCTTAAATTGAACCACTTAGTTGATGATAAAATGCACGCTCGTTCAACAGGTTCTTATAGTCTTGTTACTCAACAACCATTGGGCGGTAAAGCTCAGTTCGGTGGTCAGCGTTTCGGTGAGATGGAAGTTTGGGCGTTAGAAGCATACGGTGCGGCTTATACCTTACAAGAAATGCTTACAGTGAAATCGGACGATGTAAATGGTCGTACGAAGATGTATAAAAATATCGTAGATGGTACGCACTATATGGAACCGGGAATGCCTGAATCCTTTAATGTAATTACGAAAGAGATCCGTGCATTAGGTATTGATATGGAGTTAGACGAAGCTTAGTCTATATTTCAGTAAGTAAAGTCCAAAAGCGGGCAAACAAGCGGTTAGATTGACAAAGTTTTTTGCAAAATAACCGCTTGCACAACATTTATATCGTAATGGAAAGCCGTTACGACATTGATAAAACCTACATCACTAGGGGTAAAAAAGTGAAAGACTTAGTCAAGTTTTTGAAAGCACAATCTAAATCTAACGATGATTTTGATGTGATTAAAATCGGTTTAGCTTCACCAGATAAGATCCGTTCTTGGTCTTTTGGGGAAGTTAAAAAACCAGAAACGATTAACTACCGTACATTCAAACCTGAACGTGACGGTCTTTTCTGCGCCCGTATTTTCGGCCCAGTAAAAGATTACGAATGTTTATGTGGAAAATATAAACGCTTAAAACACCGTGGTGTGATTTGTGAAAAATGTGGTGTAGAAGTTACGCAAACTAAAGTTCGTCGTGATCGTATGGGACACATTGAGCTTGCGTGTCCTGTGGCACATATTTGGTTCTTAAAATCATTACCGTCCCGTATCGGCTTAATTTTAGATATGCCGTTGCGTGATATTGAGCGTGTGCTTTATTTTGAATCTTATGTCGTGATCGAGCCAGGTATGACTGATTTAGAGAAAAATCAGTTACTTACCGAAGAACAATATTTAGAAGCAGAAGAGCGTTGGGGCGATGAATTTGAAGCGAAAATGGGTGCGGAAGCGATCCAAGCCTTGCTAAAAGATTTAGATTTAGAGCATCAATGCGAAGTATTGCGTGAAGAATTACAAGAAACCAATTCAGAAACTAAACGCAAAAAAATCACAAAACGCTTGAAATTACTTGAAGCGTTCCAGCAATCAGGCAATAAACCTGAATGGATGGTACTGACCGTATTGCCTGTGCTTCCACCAGATTTACGTCCATTAGTACCACTTGATGGTGGACGTTTTGCAACGTCTGATTTAAACGATCTTTATCGTCGTGTGATTAACCGTAATAACCGTTTAAAACGTTTATTAGACTTGATTGCACCAGATATCATCGTGCGTAATGAAAAACGTATGTTACAAGAGTCGGTCGATGCATTATTAGATAATGGTCGCCGTGGTCGTGCGATTACAGGTTCAAACAAACGCCCATTAAAATCTTTGGCAGATATGATCAAAGGTAAACAAGGTCGTTTCCGTCAGAACTTACTTGGTAAACGTGTGGACTATTCTGGCCGTTCAGTAATCACTGTAGGCCCATACTTACGTTTACATCAGTGTGGTTTACCGAAAAAAATGGCATTGGAATTATTCCGTCCATTTATCTACTCAAAATTAGAAAGCCGTGGTATTGCATCAACTATTAAAGCGGCGAAGAAAATGGTAGAGCGTGAAGAGCCGATTGTTTGGGATATTCTTGCTGACGTTATTCGTGAGCACCCAATTTTACTTAACCGTGCACCAACACTTCACCGTTTAGGTATTCAAGCATTTGAACCCCTATTGATTGAAGGAAAAGCAATCCAGTTACACCCACTTGTTTGTGCGGCATTCAATGCGGACTTCGATGGAGACCAAATGGCGGTACACGTGCCATTAACTCTTGAAGCACAGCTAGAAGCTCGTGCATTGATGATGTCTACTAATAACGTTCTTTCACCAGCAAATGGTGATCCGATTATTGTTCCATCACAAGACGTTGTGTTGGGTCTTTACTATATGACCCGTGAAAAAGTAAACGGTAAAGGTGAAGGAATGTATTTCCTTGACCCACGTGAAGCTGAGAAAGCATATCGTACGGGACAAGTAGAACTTCATTCACGTGTGAAAGTGCGTATAACGGAGTTTGAAAAATTAGCAAATGGTGAGTTTGAGTCAAAAACACAATTAGTAGAAACCACAGTCGGTCGTGCGATTTTGTGGATGATTGCACCAAAAGGAATGCCATTCCAACTGTTTAACCAAACGTTAGGCAAAAAAGCAATCTCAAAATTAATTAACGAAAGCTACCGCCGTTTAGGATTAAAAGAATCTGTCTTGTTTGCTGACCAAATTATGTATACAGGCTTTGCTTATGCTGCTCGTTCTGGTGCATCAGTAGGTATTGATGATATGGTTATCCCAGAACAGAAATATAGCATTATTTCGGCAGCAGAAGACGAAGTGGCTGAGATCCAAGATCAATTTACTTCAGGTCTTGTTACTGCAGGTGAGCGTTATAATAAAGTAATCGATATTTGGGCGGCAGCAAACGAACGTGTAGCTAAAGCGATGATGGAAAATTTATCAACGGAAGAAGTAATTAACCGTGAAGGTAATCCAGAAAAACAAGCCTCATTTAATAGCATCTTTATGATGGCAGATTCGGGTGCTCGTGGTTCGGCAGCACAGATTCGTCAGCTAGCAGGTATGCGTGGATTGATGGCACGTCCAGATGGTTCGATCATTGAAACGCCAATTACAGCAAACTTCCGTGAAGGCTTAAACGTTCTTCAGTACTTTATTTCAACTCACGGTGCACGTAAAGGTCTTGCAGATACGGCATTAAAAACAGCAAACTCAGGTTATCTAACCCGTCGTTTAGTTGATGTTGCACAAGATTTAGTTATCGTAGAAGATGATTGTGGTACTCACGAAGGCGTGGTAATGACACCGCTTATTGAAGGTGGTGATGTTAAAGAGGCCTTACGTGATCGTGTTCTTGGTCGTGTGGTTGCTGAAGATGTACTTAAACCAGGTACAGAAGAAGTCTTGATTCCTCGTAACACCCTAATTGATGAAAAATGGTGTGATGTAATTGATGCAGAATCCGTTGATGTAATCAAGGTTCGTTCAGTTGTAACCTGTAATACTGACTTCGGCGTATGTGCGAAATGTTATGGACGTGATCTTGCACGTGGACATTTAATTAACCAAGGGGAAGCGGTTGGAGTTATTGCAGCACAATCAATCGGTGAACCAGGTACACAGTTAACGATGCGTACGTTCCATATCGGTGGTGCAGCATCTGCGGCAGCAAAAGAATCAAGTATCCAAGTGAAAAATACGGGTACACTCAAATTAGCAAATGCAAAATTTGTTACCAATAAAGACAATAAAATTGTTTTAACGTCTCGTAATACTGAATTAACGGTAGTTGATGCGTTTGGACGTACTAAAGAGAACTATAAAGTACCTTACGGTGCAGTGCTTTCAAAACGTGATGGCGAAGAAGTGAACGTAGGTGATGTTGTTGCGAATTGGGATCCACATACAATGCCGATCATCTCGGAAGTAAGTGGTTACATTAAGTTCAGCGATATTGTTGATGGCTTAACTGTAACTCGTCAAACGGATGAATTGACTGGTTTATCTTCTGTTGTAGTACAAGATGTGGGTGAACGTGCAACTGCGGGTAAAGATTTACGTCCAGCATTAAAATTAGTTGATGCACAAGGCAATGAAATTTTACTTTCAGGTTCTGATACTCCAGCACAATACTTCTTACCAGGTAAAGCAATTGTAACCTTAGCCGATGGGGCAGAAATTTTTGCAGGTGAAGCATTAGCACGTATTCCACAAGAATCGACTGCAACAAAAGATATTACGGGTGGTCTTCCACGAGTGGCGGATTTATTTGAAGCACGTAAACCAAAAGAGCCAGCTATTTTGGCTGAAATCTCAGGTATCGTTTCGTTTGGTAAAGAAACCAAAGGAAAACGCCGCTTGTTAATTACTCCAGCCGAAGGCGAAGTGTACGAAGAAATGATCCCGAAATGGCGTCAGCTCAACGTATTTGAAGGTGAGATGGTTCAACGTGGTGACATTATTTCTGATGGTGCAGAAACACCACACGATATTTTACGTTTACGTGGCGTTCACGCAGTAACTGATTATATTGTGAATGAAGTGCAAGAAGTTTACCGCTTACAAGGGGTAAAAATTAACGATAAGCACATCGAAGTAATCGTTCGCCAAATGCTGCGTAAAGCGGTGATCACTAATGCGTATGACTCAGAATTCTTAGCAGGTGAGCAAGTTGAAGTTGCTCGAGTGAAGATTGTCAATCGTAAGCGTGCTGAAGAAGGTAAACCGTTGGTAGAGTTTGAACGTGAATTGCTTGGTATTACTAAAGCCTCACTTGCAACAGAATCATTTATTTCTGCGGCATCGTTCCAAGAAACGACACGAGTATTAACGGAAGCTGCAGTTGCAGGCAAACGTGATGAATTACGTGGCTTGAAAGAGAACGTGATTGTGGGTCGTTTAATTCCAGCGGGTACAGGTTTTGCTTATCACCAAAACCGTTCAAAACGCCGTATTGAAAATGAAGTGATTGATGCAGAATCTTCACTTATTGCCTCAAGTTTTGCAACGGCTGAGGAGATTGAAGCTGAAACACAAACATCTATTGCAGATGAAGCAACCCAAAATCTGGCTGCATTATTAAATGCAGGAATGGATTTTGATGATAATGAATAATCATTACTAATCGATTAAAAAGCCCCAAGCATGAAAATGCTTGGGGCTTTTTATTAACTTAATTGATAAAAAGTATGAATAACTTACCGCTTGTATATCAGCCTAATAGCCATAGCAATAAATTGATATTCAAAATTCCAAGACCAACGCTAAGTAAAATATTATTGAACCATTTATAGCTGAGTAATACGCCGATTAACGCAATAATTTGTGCAATTAGCATCGTATATTCACCCGTTGTTTTAGGTATATTTAGGCTTGTTAATACAAGTAATAACATAATTACAAGCGGTAATATTTTGTTTAATTTTTGCAAGATGGGGTGTGTAAGTAGTGAGTTTGGGATAATTAACGGAATAAAACGACAGAGCTGTGTGCCGAGCGTGAGTGCAATCAACATTAAAATAAGATTGATATTTTCCATTATGGATTTTCCTGTTTAGGGCGATGAAAAGATTGAGGCAGAAAGGCAACGGCAATAATTGAAAGCAAAATAGCAATGAGCAGAATATACTGATTACTGATTTGATGTGCCAATAAAAATGCAATAAGTGCGATAAAAATAGATTTCCATTGCTTCTGAGTTTTATACTGTTCATAGGTAAGAATAGCGAATAAACAAGGCAGAGCAAAATCTAAATGTTGAATATATTGTGAGGCAGAATCTCCTAATACAATGCCTATAATGGTGGCAAGTGTCCAGTAAAGCACCCCTAATAGGCTTGTTTTGAGGAGTAATGCTCGGCGAGTATTGGGTGAAAGTGTGCTGAGTAGTGCAAAGTTCTCATCGGTCATATAGGCGACACTAAGAGTTCGCTTAAGTTTTTCTTTAGGAAGATCTTGGCGTATGTTTAAGGTATAAAAAATAAAACGTAAGCTAATCAATAGTGTGCTAAGAAAAACAGAAACAAGCCCTGTCCCTGAAATAAAAAAGGGAATAGCTGCATATTGAGCTGTGCCAGAAAATACGGTAAAAGACATCGCAATGGTGAACCACATTGGCATTCCTGCGCTGGTTGCAAGAATACCATAAGCTATACCAGCAGCAAGGTAGCCCATAAAAATAGGGGCGGTTAATTTAGCAGCATTTTGCCAGCTATTTTCGGTGCTAAACGCCATATTTTCCTCTGTGAAAAGTAATAAAATTGCAATATTTATGAGTAAGTTACCGCTTGTTGTATAGAGATTTTAGCTTGTATTGAATAAAATAAACACAATATGCGTCTATTTAATCTTATCTTTTACTTGCTAGGTATAATTCTTTTGCTTTCGGCACTAAACGTTGTAAATTTTCTTGGCGAGCTGCATTAGTTGGATGAGTTGAGGCGATTGATTCTAATAGCCCACCAGAAGAACCTGTTACTTGTGCCATTTTTCGCCATACATTTGGTGCGGCTTCAGGGTTATAGCCAGATTTTGCCATTAGCATTAACCCTTCTTCATCAGCTTCGGTTTCTTGGCTACGAGAAAAAGGCTTATTCAACCCATATTCTGTAAGTACATCAATCGCATCAAATCCCCCTAAATCCGTTGAAATACCTTGTGTCTGTAAGGCAATTTTTCCGATTTGAGTAACAATGCCTGTAATCGCACTTAAATTGCGGTCAGATTTACCGTGTTCTTTGAGTGCGTGAGCCATTTCGTGTCCCATTACCACTGCAATTTCATCATCGGTTAAATTTAATTTATCAACTAACCCTGTGTAAAACGCCATTTTGCCGCCCGGCATTGCCCAAGCATTTAGCTCATTGCTTTTTAACACCACGATTTCCCATTGAAAAGGTATGCCCGTTGTATTTGCCTGCTGAGCATAAGGTTTGATGTGATTAAAAACTGTTTGAATTCGTTTTGCTGTTGGTGATGTAGTATCAATGGCGTGTTCTGCATTTGCTTTTTGCTTTAGTTGCATATAGCTATTAGCGGCTTCTTGGTTGATACTTGAGGTACTTACACAAGCGGTTAGACCGACAGAAAAAAATGCAGTAACAATCAGTTTTTGGAACGTTTTCATAATCTTTTCTTATCTCTTGCTTATAAAAAATGCCAAAGTATGCTTTGGCATTTCATCAGTAAATTAGCTGCTATTTTTTAGCACGTTCAAATGAGTCTAAAATTTCTTGGCGGGCAGCATCAACACCTTCCCAGCCTTCTACTTTTACCCATTTACCCGCTTCTAATGCTTTATAGCTTTCAAAGAAGTGTTGGATTTGTGCTTTTAGTAATGCAGGTAAATCACCAACATCTTTAATGTGATCGTATTCTTTACTTAATTTAGTGTGCGGTACTGCAACAACTTTAGCATCTCCACCTGCTTCATCAGTCATTTTTAATACACCAACTGGGCGGCAACGAATAACTGAACCCGGTTGTAGTGGGTAAGGCGTTGGAACTAAAACGTCCACAGGATCGCCATCAGATGATAAGGTATGGTTTACATAGCCATAATTTGCAGGATAAAACATTGCAGTTGCCATAAAGCGATCGACAAACAATGCACCACTTTCTTTATCCACTTCATATTTGATTGGATCTGAGTTCGCTGGAATTTCGATTACAACGTAGATATCATCAGGTAACTCTTTACCTGCTGGTACATTTTCTAAGCCCATTTTGGTTTCCTTCTTGTTAAAAATTAGTGTAAAAAGCGAGGCAATTATAGCTGATCCAAAATAGAACTAAAAGCAAGCGGTAAGATTTAGCTAGAAATTTGCCATATCAGCCATAAAACTAAGTTTATATTGTTGCATTTATTGCAATTATAAATAGCAAAAATATCACTTTTTGCAATGTTAAAAAATCGTTATACTGCTAATACATTAAGTAAACATTTCATCATAAGATAAGGACACAACAATGGCTAACTATTTCAATACACTTAATTTACGTCAGCAATTAGATCAGCTTGGGCGTTGCCGTTTTATGGATCGCTCTGA
Organism: Vespertiliibacter pulmonis; assembly: GCF_013377275.1. Classification (NCBI taxonomy): domain Bacteria; kingdom Pseudomonadati; phylum Pseudomonadota; class Gammaproteobacteria; order Pasteurellales; family Pasteurellaceae; genus Vespertiliibacter; species Vespertiliibacter pulmonis. Next base: position 910,900 of record NZ_CP016615.1, read on the forward strand.
ATTTGCCGATGAAGCAAATTTCTTAAAAGGTAAGAAAATTGTCATTATCGGTTGCGGTGCACAGGGGCTAAACCAAGGATTAAATATGCGTGATTCAGGGTTAGATATTAGTTATGCCTTACGTCCTGAAGCGATTGCAGAAAAACGTGCGTCTTTTCAACGTGCTACAGAAAATGGTTTTAAAGTAGGTACTTACGATGAGCTAATTCCAACGGCTGATTTAGTCATCAATTTAACGCCAGATAAACAGCACTCAAAAGTTGTTGCAGATGTTATGCCATTAATCAAAAAAGATGCAGCATTAGGCTATTCTCACGGCTTAAATATTGTTGAAGTTGGTGAGCAGATCCGCTCCGATATTACGGTGGTAATGGTTGCACCAAAATGCCCAGGGACAGAAGTTCGTGAAGAGTATAAACGTGGTTTTGGTGTGCCAACACTTATCGCCGTTCACCCTGAGAATGATCCACAAGGCGAGGGGCTCGCTATTGCCAAAGCGTGGGCAGCTGCAACAGGCGGCCATCGTGCAGGCGTATTGGAATCTTCATTTGTAGCGGAAGTAAAATCAGATTTAATGGGCGAACAAACTATTTTGTGTGGAATGTTGCAAGCAGGTTCTATCGTTTGTTATGAAAAACTTATTGCTGAAGGAAAAGATCCTGCTTACGCAGGTAAACTGATTCAATATGGTTGGGAAACAATTACAGAGGCCTTAAAACAAGGTGGTATTACGTTGATGATGGATCGTCTTTCAAATTCTGCAAAATTGCGTGCGTTTGAGTTAGCAGAGCAAATTAAAGCCGATTTAGCTTTCTTATTTGTTAAACATATGGACGATATCATTAGTGGTGAGTTTTCAGCAACAATGATGGCGGACTGGGCAAATGGCGATGCAAATTTACTTAAATGGCGTGAAGAAACAGGTCAAACCGCTTTTGAAAATGCACCAAAAGGCGATGATATCCGAATCAGCGAACAAGACTATTTTGATAATGGCATTTTAATGGTTGCAATGGTAAAAGCAGGGGTTGAACTTGCCTTTGATACAATGGTTGCAAGTGGTATTTATGAAGAATCTGCCTATTATGAATCGCTACACGAGTTACCGTTAATTGCGAATACTATCGCTCGTAAGCGTTTATATGAGATGAATGTGGTTATTTCAGATACGGCTGAATATGGTAACTATTTATTTGCAAACGTGGCAACCCCAATTCTGCGTGAAAAGTTAATCCCAACCTTACAAAAAGGCGATATTGGTGAGCCAACGCCAACCGTAGAAATTGATAATGTAACGTTGCGTGATGTTAATGATGCAATCCGTAATCATCCAATCGAGCTAATCGGCCAAGAATTACGGGGCTATATGACGGATATGAAACGCCTTTCTTAATAGAGAAATTTACCTTTTTAGGATAAAATCAAGCCAGCGAAATGCTGGCTTTATTTTTATAAGCGGTGAGATTAAGGCAAAACTTTTCAATCTGCCAGTATAAGAGTATTTATTGATAGAAATAGGATAACAAAATGCGTAAATCAGTAGCTAAAAATAATTATTTACCTAAATTAAGTTTGGTGGCGTTAGCGATGGCTGCGGCAAATTCCGCCGTAGCGGTAGAGTGTAATAATAAAGAAACAATAAGAATTGATGGACAACAAAATAGTATATTGACTAATTGTAATATGGCTAATCCAGAAATTAAATCAAATCCAGAAATTAAATCAAATTCAATAGTTGATATTATTAATAGTCAGAATATTACTTTAGAAAATAATAATTTTTCTTTTTCTGGGCAAGGTGATGGATCTGAACGTTATAGTAATATTTATGGTATTAACCTAGAAAATTCCACAGCACAAATTAAAAATACCAACGTAGAAATAAATAATTTTGGTGGTTATATTTCTGCATTAAATATGAGTAATTCTACCGCAGTTTTAGCGGGTGGTAATTTTAAAGTAAATAATCAAGATAGATGGTCTAGTTTATTTAGGTTAAACAATTCTACATTATCAATTAAAGATTTGACGTTATTAGGTGATGGTCAAGATAGTTTGGAAGTTCTAAATTTAGAAAACTCTACCATTTCTTTAGATAATGTAACATTAGGCATTCAACGAACATCAAGGATATTTGCAGGAATGTCATCAAAAGATGAAAGTTCGCTAAATACTATTTTGGTTAATAATTCAGAGCTGATTACTAGTACTATTATTATTGAGAGTTGGTGGAAGCATTTAGCTAAAAACTATAATTTAAAATTAACTTTAAATAATAGTATTGTTAAAGGAGAAGTACTCGCATTTGTAGATAGCGCTGGTTATTTAGAAGAACATATAGATGTTATTGCAAATAATGGTATTTTAGGCGGTACTCCAGTCGTAGATAATGTAAATTCTAATCACTCTGCTATGAATGTTACCCTAAATAACTCTGAATGGTCTTTTTCAATGTTCAAAGATGTAGAGGATGACGATGGGAAAAAATCAGATATATTGCCAAGCATATCTAATTTAGCATTAACAAATAGTAATGTTAATTTAATTAAGGCGGCTGATTTTTATACATTCACCATCGGTAATTTATCAGGCAACGGGAATTTTGCATTAAATACTGATTTAGCCAATCAAAAATCTGATCAGATTCTTATTACAGGGAAAGCGGACGGTGCTTACACTTTAGCCGTAAATGATACAGGCAACGAGCCACAATCAGCTAATGGTAAAGTAACCTTAGTAAAAACAGCAGGCAATGGTGATGCGACTTTCCGTTTAAAAGATAAGGATTATGTAGATGCGGGGGCATATCGCTACCGTTTAAATAAAGAGAGTAACGATTGGGTACTCTCAAATAGAGAAGCGGAATTAACCAAGAAAGAAGAACCAGTAAAACCTGCTGAGCCAGTAAAACCCGTTGAGCCAGTAAAACCCGTTGAGCCAGTAAAACCCGTTGAGCCAGTAAAACCAGTTGAGCCAGCAAAACCCGTTGAGCCAGTAAAACCCGTTGAGCCAGCAAAAACCATTGAGCCAGTAAAACCCATTGAGCCAGTAAAACCCGTTGAGCCAGCAAAACCAGTTGAGCCAGCAAAACCAGTTGAGCCAGCAAAACCCGTTGAGCCAGCAAAACCCGTTGAGCCAGCAAAACCCGTTGAGCCAGCAAAACCAGTTGAATCAGCGAAACCAGTTGCACCAATCACACCTGTTGAACCAATTAAACCTGCTCAGCCATCAACAAATCTTAATGAACGAGTGGTGTTAAGCGAAAAATCAAATGCGTTAGTGTCTTTACGTCAAGCGCAGTTATTACAGCTAGAACAAGGGCTGGTGGGTATTCATCAACGCTTAGGGGAATTAAAACAAGGGGCTAACGGTAATGTTTGGATTAGAAATATCAATTCAGACAACAAATTTAGTGCAACAGATACTGCCTCAAATAGCCGTACAGCAGGGTTTGAACAGCGTTATCACGGTGTGCAACTTGGGGCAGATAAATTAGTGAGCGATAATGTCCGTTTAGGTGGTTTTGTTGGTACAGAACGTTCAACAGTCGATTTCAACGGCGAGTATGGTTCGGGTAAATTAACAGGAAAATCTGTTGGGCTTTATGCGACTTACCATAATGCAAGCGGTCTGTATTTAGATAATATTGCGAAGTTTAGCCGTCTAAAATCGATCTCAAATGCAACAGGTAGCCGTCATTATAATGCCTATACCCTTTCAAGTGAGATTGGAAAAATTTATCAGCTAGCGAACCAGTGGTCGATTACACCAAATGCTCAAATTGCATGGAGTACGATCTCAGGCAAAAATGATGAAGAACGCTTATCTTCACTATATAGCCGTGTTGGAGCAAGAGTAGGGAAAACAATGGCGCTTGGTGATTGGTCATTACAACCATATGCGGAACTTAACGGCATTTCAACCCATAATAACCATAGCAAAGCGAATGTAAACCAGTACCGCTTTGATGTTGCATCAAGCAAAGGTAGAATTGCTACGGCTTTAGGATTAAATGCAGTAACAGGTAAACACCGCTTTGGGCTTGAAGTTCAAAATAGTAACGGTAAACGAGTGGATCAACCTTTTGCCATTCAAGCCAATTACCGTTACCAGTGGTAGGATAAAGGAACAAGCGGTAAGATTAAGTCAAAACTTTGCATAAAGTAACCGCTTGTTATTTGGTTTTCCGTTTGGCTCTTGGGTGGGCGGAATCATAAATTTTGGCAAGATGTTGGAAATCTAAATGGGTATAAATTTGCGTGGTTGCAAGATTGCTATGCCCGAGTAGATCCTGCACGGCTCGTAAATCTTGGCTTGCTTCGAGTAGATGCGTTGCGAAAGAGTGGCGAAGTTTGTGGGGGTGTAGGTGGGTTGTTAGCCCTTGCTGTTTTCCCCATTTTGCCATCACTAATTGGATAGAACGGTGGGTTAAGCGTCCACCTTTTTTATTTAAAAAGAGTGCGTTATCTTGCGGATTAAACTGTTCTCTCACATTTAGCCAACGCTGTATTGCTTCAATCGCTTTTGTACCAATGGGTACAATGCGTTCTTTATTTCGTTTACCTAATACTTTTACTTCTCCTGAACGTAAATCAAGATTGCCTAAATCTAGCCCTTGTAGCTCTGATAGTCGTAATCCTGAGCTGTACATTAATTCCATCATTGCAAGATCACGCAGATCAAGCGGTTCGTTTCGATCAGAATTTAGCAGTTGAGTCAGCTGTTCAGCCTCAATATTTTTAGGTAAATGTTTTGCTACTTTTGGGGCTTTTATTCCTACCGCAGGGTTATTTTGTAGCTGTCCACGTCTAACGAGAAACATCAGAAATTGACGAAGAACCACTAATCGAACCCCAATACTTTTGGCACTTAGCCCTTGTTTATGACTTTGTGTGAGTACCCAACGGACGATAGGCGGATCAATTTGTTGCCAAGTAGTAATTTCAGCTTGAGTAAGTAGTGTACAGACCGCTTGTAGTTGCCGTTGGTAGTTGCTCAAAGTGTGAGGGCTGACTTGCTTTTCAATACGCAGAAAATCCCAATAGGCTTGTGTGTCGTTATAAAGTGGTGAGTGATCTAACATTGTGGCTGGCTCTTAGCAAAATAGGGAAATAAGGTAGGCTAAGAGTGTAGCATAGGCAGAAAAAAACCGCACATTTAAGGTGCGGTTTGCTATTATTGAGTGATTACTGCGTATTGGCTAACTTTTTCTTTTCAAGTTGTAATACGCCGAGATGGGTCATATAACAGCAGAAAATACAGCCGACTACCGCAAATAATAAGAGATAGAAACCAGCGTCCCAACCAAATTTTTGAGCTAAAATGCCAAATAATGCAGTACCTGAAAAACTGCCTAAAATATAGCTGAGTAGTCCTCGTAAGCCTGTTGCTGAACCTGCTGCAAATGAAGGCACTAGTTCGATAGTTTGGAGTGATGAGAGAAACATTGGTACATAAATCAAGCAACCAATAATCCCTGCTCCGATAGTAACTGTAACGAGATCAGTTCCGCCCCAATAGGCAAATAAGGCAATACCAACGCCAACAAGTGCAATCATTGCTAATGGCATACGTTTTCCTTTGAAATAGGTGTCGGTTATCCAACCTGCGAATAAAGTTGAAGGAATGGCTGCCCATTCAAAAATAGCGAATGCCGCAGACATCTGCCCTTTTGTAAAGCCTTTGGTTTCTAATAAATAGAGCGGTAACCACGTCAGTACCCCAAAGCGGATCATATAAGTAAAGACATCAATAAAAGAGACAAACCAAACATTTTTATCTTTTAAAATATATTGAGAGAAGATTTGCCACGTTGAAAGATTAACATTTTCATCTTTAGTAATGACTAATTCTTCTTTTTCATTATTTAAGATTTGGTTCATTGGCGGTAAGCCTTCATTGTAGGTTCGCCCTGCACCAAAAATGTAAAAGATAAGTGCGGTAATCGCAGCAATCGCAGTTGGCACGATAAAGTGAGCGGCTTGCCAATGTTCTGTCCCTAACCAAGCAAGGCTTGCTCCTGCAATAGGGGCTACTAAGCCGCCGCCGACATTGTGAGAAATATTAAATATAGCGGTAGTTACGCCCCGAGATTTGCGAGGAAACCAACTGGCTAGCACGACATAGGCAGGACCAGCCCCCATTCCTTGGAAAATCCCATTAAGCATACAAAGGAATAAAAAAGCCCAGAAAGAAGCACTAAATCCCATCATTAAATTAACGAGCGCCGACATTACTAAGCCAAAAATCATAAAATATTTTGGATTAGATTTATCCGCTAATGCAGACATTACCCCCTTACTTAAACCATAAACAATCAACATTGTGCCTGAGATAAAACCAATATCTTTTTTGGTAAAACCATATTCACTAATTAACTCTGGTGATGAGAGTAGTAGGTTATTTCGCAAAATATAATAGGCGGCGTAGCCGATAAAAATACCAAATAGTGCGTGCCATCTTAGACGGTTATAGGTGGCAAGTATTTCTGCATCAGGTACAGGTTTTCCTGCTTTTGATTGTAAGAATGAAAGCATACTTTTTCTCCAAAAGATAATAAAAAAATCGCCTTAATTTTTATCAAATTAAGGCGAACGGTTAATTAATTTTGTTGCAGTAAGGAGATATCTGCAATATGTAAAAATAAGCTTTGCAACGTATTTAATATGGCTAAGCGATTTTGACGGAGGATTGGATCATCAGCATTAACCATCACATTATCAAAGAAATCATCTATAGGTTGGCGGAGGCTAGCTAATCTATCCAAAACAGTCGTATAGTCACCTTGTGCAATAAGTGGCTGAATTTCATTTTGAAGGGTAAGAACATTTTCGGCTAGTGCCTTTTCCGCAGGTTCAACACAAGCGGTAAGATCGATAGCACCTACTGCAATTTCTGCTTTTGCTAAAATATTGCTGACTCGTTTATTCGCTGCTGCCAGTGATTCAGCAGATTCTAGTGTGCGGAAGTGAGAAACAGCACGTACACGAGCGTCAAAGTCCGCAGGACGAGTTGGTCGGCGGGCAAGAACGGCTTGAATAACGTCTACCGAAATACCTTCGTCTAAGTACCAAGCACGGAAACGTCCGAGCATAAAATCAACAACTTCTTCTACTACATTTGGATTAGTGAGTTTGTCCCCAAATAATGCAGCTGATTTTTGTACTGTTTCAGTGAGATCAAGCGGTAAGTTCTTCTCAACAATAATCCGTAGTGCACCGAGTGCGGCACGGCGTAGGGCAAATGGGTCTGCACTGCCTTTAGGTTGTTGCCCAATACCAAAAATTCCTGTGAGAGTATCAAATTTATCGGCAAGCGCCACAGCACTTGCAACCAAAGATTTTGGTAAATCATCACCTGCAAAACGAGGCATATACTGTTCATTTAAGGCAACAGCAACTTCTTCGTCTTCACCATCGTGGCGAGCGTAGTGCATTCCCATAACCCCTTGGGTATCGGTAAATTCAAAGACCATATTAGTCATTAGATCGCATTTTGAAAGTAAACCTGCTCGTTTAGCCTTGGTAACGTCGGCTCCAATTTGTTGCGCAATTTCGCCAGCAAGTTGTTCAATACGATCTGTTTTATCTTTTAATGTACCAAGCTGTTGTTGAAATAATACCGTTTCTAAACGAGGTAATTGATCTTCTAAACGTTGCTTTAAGTCAGTTTTGAAGAAAAATTCTGCATCGGTTAAGCGTGGACGAACCACTTTTTCATTCCCTTCAATAATTTTACTTGGATCATCAGGATTGATATTTGAAACAAAAATAAAATGGGGAAGTAATTTGCCGTTTGTATCGTAAATTGGGAAATATTTTTGGTCGCCTTTCATTGTATACACTAAGGCTTCCGCAGGTACAGCAAGAAAACGATCTTCAAAGGTCGCTGAGAGAACATTTGGATATTCCACTAAAGCGGTTACTTCATCTAATAAATCGTCTTCAATATCAGCCACACCACCTAAAGCGGTTGCTTTCTCTTGAGATTTTGCAAGAATAATTTCACGGCGTTGGTTGAAATCGGCAATCACCATTCCTTTCTCTGCCAAAAGTTGTGGATACTCATCAGCGTGCGAAATTTCAAATTCAGCTTCACCTAAGAAACGATGCCCACGAATAGTCCGCCCACTTTCGATACCTAAAATTTCACCGCCAATCAGTTCATCGCCCAGTAACATTGTTACCGTGTGAACAGGACGAATAAATTGCACAGTTTTGTCTGCCCAACGCATTGGTTTTGGAATAGGCAATTTTGCAAGAGCATTTGCAACAAGATCTTTTAACAGATTTTTAGTTGGCTGTCCTTCAATAACTGCACGATGAACCAACCACTCGCCTTTATCGGTAACCAAACGTTCAGCTTGCTCAACAGTAATACCATTACCTCTTGCCCAGCCTTCGGCGGCTTTAGTTGGTTTACCTTCTGTATCAAAAGCTTGTGATACCGCAGGCCCTCGTTTTTCAATTTCTTTACTTGGTTGAGAAGTGGCTAATCCAAGCACTTTTACCGCTAAACGGCGTGGACTGGCAAACCATTTTACGTTCTCAAAGGCTAACCCTGCTTGTGTTAGCTCTTGTTCCATATTCTCTGCAAATGCAGTCGCTAATTTTTTGAGTGCCTTCGGTGGCAACTCTTCAGTACCGATCTCGGCGAGGAAGTTTTGTGTAGTCATTTTGTTCTCTTATTCATTATCTTAAGCATTTATCATATCTTTTAAAAAGATTTTAAGTGGTTTTAATCTTCTTTTTATTTTCTATAACAATTTTGAGAATTATTTTGGAAGTTGTTGAGCTTATTTCACTTTAAATTTGCCAAATCTAAAATGATTTTCTCATTTTCTAATAATAACGCAGGAATACCGATAAACCCCTGTTGTTTTGCGTGTTCAAATCCAGCGTGGTGATCTCGCAAGGCTAAGAACCGTTTTAAATTTGCCAGTGAAGACATAATTTCTACGGCTTCATATTCAATGTTTAACGCCTTTAATTTTTCAATAAATGGCTGTGTATCTGGACAAAGCTGGGCGAAGAAAAGTACTGGTTTTGTCATTTTTCACTCCTTATAAGCGGTTAGTTGGCTTAACTTTTTGTTGCTTCCATTTACCCAATTCCTTTTATGTTATTGAGAGGAGGATAGGCAAGATAGAAATCTTACCCCCCATATTACCATTATTATTTTTTACAACCTGGAAACCCTAATGCTTCACGGCTTGCGTAGTAGGCCTCTGCAACGCCTTTAGTTAAGGCTCGAATGCGTAAAATATAACGTTGGCGTTCGGTAACAGAAATCGCTTTGCGTGCATCTAATAAGTTAAAGCTATGCGCTGCTTTTAAAATACGTTCGTAAGCAGGTAATGGAAGTGGTTTTTCTAAGGCTAATAATTCTTGAGCTTCTTTTTCGTACTGTTCAAAACAGTAGAAGAGGAAGTCGGTATTTGCATATTCAAAGTTATAGGTAGATTGTTCCACTTCATTTTGGTGGAAAACATCGCCGTAGGTTGTTTTACCTAATGGTCCATCAGACCATACGAGATCATACACGCTATCGACACCTTGAATATACATTGCTAAGCGTTCTAAACCGTAGGTGATTTCGCCTGTAACGGGCTTACATTCTAAGCCGCCAACTTGTTGGAAATAGGTAAATTGGGTAACTTCCATTCCGTTAAGCCACACTTCCCAGCCTAATCCCCACGCACCAAGCGTTGGGTTTTCCCAGTTATCTTCCACAAAGCGAATATCGTTTTGAGTTGGATCAAAGCCAAGCATTTTTAGGCTGTTGAGATAAAGTTCTTGAATATTATCGGGCGAAGGCTTAATCACAACTTGGAATTGGTAGTAATGTTGTAAACGGTTCGGATTTTCGCCGTAGCGACCGTCTGTTGGACGGCGTGAAGGTTGAACATAAGCCGATGCCATTGGCTCTGGGCCTAAAGCACGTAACGCTGTCATTGGGTGTGAAGTACCTGCACCCACTTCCATATCTAAAGGTTGAACAATGGTGCAACCTTGTTCTGCCCAATAATCTTGTAGGGCTAAAATCATACCTTGAAAGGTTTTTACATTAAATTTTGTACTCATTGTGAGGTTCTCTGAAAAGCAATTCAAAAATGGATAGTATTATAGCTTGCAAGCGGTTGTTTTGGCGGAATTTTTTGCAATTTATTTGCGTTTTATCAGGTTAAGTGAGCCGATGTGTGTGGAGATTTTTACACTTACTTTTAAAAATACGTTACACTAGCGTTCTATTCAGCTATAAAGGAGCGACCTATGAATATTCCATTCTGCTTACCTGAAAATATTACCCCAGAAGATTTTTTGCAAAATTATTGGCAAAAACGACCGCTTGTGATCCGTAATGGATTGCCACAAATTGTGGGATTATTTGAACCTGATGATATTATTGAGCTAGCACAGGAGCAAGAGGTAACCTCTCGTTTACTCAAAACGCATCAAACAGCAGAAGGTGAAAAATGGTCGCTCAAACGTAGTCCGTTATCGCCAGAAGATTTTGAAAATTTACCTGAACAGTGGTCGGTATTGGTTCAGAATTTGGAACAATGGTCACCTGAACTTGGTACATTATGGCAAGCTTTTGGCTATATTCCACAGTGGCAACGTGATGATATTATGGTGTCTTATGCACCAGCAGGTGGCTCTGTCGGTCGTCATTATGATGAATACGATGTTTTTTTAGTTCAAGGTTATGGGCATCGCCGTTGGCAGTTAGGTAAATGGTGTGATCCAAGCACTGAATTTAAAGCAAACCAGCCGATCCGTATTTTTGATGATATGGGCGAAATCATTTTTGATGAAGTATTAGCGCCGGGTGATGTGTTATATGTGCCATCACGCCTTTCCCATTATGGCGTGGCAGAAGATGATTGTTTAACCTTTTCTTTTGGCTTACGTTTCCCGAATGCCACTGATTTGCTTGAGAATATTTGCAAAACATTAGAACATCAAGCTGAAAATTTACCGACTTCACAATTTTCTATTCCGTTTCGTCTGTCGCCAACATTACAGCCGAACGCATTACTTGATCCGAAAATGGTGGCAGATTTAAAAGCAGAATTGCTTGAATTGTTAAAGCATTCGCCTCAATTTGATGCGTTATTTACCCATAGTGTTGCAACTGCAGTAAGTACACGCCGTTATGAACAATTAACCGAAGAAAATGAATTTTACCCTGATGAAGTGCAGGAAGTGTTAGAGGCTGGTGGTTGGATTCAGCAAGATGCGAATGTCAAAATACTCTATACTGAAAATCCACAACGAGTATATGTAAACGGAGAATGGATTGATGAGCTTTCTGATGCAGAGGCAAACTTGTTAATCCGTATTGCCAATGGTGATGCGATTTCGTGGAATAAATTAGCGTCTAAAGTAGAACATCAAGATCAGCTTGAATTATTACTCGATACCCTTTGTGATTGGTTAGATAGTGGTTGGGTGGTCTTGGAAGAGAGTGAATAAGTCTTTTAAAACTTAGTGAATAAGCGGTGAGATTAGCAAATTATTTGTTGATCTCACCGCTTTCTTTTTTAACGGATAGTTTGCAAATTAAGCAACAAATCCTACCGCTTGATAGACTTGTTTTAATGTTGCTTGTGCTTTTTCTCGTGCTTTTGCTGCTCCCTCACGATAGATTTTTTCCAGTAAAGCCTCGTCATTGCGGAAATGATGATAACGATCTTGTAGCTCTGTAAGCATTGTGGAAACTTCTTCAGCAACGGCCGTTTTTAAATGCCCGTACATTTTTCCTTCAAATTCAACTTCTAACTCTGCAATCGTTTTGCCTGTAATCGCTGCTAAAATATCGAGTAAATTGGATACACCTGGCTTTTGCTTCACATCGTATCGTACAACAGGTGGTTCATCGCCATCGGTCATTGCTCGTTTAATCTTTTTCGCCACAGATTTAGGATCTTCTAATAAACCGATCACATTATTACGGTTATCATCAGATTTAGACATTTTCTTAGTTGGCTCTAGTAGTGACATTACTCTTGCTCCCGTTTTAGCAATAAAGACTTCGGGAACAGTGAAAATAGGCGTAAGGAGGTTTCCTTCACTATCTTTTTCACTATAAATGGCATTAAATCGGTTGGCAATATCACGGGTAATTTCAAGGTGTTGTTTTTGATCATCACCTACGGGAACTTGGTTCGCTTGATAAAGGAGAATATCGGCTGCCATTAAAACGGGGTAGGTAAATAAACCAACATTGACATTGTCTTCGTGTCGTGCAGATTTATCTTTAAATTGGGTCATTCGTCCCATTTCGCCAAAATAGGTATAGCAATTTAATGCCCATGCAAGTTGTGTATGCTCTGGAACGTGTGATTGAATAAAAATAGTGCTTTTATTTGGGTCGATACCACAAGCTAGATAAATAGCAAGGGTATCTAATGTTGCTTTACGAAGAGCTTCGGGATCTTGACGTACGGTAATAGCGTGAAGATCGACAATACAAAACAGGCATTCATAGTCATCTTGCATTTTTGTCCATTGGCGTAATGCGCCTAAATAGTTGCCTAAACTCAGTTCACCTGAAGGTTGAACGCCACTGAAAACGATGGGTTTTGACATAATTTTTCCTTTCTAAATTTTTACGACTATTACGGGCTGGATTAGCCTACAATTTCTAAAATTTCAGCGAAATTATTACAGATATAATCAGGATTTGATTCGCTGATTGGAATGTTATAGTTATAGCCATAAGTTAAGCCAACACTGATACAACCTGCATTTTGGGCAGCGAGAATATCATTTTTTGAATCGCCTACGAATAGTATCTCTTGTGGATAAAGCCCAAATTTTCCGCATAAATAATAAAGTGGAGCAGGGTGTGGTTTAATTGCAGGCAGTGATTCATTACCAAGCGCCTCTGTGAAGAGGTGAATAATATCAAAGGCTTGTAACACGGGTTTGACTAGCCGTGCTGGTTTGTTCGTTACAACGGCGAGAATATAGCCCTTAGCGTGTAGGGTTTCCAACGTAGATTTTACATTTGGATAGAGTTCGCTGAGGGTACAGATATTTTCACCATATAAGGTATCAAAACGTTGTTTGAGCTGGTTTAGCTGTGTTTCTGAAAATTCATTAGCTTTGCCTGTCCATTCTAAACCTCGGGTGAAAAGAGCATTTGCACCATTGCCAATCCAAGTAAGAACCAATTCTTTTGGAGCTTGTGGTAAGCCAACTTCAGCAAAAGCAGAATTAAGAGAAAGAGCGAGATCAGGTAAGCTATTGACTAATGTTCCATCAAGGTCAAAGCCTATAAGTTTAAATTTTTTTGTCATATTTTTTATTATTTCTTGATTCGCTTGCTCATTAGAGCAAGCGGTGAGATTAAGTAAATTTATGAAGTTTTTTTATATTTATAAGCGATAGCAATAATAATTAGCCCACCAATAATCATTGGTAATGAAAGTAACTGCCCTCGGGTGATGAGATCAGCGGTGGTATTCACTGTTGGGTCAATTTCTCGTACGTATTCAACTAAGAAACGGAAGATACCGTAGCAGAATAGAAATAAACCTGCAACTGAGCCTGTTGGGCGAGGCTTACGAATAAATATATTGAGAATAATAAAGAGTACTAATCCTTCTAAAAACGCCTCATAGAGTTGCGATGGGTGGCGTGGTGGACTGAATGATCCATCAGCATATTGCTCAACCATTGCCCACGGCACGTCAGTAACTCGTCCCCATAATTCGCTGTTGATAAAATTACCAATGCGTCCCATACCTAAGCCAAATGGAATGAGAGGGGCAACGAAATCAGCCGTTTGCCAGAAGCTACGTTTTTGGCGGCGAGATGTCCAAATCATTGCGATCATAACCCCAATTAGCCCACCGTGAAAAGACATTCCACCTTCCCAAATACGGAATAGGTAGGTAGGGTCGTTTAGTAAATGATCGAAACTATAAAAGAATACATCACCAATCCGACCACCTAAGATGACGCCCCAAAAACCATTGAAAAGCAGTTGATCGACTTGTGCAGTTGTCCAGATACCGTGTGAATTTTTAGCTCGTTTTGTACCTAGCCAATAAGCAAAACCGAATCCAAGAAGGTACATAATACCGTACCAGTGGAGGGAGAGTGGCCCTAGTGAGAACGCAACAGGGTCGATTTGTGGAGTAATAAAAAATGCTTGATTCATATAGCCTCTATTTTAGGAACATATTTATGGCAATGCCAACGAGCAATACCGCAAATGCTTTTTTTAAGATAGGAACGGGGAGTACGTTTGCAGCGTTTGCCCCAAGTTTTGATGTGAAGAAGGAGGTTAGTGTAATTCCAAGTAAAGCAGGAAGATAGATATAACCTAATGAATAAGGAGGAAGATCGGGCATATTCCAACCGCTAATAATAAAGCTAAAAGTGCCAGCAACACCTAATAACGCACCGCAAAATGAAGATGTACCAATGGCACGTTTCATTTCAAGCCCTCGTCCATTTAGATAAGGCACAATAAATGCTCCACCAGCAATGCCAGCCATACTTGAGATCATACCAATAATACTGCCTGCAATCAGTGTTGATTTTGGCGTAATAGGTTTTGGCTTTGCATCAGATTTTTTCAATGAAAATAACATCTTTAAAGCGAGAAATAGCACAATAACAGCAAAAATTTTTGCCATATTTGCTTTAGGAATTTGCGTTACCACAAAGCCAGAAAGAAATACAGAAATCATCAGTGCTGGAATAAAAAATTTGCTCACATTCCAATCTACATTGCCTAATTTATGATGTCGATGTGCAGCAGAAAAGGCAGTTATAACAATTGTGGCAAAAGAAGTACCTAGTGCCATTGACATAACATAGTTATTCGGTAGCCCAACCATAGGTAAAATATAGCTTAAAGCAGGCACGATAATCAGTCCACCACCAATACCAAATAAACCAGCTAAAAAACCAACAACAGCTCCTAATGCAAGACAAATTAAAATAATCTCAATCACGGTTTTTTCCTCTATTTAAATGTGTTCGATAAGGTTTTCGGAATTCTTTACGAGTTGAATGGCGTTCTTTTCGTTCATCTGAAGAAGGCTCTTTGGGTTTTGTGTTGATCAGAATTTGTGCAAATTCTTTCATTACCTTACGATAAACGTCCCGTTTAAATGAGACGACTTGACGAACGGGATACCAAAAGCTGACCCATCGCCAACCATCAAATTCAGGTGTTTTAGAGGTCTTTAAATTGATAACACTTTCATCACTCACGAGTTGTAGTAAGAACCACCGCTGTTTTTGCCCTATACAAACAGGGCTAGTATTCTCCGTACGAATTAATCGCTTAGGAAGTTTATATTTTAACCAAAATTTTGATGCCCAAAGTACTCGTACATCTTTTTTAGATAAGCCGACTTCTTCATAAAGCTCACGGTACATTGCTGTTTCAATGTTTTCTCCCTCGTTAATTCCGCCTTGTGGAAATTGCCAAGAGTTTTGTCCAAACCGCTTCGCCCATAACACCTGTCCTTGCTTATTACAGATTACGATACCTACATTTGGGCGGTAACCATCAAAATCGATCAATGCAGACCGCCTTATTTTTTTATGCTATGCGAAGTGAGTTGAATTGTTTCACAATTCGGGTATTTGAACAACTGAAAATGGCAATAACAAGCGGTCTGTTGTGGAAAAATAATCATATTGTGGATAACTCTGTGAATAAGATGAAAATTTGTTGATAACTTCTTGCCATTAAATTAGGTTTTGCAATTTTCTCTATAAAAAGAAGGTAATTTATCCACTGTATATACTAACATTTATTTGCCGTTTTTATTTTCAGAAAATGAATAAAAGATCGATGATGATCAATTTGGTGAAAATCTTCCCATTTTTTGGGAGATTATCCCCACAGGCTGTGGATAAATTTGTGATAGATCAGGAAAAAGATCCTGTATAACTATAAATAAGATCTTAAGTAGAGAAATTTTACTATAAAAAACAATGAATTAGGAGAATTGAATAAGTACAGGAAATACTAGGTTGTTTTTTAATCAGAAAATAAGCGGTAAGATCTAAACAAATTTTGCATTGATCTTACCGCTTGTTAAAGAAATCAGATTATAGTACGGCTAATGCGGCTTCATAATTTGGTTCTTGTTTGATTTCTGGCACAAGTTCGCTATGAAGTACCTTGTTATTTTCATCTAATACAATAACAGCACGAGCGGTTAAACCTGCTAATGGGCCTGTTGCAATTTCAACACCGACTGCTTTCGGGAAAGTGTGATTACGGAATGTTGATAAAGTAACCACATTTTCGATTCCTTCTGCACCACAGAAACGAGCTTGTGCAAACGGTAAATCTGCTGAAATACAAAGTACTGTCGTGTTATTTAATTCAGCTACCTTTTGGTTGAAGGTGCGTACTGACGTTGCACAAATTCCTGTGTCAATGCTTGGGAAAATATTTAGAATTTTGCGTTTACCTGCAAAATCAGCTAATGAAACTTCACCTAAATCTTTATTAACTAAGGTAAAGTTTTCAACAGTCGTATTCTGTGCAGGAAAGTTGCCTACAACTTCGATTGGCGTACCGCCTAGTGTGATTTGAGTCATAAAATTATCCTTTATGTGGGGTTAATAATCCTTTGTTACTATACCGATTTTTCGTGAAAATGAAAACCGCACGTATTTTGCATTTTTTGTTATACTTGAGAAAAATTTTTGGTGGAATTTACTATGTTAAAATTAATTAGAATTCTAGCGGTTACAACGGCTTCTATTTTGATCTGCTTAGTTGGAACGCTATATGCATTGGTTCGTTTGCGTAATCCTAGTAGTGTTGGAGTGGTTGCCCGTTCTTTTGGTGCATTGTATCCGTTGATCGGCGTTAAGGTGATTAAACGTTCAAAACCTGAATTGACTCAACCCGTTATTTATATTGGTAATCATCAGAATAATTACGATATGCTGACAATCGCAGGAATGATGCCACCGAGAACTGTGAGTATTGGCAAGCGCAGCCTCATCTGGGTACCTTTTTTTGGACTTGTCTATTGGGCAACGGGCAATATTTTACTGCACCGTGAAAAGCGAAGTAGTGCAATTAGCACGATGAATAAAGTCGCAACAATTATTCAAAAGGAAAAAATTTCTATTTGGATGTTCCCTGAAGGCACACGAAGCCGTGGGCGTGGCTTGCTCCCGTTTAAATCGGGTGCTTTTCATACGGCTATTGCAGCGGGTGTACCCATTGTGCCAGTTGTTTGCTCAAGTTTACATAATAAAATTAATTTAAACCGTTGGAATAACGGTATAGTAATATGCGAAATGCTTGAGCCAATTGATACTTCGGGCTATAGCCGTGAAAATGTTAAAGAATTGATTGAAAAGTGCCATACTCAGATGGCACAAAAATTAGCACAGTTAGATGAAGAAGTCGCTATGCTAGAAAAGCAAGCAGATTAACTACTGGTAATGAGTAAAGTAGAAAACAATGAAATTATCACGCCGTCAATTATTACACCGTTTAACGGCTAGCAGTGTAATAGCATTTACACCAAGTATAGTTTGGGCAAAAATACGGGGAAAACTATCAATTCCACCGTTAATTGAGGTTGGGAGAGGACGTCCTGTTCGCTTGGATTTTCGCCCTTCTCAAACACAGTTTGATGCAGGTAAATTAGTTGATGTATGGGGCGTAAATGGGCGCTATCTTGCTCCCACTGTACGAGTAAAATCGGGTGATGCTGTGCGTTTAACCTATATAAATAGCTTGCCTCAACCCTTATCCATTACTATTCAAGGCCTATTTGCCCCGACTGAAATGGTGGGGTCTATTCATCGTCAATTAGCCCCCAATAGTAGTTGGTCGCCCATTTTAACGGTAAATCAACCCGCTTGTAGTGGTTGGTATCACGCAGATACAATGCTAAATTCAGCTTTTCAAACATACCGAGGATTAGCGGGTTTTTGGCTTATTGAAGATGGCGAAAGCCGTAAAGCAAAGTTACCGAATAAATATGGTATAGATGATATTCCACTTATTTTACAAGATCAGTTAATGAATACCTCTGGCATGCAGGTGCTAGATAAACAAGGCATACAATTTTTTGGTAAGCGGTTATTTGTTAATGGGCAAGAATCACCTTACTTCGATGTGCCAAGGGGGTGGGTTCGCTTACGTTTACTCAATGCCTCATTATCCCGTCATTATGAATTGCGTTTAGATAATGGCAAGCCCCTGTTTGTTATTGCCACAGGGGTTGGTTTTTTTGCTGAACCACTTGAGATGGAGAGTATCTCCCTTGCCCCGAGTGAAAGAGTCGAATTACTAGTAGATGTAAATAGTATGGAAATTGTTCGCCTGATCAGCGGTCAGAAACGAGGCTTTTTTTACACTATTGAACAGCTTTTTACCGATGATAATGAATTAGTTGATAACACGATTATTGAGCTACGTCCACAAGGGTTGGCTTCTGCATTTGAAAATAAAGCTGTTTTACCCCCTTTTCAACTTGATGAGTTTAAATTAACAATTAATAAAGAGCGTACATTTAGCATACGCCCGTTGGATTTTCTCATTAATCAACAGAGATTTGATCCTAAACGGCTCGATTTTACCGCTAAAAAAGATACGGTAGAACGTTGGTATCTGACAAGCGATGAGCCAGTAGGGTTTACCCTACAAGGGGCAAAATTTATTATTGAAACCAAAAATAAACAGAAACTTCCGTATAAACAGTTAGCTTGGCGAGATACCGTCTGGCTTGAAAAAAATCAACAAGTTACTCTGCTTGTTCGTTTTGAACATCAAGCCTCAGCAAGTGAGCCTTTTACGTTTGGTGTATCGGATTTAATGCTTAGAGATCGGGGTTGTATGGGACAATTTAGTGTAAGTTAGCTAATGTAAGCGGTCGGATCAGCAAGAAAATTTGCAAATTTTTAGCCAAATCTAACCGCTTAACCCCATTTCACTGATAGAATACATCGGTTTATTTCTGCAAAAGAAAGGAAAAAGAATGACTCAAGAATATTTAGATTTTGAATTACCCATTGCGGAGTTAGAAGCAAAAATCGAGGCACTGCGTTCAGCTGTTGGGAATGATAAAAAAATTAACCTCGATGATGAAATTGCTCGTTTACAAAAGAAAAGCGAAGAATTGACGAAAAAAACATTTGCAGATCTTGATGCGTGGCAGGTTTCAAAAATGGCACGCCACCCTAGCCGTCCTTATACGTTAGATTATATTGAGAAGATTTTTACTGAATTTGATGAACTTGCAGGCGATAGAGCTTTTGCTGATGATAAAGCGATTGTTGGTGGTATTGCTCGTTTAGATGGACGACCTGTTATGGTTATTGGACATCAAAAAGGGCGAAATGTAAAAGAAAAAGTAAAACGCAATTTTGGAATGCCTGCGCCTGAAGGCTACCGTAAAGCATTACGTTTAATGCAAATGGCAGAACGTTTTCATTTGCCGATTATCACTTTTATCGATACGCCTGGGGCTTATCCAGGGATTGGTGCAGAAGAGCGTGGACAATCAGAAGCGATTGCCCGTAATTTGCGTGAAATGTCTACCTTAAAAGTGCCAGTTATTTGTACGGTTATCGGCGAAGGTGGTTCAGGCGGTGCTTTAGCTATTGGCGTGGGTGATAAAGTAAATATGTTGCAATATTCAACTTACTCCGTTATTTCTCCAGAAGGCTGTGCCTCTATTTTATGGAAAAGTGCAGAAAAAGCCTCAACTGCTGCAGAAGTTATGGGGCTAACCGCTCCTCGCTTAAAAGAGTTAGCACTCATTGATAATATTGTTCCAGAGCCATTGGGCGGTGCACATCGTAATGTTGATGAAATGGCATTCAATTTAAAACAACGATTAGTAGAAGATTTAGCTGATCTTGATCAGCTAGATAACGAGGGATTGCTTGATCGCCGTTATCAACGGTTGATGAACTATGGTTATGTTTAATAAATTTGCCCCTAATCTAGGGGCTTATTTTTAATAAGCTAATTTAGTACGAATTAGCATAATTAATGTTTGGAGTTCCGCCGTTGGTGCAGGCTGTTGTAGCATAAACCAGCTGAATAATTCAGGGTCGGTATAATTTAGCATTTCTACAAACGTAGTTTGTTCCGCCTCGTTTAGTTCATCAAAATGTTGTTGATAAAAAGGCATAATGAGCTTATCTAATTCTCTCATTCCACGCCGACATTGCCATTCAATTCTGAAACGATTCATCAATTTACCTCTGTAATTCTTAATTCACGTGGGACTTCAAAGACGGTATTTTCTTCGCAACCTTCTAATTCATTAACGTCTGTTACCCCTAATGTTTTGAGGTGAGAAACAACAGATTGCACTAGCACTTCAGGTGCAGATGCACCTGCAGTGATTCCAATGGTAGTAACGCCATTTAACCATTGTGGATCAATATCTTGTGGCCCATCAATAAGTTTTGAAGGCGTACCCATTCGTGAAGCTAATTCAGCCAAGCGGTTAGAATTAGAGGAATTTTTCGAACCAACAACCAACACTAATTGTGCTAATTTTGCCAACTCTCTCACCGCTTGTTGGCGGTTTGTTGTGGCGTAGCAAATATCATTTTTACGAGGTCCTTGAATAGCAGGATATTTTTGTTTTAAGGCTTCAATAACATCACTAGTATCATCAATAGAAAGAGTAGTTTGGGTCATAAAGGTTAGATTTTGGTCGCTATTTATGCCTAACTTGGCAATATCTTCTACATCTTCAACTAAAAAAATACCACCCTCTGGGTTATCATATTGCCCCATTGTACCAACAACTTCAGGGTGCCCTTCGTGTCCAATTAGAATAGCTTTTGTCCCTTTTTTGCTGGCTCTAGCAACTTGCATATGTACTTTTGTAACTAATGGGCAGGTTGCATCAAAAACTTTTAATCCACGTTGTTTAGCTTCTTGACGAACAGCTTGAGAAACCCCGTGAGCGGAGAAAATAACAATTGCTCCATTTGGTACTTCATCTAATTCTTCAACAAAAATTGCCCCTTTGGCTTTTAATCCGTCCACTACAAAGCGGTTATGAACGACTTCGTGGCGAACATAAATCGGAGAGCCGTGAATTTCTAAGGCTAATTCTACAATCGAAATTGCACGATCAACTCCAGCACAAAAACCCCTTGGATTGGCTAAAATAATGTTCATTTAATCACTCTTTTTATTTTTCGGCGCTAAGATCGAGTCTAAAATAAGTAGTCCCGCTCCCACAACAATGCCAATATCGGCAATATTAAAAATAGGATAATGATAAATATCCCAATAAAAATCAAAAAAATCAACCACATAACCGTTATAAGCACGGTCAATTGCATTACCAATAGCTCCGCCAATAATTAACCCGTAGGCTGCATTTTGTAATTTCAACGTTGCTTTATTGCGATATAGCATTACAGTAAGCGCTGCAGAAATTACTACCGCTAAACTTAAGAAAAAGTATTTTTGCCAGCCTGAGTGATCCGCTAAAAAGCTAAAGGCTGCGCCATAATTGCGCGCGTAGGTAAGATTAAATACAGGTAAAATATTCATACTCTCGCCTAATTCAAAATGTTGTACCACACAATATTTTGACAGAAGATCAAGTGCAATTAATGCGAAACTTAACCAAAGCCACACAAGACCTGTTTTTTTCATTAGTGAATTATCCTTTTAAATTGATGAAATTGACGGTAGATTTGCATTTTATGTTGAAATCTAACCGCTTGTTAGCGCTAATCACGCCTTTGATTAAGATTAAATTAGATAGCCTCTTCATTTTCTTCGCCTGTACGAATGCGAATTGTTCTTTCAATATCATAGACGAAAATTTTACCATCGCCAATTTTCCCTGTCTGTGCAGTGTCAATAATGGCTTCAAGACAATCGTCAAGTTGCTCGTCAGTTACTACGATTTCAAGTTTAACTTTAGGCAAGAAATCGATTGCATATTCGGCGCCACGATACAGCTCAGTATGCCCTTTTTGTTGCCCAAATCCTTTTACCTCGGTGACGGTCATACCTGTTATGCCGACATCAGTGAGTGCTTCTCGCACATCATCTAATTTAAAGGGTTTAATTATGGCTTCGATTTTTTTCATTTTATGGTTTATTTCCGTAGTAGTGGAATAGATCTATTAAATAATTGTTCGATAGATTTTACTTTAACTAATTTATTGAATATCGGGTAAGTTTCACTAATATTTTCATCTAAATGATTTGGCACACAGAGAAAATTTATATCTATACCTGATTCTATAGGGGCTGATTGGTTAAAATTATCCGATTGATAGCGTTCGGAAATAATCCAATAAGCTTGGTATTCTTGTCGATTTAATTCTTTTAGCGTATCTTCAACTGTTGAATTATGTACTTCAATAAAAATGAAAGGGTGATGAAGTTGTATGATATTTTGTGCGCCTTGTAGTACCGATATATCTAACCCTTCGGCATCAATTTTAAGCAATGTAAGTGAAGGGAGATATTGTATTGGGGGAAAGTTATCTAAAGCAATGATATCAATTTCTTCATGAGATATGTTGCCTAAAAAGCGTCCCTCAGTATTAAACCCGTGATTAAGGGAGAAACTTCCATAATTCCATCTTTGGTTATAATCACTGGTTTCTATCCATTGTGTTGTCATTTGATTGCTGACCCCAATGCGGAATGTCTCTACATTGGTGAGATTATTTAAAGCTAAATTACAACAAAGCTGTTGGAATATAATGCGTTGAGGCTCGAAGCAAATAAGTTTTCCATTAGGAATCATTTTGGCTAAAGGAACAGAATGCATACCAATATTTGAACCTACTTCGATAACATTAGATTGGGTATTTAAAAGTTGTTGAAAAATACAAACTTCAACATCTGACCATTCTCCGTATTGTGATGCAATATCACTTATCATATCACCTTTAATAAGGTTGAATTTTCCCCAGCGAAGATCCTGTAGATAAGTTTTCATTTTCTTTTCCTAGCGTCTAGCTGATTTAGGTCTGAAACTTTTACAAACTTCAGCGTGCGTGTCGATATAAATTTCGCTTAAAAGTTGTAAACAGTAGGGAATAGCACTGAAAATGCCTTGGACGAGTACTTTTCCATTATTATCTTTTACGCCTTCTAACGTTTCTTTAATTGCTTTAGGCTGACCTGGTAAGTTTAAAATTAGTGAAGAATGGCGAATCACACCAATTTGGCGAGAAAGAATTGCCGTTGGCACAAAATGTAAGCTAACTTGACGCATTTGTTCACCAAAACCAGGCATTTCTCGGTGAGCAACAGCCAGAGTCGCATCGGGCGTAACATCACGTTTTGCAGGCCCTGTACCCCCCGTAGTTAAGACTAAATGGCAAGCGTGTTGATCTACTAATTCAATGAGCGTTTGCTCAATCAATGGCTGTTCATCGGGAATTAGTCGAGTTTCGAGTTCAAAAGGTTCAGTGAGTGCTTGTTCAAGCCATTGCTGTAATTCAGGAATGCCTTGATCGGCGTAGAGACCTTGTGAGGCTCGGTCAGAGATCGAGACTAAGCCAATTTTGAGTGTGGTTTTACTTAAACAAGCGGTCATTTAGATTACTTTTTTGTAGAATGAAATGTTTGCTATTCTACCTTGCTTGGCTGTTTTTCTAAAGTTTTAATCTTAAAGATGAAGTAATAATATTGGAAGAAAATGGTCAAAATGAGCGCAATTTTTCCCCAAATATTCGGTAGGGTAAAGAGGGCAAAGAGACAAAATGGGGCAGAAAAAGCGAGAATGCTGATTTTCTGTTTCAGTGTCATAGCTCGGTTTCGATCGTATTCTTTTAGATATTTATCGTAGATTTTTGTGCCAATAAACCAATTTTTTAGGCGTTCGGAACTTTTACCAAAGCAATATAAGGCAAGTAGTAAAAAAGGCGTTGTGGGTAGCCCTGGCAAGGCAATACCAATGATGCCAAGTACAATCGCACTAAAACCGAGTAGGATATAAAATAGCTTCATAATGAATAAAAATGAGTCATAAAGACAAATGATATGTTGATTTAGTGAATTTTTCAATCAATTCCATTCAAGTTTGACAGGGTGAATACCAATATGTTCAGTCGTTAAGCAAGCCCGTAATTGCGTGATTTGCTGGCAAATATTATCGGTAACACGATCAGCGTGTTGGAGTTGTTCAGCAGTAATTTCTGCTCGCTGATTTTGGTATAAAATAGCTTCTAATAGATATTCAGCGTGCATACCTGGTCGGCAGAAATGTTGTACTCCTACGGCATCAAAAGCGGTTGAAATATGGCTAATTTTTGTTGTAGCGATTCCTAATGCTCCATCTTCTCCTCCGAATGTACGAAAAAGTTTATCTTGTGGAAAGCCACCACAAGCGAGGAAAAAGGCCCGTCTAAAGACCATATTACTTGCACAAGTCATTTGAATAACTTGCCACGCGTAGGAAAAATTAGGGTGATTAGTATAGCGAGAATCAAGATTGACGGGTGTCATTGCAAGCCGTACTAATGCTGTTTCGGGACGAAATTGAAAAATAGCTTGTGCCACGTGCAGAGCTTGTGGTTCGTAGGCATCATCTGCATCTAAAAAAGCGATCAATTCAGCCGTGCTTTGTAATGCTCCCCAATTTCGTGCTTTAGCAACCCCACTATTATAGGGCATTTTTTCAACTCGAATTTTATTGGGAACTTGAGCTTCAAATTGTTTTGCAAGGGCGAAAGTGTGATCCGTTGAGCCATCATCAATGATCCAAATTATACCAAGTTCAGCTTGGTTCAACGCACTTTGTACAGCTCGTTGTAGGGTTGTTTCTGCGTTGTAGCAGGGAATAATTACATCGATCATTATCGTTCCTGATTAAATTCAAAATGGCTAGGCGTTACGGCTAAAATAGAGGCAGTTTTTCCCCAATCACCTAGTACAATACGGGTAAACAAGCGGTCAGTTGTTGAATTTTTTTTGCAATAATGTACCGCTTGTTTGTGTGTGTGTCCGTGAATGAGCCAATCAGCTTGATATTGCAGCATAAGGTTGGCAGTAAATTCAGGATTAACGTCCATAATTTCAGCTGGTTTTATATTTTTCTCACCACGGCTTTTTTGTCTAATTTTTTGTGCGATTTTTAATCTTACCCATAACGGTAAACATAAAAATAGCTGTTGTCGCCATTTTTGATGGACCTTTTTGCGGAATTGCTGATATTTGATATCGTCAATACAGAGCGTGTCGCCGTGGCATAAAAGGGTTTTTTTACCGTAAAGATCAATGAGGTGATAATCTGGTAGGAGCTGCATTCCTGTTTGCTCTGCAAATTTCTTACCAAGTAAGAAATCTCGATTGCCACAGATAAAATAGCAGGGTACACCCTGTGCCGTAACTAGTTTAATTGCTTTTTTGACGGTTTGGATAAGTTCGGAGTTTTCATCATCACCAATCCAAAAATCAAATAGGTCGCCTAAAATATACAGAGTGTCAGCAAGCGGTGCTTTTTCTGTCATAAATTGCAAAAAAAGCTCGGTAATTTCTGGTTGGGCATCATTTAAATGAAGATCGGCGATAAAGTATTGAACCATTTTTTCTACGTTAGGATAAATAAAAGCGAGTGGGAATAGATATCTTAAAGGCAGGTAAATTACCTGCCTTATTATTCATTGTGTAATTATTTCGAACTATCAAACCAACCACGGATAACTTGCACGGATAAGAAAAAAGTGATTCCAAAGAGCACATAGAGAATATAGCTTACCCACGGTTTTGATGGCGTATTATTTTCATCAAGTTGTTTGATTGCCACGATATTACGGAATTCATTGAGCCAGTTAATCCGCCAACCATAGTATTTAATTTCAACTAATTGTTTGCTGTTAGCATAGGCTTGGGCTTTGGCCTGAATATCTGCTGAGTTAAATTTAAAATAAAACGGTAATCCCCAGCCCGTATCTTCATTTCGGTAAACCATAATTTTTTTATTTTCAGGCTGTTCGGTGAATAAAAAATAGACATCACGTACTTCGCCATCGGGTGGATTAGATTTGCTGATCATTCCGTCTTTATCCATTCGGCGAACTTCCATTCCTGTTACAGCGGTGGTTTCATAGCTTGGAAAAGCATAATTTACCGCACCAATAAGAACGATATGCAATGATAGCATAACTAAAATTAGAAAATATTTGATGATAGATTTCATAACAGCTCCTTAGCAAGTTATTTTGAATAAGTTTTGCACGTTTTGTGTTGTAATTTGTGCCATTTCTTCAAGGGATACCCCCTTGAGTGTTGCAACATATTCACAGACTTCTCGTACATAAGCGGGCTGGTTTGGCTTGCCTCGATAAGGAATAGGGGCAAGGTAAGGGGAATCGGTTTCCACTAATAAACGATCAAGCGGTAGTTTACGCACTACATCTCGTAATTCTTCAGCATTACGGAAGGTAATAATGCCCGAAATTGAAATATAAAACCCTAGGTCTAATGCTTTTTTTGCCATATCCCAATCTTCTGTAAAACAGTGCAACACACCGCCACATTTTTCTGCGTTGCCTTTTGTTAGGAGGTGAATTGTATCTTCTCGAGCGGAACGAGTGTGAATAATTAATGGCTTATGCAAGCGGTTCGCAATCTCAATTTGTTGTTCAAAGAGCGATTGCTGTAATGCCTTAGTTTCGGGGGTATAGTGGTAATCTAGCCCTGTTTCACCAATCGCTACGACTTTCGGATCTTGGGAAAATTCTAATAATTTATCATAATCGAAAGGTTCATCTTCCACATTCAGTGGATGAACGCCACAGGAAAGCGAAACGTCTTTGCGGTGGGCGGTGAGCGCTTTCATTTTAGAGAAACGCCCAACGGTAGTACAGATTGAGATTAAATGCTGTACGCCTCGGTTTTTCGCAGAGTCGATGACTTCATCGACATCTTTATGGCGAGTTTCATAGTCAAGGGAATCTAAATGGCAGTGGGAGTCAATAATAAATAGGTTATTCAATGCGTTTTCCTTTGTATAAAATCAGTTTTTGGCAAAAAATTCTAGAAAATGACCGCTTGTAAGCGGTTAAATGCTCAAAAAATAAGATATTTTAAGCCCTTTCAACCCCAAATGCCATTACTTCGTCAATTCGTTCAGCGTGCATTGCGATCATCAATAGGCGATCAATCCCTAGTGCGACCCCTGAACAGTTTGGAATGCCTGCTTGCAATGCACTAATAAAACGGTGATCAAGTTCCTGAGGGGGTAAACCCATTATTTTTCGTTGTTGATTATCTTGTTCAAAACGGCGTAATTGTTCTTTGGCATCACTTAACTCGTGAAAGCCATTAGCCAGTTCTAGCCCTTTGTAATAGAACTCAAATCGTTCTGCAACACGATGATCTTCGGTGCTAATTTGAGCTAATGCGGCTTGGCTTGCAGGGAAATGGTAAACTGCTGTTGGGCGATCTTTGCCTATTTGAGTTTCAACCACCTCGCTGAAGAGAAATTGCAATAGAGTATCTCTATCTTCATTTTCATCACACTGTAAGCCGTGTTCTTGGGCTTTAGTTACCAACTGTGCTTGGCTGGCAGAAAGCGGATCTAAACCAACATAAGTTTGAAAAATAAATTGATAGCTAAAAGATTCCGCAGGCTCACAATCTAAAATTTGTTGCAGTAAATCATCAACTTCGTTGATTAGCCGATACATATCAAAATGAGGGCGATACCATTCCAACATAGTAAATTCGGGATTATGTCGTTTACCTGCTTCTTCGTTACGAAATACCCGACAGATCTGAAAAATCGCTCCGCTACCATTGGCGAGCAAACGCTTCATATGATATTCAGGGCTGGTTATGAGGTAGAGTGTTTTGGCTTGTGTTTCAAATGGTGATAAAAATTGGGTTTGAAAAGTAGAAAGATGAACATCGGTAACAGAAAATTCACTCATCGTTGGGGTTTCAACTTCAAGTATGCCTCGTTCTGTAAAAAACTGACGGATTTCACCAATAATTTTTGCCCGTTTGAGTAAGTTATGAATGGTTGCTGAAGGCTTCCAGTCGAGCTGGCAATTTTGCAAATTTTCCATTAAATCACACCGCTTGTTATCGTAAAACGGGCATTATAACAGAGAAAAAATTTGACTGAAGATAAAAGCAGAGTACCATTTTAGCGAATTTTGAATTTCAAGGATTTTTCGTGCAATTTCTTTCTATAATTCGCATTGTGGGTATTTTAGTGATGTGTTTTTCATTCACAATGCTTGTGCCTGCCTTTGTGGCATTGATTTATGGGGACGGTGGTGGTAGATCGTTCTTAGAGGCTTTTGTGCTGAATTTTTCAGTCGGGACGATACTTTGGTGGTTTTGTCGAAATAATAAACAAGAGCTACGTTCCCGAGAGGGCTTTTTGATTGTGGTACTATTTTGGGTTGTGTTAGGCTCACTGGGGGCCGTACCGTTTATTTTGTTAGAAAACCCTAATCTAAATTTTTCTCAATCTATTTTCGAGTCATTTTCAGGGCTAACCACCACAGGGGCGACGGTGATTACAGGGTTAGACTCCTTGCCGAAAGCTATTTTGTTTTATCGCCAATTTCTGCAATGGCTAGGAGGAATGGGGATTATCGTGTTAGCGGTGGCGATCATTCCTCTGTTAGGTATTGGTGGAATGCAGTTATATCGGGCGGAAATGCCAGGTCCATTGAAAGAGCAAAAAATGCGCCCCCGTATTGCTCAAACAGCGAAAGCGTTATGGCTTATTTATGTGTCGCTGACCGTATTATGTGCATTGGCATTTTGGCTTGCAGGAATGACTGTATTTGATGCGATTAGTCATAGTTTCTCTACCGTTTCGATTGGGGGATTTTCAACCCACGATGCGAGTATTGGCTATTTTAATAGTGAAATGATTAACGCAATCACGGTGCTGTTTTTATTGATTTCGTCTTGTAATTTTGCATTACATTTTACGGCATTTGATAAATTACAAGAAAGTTATAAAGGGCAAGTGAAACAGAATTTTTTCCGCTTGTATTGGCGTGATTATGAATTTCGCTTTTTTCTTTTCGTGCAAGTTTCACTTTTTTTGATCTGCTTTGTTGTTTTGTGGGGCAATCACTATTTTGAACAGTTAAATACCACGTTTTCGCAGGCGTTGTTACATTCTGTGGCGATTTCCACCACAGCGGGATTTTCTGCACACGATTTCAGCCAATGGCCTTCATTTTTACCACTATTATTAGTGCTTGCTTCGTTTATTGGCGGTTGTGCAGGCTCAACGGGTGGGGGCGTAAAAATGTTCCGTGTATTACTGCTTTATTTGCAAGGAAAGCGAGAAATTCACCGCTTTATTCACCCTAATATTGTTCAGCCAATTAAATTAGGTAAGCACGTTTTATCGGAACGAATGGTCGAGGGAATTTGGGCATTTTTCTCCGCTTATTTCTTTGTGTTTGTTGTTTGTTGGTTAGCAACGATTGCGTGTGGAATGGATACCTTTGATGCGTTAAATGCTGTGATCGCTAGCCTGAATAATCTTGGCCCAGCGTTAGGGGCGGTGAGTAGCAATTTCGTGCAAGTACCAGACAGTGCAAAATGGGTACTGACTTTCGCAATGGTGTGCGGACGTTTAGAAGTATTCACTTTACTTGTGATCCTTTCCCCTAGCTTCTGGCGGGATTAACCAACAAGCGGTGAGATTAGCAAAGTTTTTTGCAATTTGACCGCTTGTTTTGTCTTTCGTAGATATAGATAGAAAAATCTTATAAATTCTCAATTTTTTTTATTTTTCCCCTTGAACTCCTATTTTTTACCCCTATTTACTGTTTTGTCTGAACGGGAACGTCAAATTACTTCCCGTTTCTTTTTGGAAAAAAGTATTTAAATAGTCTTGAAATAGCGTAGAAAAGCACAATCTTAAGGCTAACTTACAAATAGAAAACATATATTTTATAGAGGAATTAAAAATGGGAAAAATCATTGGTATTGACTTAGGTACAACCAACTCTTGTGTAGCAGTAATGGACGGTGATAAACCTCGTGTATTAGAAAATGCAGAAGGTGCGCGTACCACTCCATCAATCATTGCTTATACCGATAAAGAAACGTTAGTGGGGCAGCCAGCAAAACGTCAGGCAATCACTAACCCAAAAAATACCTTATTTGCAATCAAACGTTTAATTGGTCGCCGTTTTGAAGATAAAGAAGTGCAACGTGATATCGAAATTATGCCTTTTGAGATCACTAAAGCGGACAATGGTGATGCGTGGGTTGCAGTCAGAAATGAGAAAATGGCACCACCACAAATTTCTGCTGAAGTATTGAAAAAAATGAAAAAAACAGCAGAAGATTTCTTAGGTGAGCCAGTAACCGAAGCGGTAATTACTGTTCCAGCGTATTTTAATGATGCGCAACGTCAAGCAACTAAAGATGCGGGTCGTATCGCAGGTTTAGAAGTTAAACGTATTATCAATGAGCCAACAGCAGCAGCATTAGCTTACGGTTTAGATTCTAAGAAAGAGAACCAAATCATTGCAGTTTATGACTTAGGTGGTGGTACATTCGATTTATCTATCATCGAAATTGATAATATTGATGGTGAGCAAACATTTGAAGTGCGTGCAACCAATGGTGATACTCACTTAGGTGGTGAAGACTTTGATAACCGTTTAATTAACTACATTGTTGAAGAGTTCAAAAAAGATCAAAACGTAGATTTACGCAATGATTCTATGGCGATGCAACGTGTTAAAGAAGCGGCAGAAAAAGCTAAAATTGAGCTTTCATCTGCACAATCAACTGAAGTAAATCTTCCGTATATCACAGCAGATGCAACAGGGCCAAAACACTTAGTATTAACCATTACTCGTGCAAAATTAGAAGCATTAGTTGAAGATTTAGTGGCACGTTCACTTGAGCCAGTAAAAGTTGCATTAGCGGACGCAGGATTATCTGTTTCTGAAATTAACGATGTGATTTTAGTTGGTGGTCAAACCCGTATGCCATTAGTACAACAAAAAGTTGCTGATTTCTTCGGTAAAGAGCCTCGTAAAGATGTGAACCCTGATGAAGCAGTGGCAATTGGTGCAGCAGTACAAGGTGGGGTATTAGCAGGTGATGTAACAGACGTTCTTTTATTAGACGTAACGCCACTTTCATTAGGTATCGAAACGATGGGTAGCGTGATGACAAAACTTATCGAGAAAAATACTACAATCCCAACAAAACATAGCCAAGTGTTCTCAACTGCGGAAGATAACCAAAGTGCGGTAACCATTCACGTGTTACAAGGTGAGCGTAAACGTGCGTCAGATAATAAATCATTAGGTCAATTCAACCTAGATGGCATTCAGCCTGCACCTCGTGGTATGCCACAAATTGAAGTTACCTTTGATATTGATGCAGACGGTATCTTGCACGTCTCTGCAAAAGATAAGAATACAGGTAAAGAGCAAAAAATCACGATTAAAGCCTCTTCAGGTTTAAGTGATGCAGAAGTAGAGCAAATGGTACGTGATGCAGAAGCAAATGCAGAAGCAGATCGTAAATTTGAAGAGTTAGTTCAAACTCGTAACCAAGCTGATGCGATTGTTCACTCAACCCGTAAACAAATTAGTGAAGCAGGCGATGTGTTAAATGCAGATGATAAAGCGAAGATTGAAGAAGCGCTTACTGCGTTAGAAACCGCAGCGAAAGGTGAAGACAAAGCAGAGATTGAAGCAAAAATCGAAGCTCTTGTAAAAGTATCTGAACCGTTAATGCAAGCAAGCCAAGCACAAGCTGGCGGTCAGCAACCACAACAAAATCCAAAAGATGATGGTGTAGTTGATGCTGAATTTGAAGAAGTAAAAGATAATAAATAATCTTCTTTAATCTTTCAAAGGGCGTAGTAATACGCCCTTTTCGGTTATACACAATGCTATAAGTATTGATAAATCAGGAAATAAAATGATTTTAACACTCTATCCGTTAATTCAAGAACGGCTTAATCATAAAACAGCGCCAGCGATGATTTCACAGCTTTGGCAAAATCAAAGTCAGTCAGATGAAGTTATCTATAATGTATATAGCCATTATGAAGCTGATTTTGAAGGTAGCTATAAGTTTTCTATTGCGGTTGAATTACCTCAAAGTAACGGACTAAAACCAATTTATATAGAAGATCTGAATGCGTTTGAAAAGTTTATTACTGATCGTGAGAATTTGGCTAAAACGTGGGAGCTTATCAATAAAAAGACTCAGCAAGGGCTATTAAAGCGGTTATACGAAATAGATTTGGAAAAATATTATCCAGACGGCAGAGTGGAAATCTATATTTCAATCGTGGCACACTGTTAAGTTGTAAACTCGTATTTTTATTGGATAACTAACCGCTTGTATTAAGGAGCTTTTGTGAGCTTTCTAACAAATAATACTGCCATTCGGGTCGTCAAACTTACCTTAGGCACAATTTTAGCTATCCACCTCGCAGATATTTTAGGGCTACATTATAGCTTTTCTGCAGGGATTATTGCGATGTTGAGCATAATGGATACTCGGCTTTTGACTTTAAAAATTGCTTTTCAGCGTTTAATGTCGTTAGTTTTAGGGCTGATTTTAGGTGTTGGGTTATTTTATTATTTTGGATATTCGCTGGAAGTTTTTGCAATTTTATTGTTGATTTACATTCCACTGTCTTTACGTTTTAACTTAATTTCGGGGCTAGTTCCAAGCTGTGTATTATTAAGCCATTTCATCAATGCTAAGTCGGTTGATGTCGCTATTATTTATAATGCGTTTGGTTTAATGTTTGTGGGGCTTGGGGTTGCAACCTTGTTCAATTTGTATATGCCATCTTATAAAAAACAGATTGAGCAAATGCAACGACAAGTTGAAGGGCTGATTTCTCATATAATGGGAAATTTGGCAAAACAATTAGCGCTGGCTTTAGGGGATAAACAAGCAGAGACACAAAAATTGTATCAGCAATTAAATGCCCAGTTGGCGTTAATGGAAAAAACGGTTCAGCAAGAGCGGGAAAATAATCTGTTTAGTCATTCATTGTTTGATGTGGATTATACGGTATTTCGGCAATCACAAGCGGTTATTTTACGCTATATGATTGATAATGCGTTTTTAATTAAATTCCCACAAGAAGATGGTAAAACATTAGCAGAAATTTTCCAATTAGCCTCGCAACAAATTAACCGTGAAATTATTCCTGAAGCATTATCAGCACAATTGCAGGCAATGTTTAGCCGTTTTAGACAATATGATTTACCGACTGAGCGAGTAGCATTTGAAGAACGAGCGTTGATTTATCAACTAATGACAGATTATCAACGCTTTTTAGACTTAAAATATAATTTTGTAAAAAAACATTATATAAACCAATAATTTAGAAAATAACGAGAGACTACAATGGCAAAACGTGATTATTATGAAGTGCTTGGCTTATCAAAAGGGGCAAGTGAAAAAGAGATTAAGCGTGCCTATAAACGCCTTGCGGCAAAGCATCACCCTGATAAAAATCAAGGGAGTAAAGAAGCTGAAGAAAAATTTAAAGAGCTAAAAGAAGCCTATGAAATTTTAGGCGATAGCGAAAAACGTGCAATGTATGATCAATATGGTCATCAAGCCTTTGAACAAGGCGGCGGAGGTAACGGTGGTGGCTTCGGTGGATTTGGTGGCGGTTTTGGCGGCTTTGAAGATATATTTAGTGAAATGTTTGGCGGTGGATTTGGTGGCGGAAGTCGCCGTCAGCGTGTAGTACGGGGTGATGATTTACAGTACAATCTTGAAATTACCCTAGAAGAAGCAGTGCGTGGGGTTAAAAAAGATATTCGTATTCAAACCCTTGCAGAGTGTGATACTTGCCACGGTTCAGGTGCAGAAGCAGGCAGTAAGGTGGAGACTTGTCCACATTGCCACGGCTCTGGTCGTATTCATCGCCAGCAAGGCTTTTTCGTTACGGAAGTAACTTGTCCAAGTTGCCATGGTACAGGGAAAAAAATTGAGAAACCTTGCCATTCTTGTCACGGTGAAGGACGAGTACATAAAACCAAAAATCTTTCAGTAACAATTCCAGCAGGGGTGGATACGGGTAACCAATTACGGTTATCTGGAGAAGGAGAAGCGGGTGAAAACGGTGCGCCAGCAGGGGATTTATATGTGGTTATTCATGTTAAAGAACACGATATTTTTGTGCGTGATGGCTCAAATCTCTATTGCGAAGTGCCGATCAGTTTTACTCTAGCAGCATTAGGGGGCGAAATTGAAGTGCCAACGCTAGATGGGCGAGTCAAACTAAAAATTCCAGCAGAAACGCAAACAGGCAAATTATTCCGTATTAGAGGAAAAGGGATTACAAGCCCACGTAGTCATCATACGGGCGATCTCATTTGTAAAACGATTATTGAAACACCAGTGTCATTGAATGAAGATCAGAAAGAGTTGTTGCGTAAATTAGAAGAAAGCTTATCAGATAAAGGGCAACATCGCCCTAAACATCAAGGTTTTTTTGATGGCGTGAAAAAATTCTTTGATAATTTAGGAAAATAGTACTTAAATTTATAAGCGGTCAGTTTGAAGAAAACTTGACCGCTTTTTTGATCTCGGTAAAACAAGAATTTTAAAGAAATGTAAGTTTAGCTCAAGTTAAAAGAAAAATGTGGTCTATTCCACATTTTTGAACATTGCTTACTGACAACGTATTTAAAATGATTAGACTGATCTAATTATTATTTTTGAAGACAGCAGGATATGTAGGTGTACGATTTCCCTGATTTAAAATCTATTCGTATTTTACAAATAACAGATCCCCATTTATTTACAAATGAAGCAGGAGAGCTACTCGGTGTTCCAACTATACAGAGTTTTCAAGCAGTATTAGAGGCGATATTACAATCGTCATTTGAGTTTGATTTTGTGCTAGCCACAGGCGATCTTGTGCAAGATCATCATAGTGGAGCGTACCATCGTTTTGCTCAGATGGTTAAGTTATTGGAAAAACCACTATTTTGGATTGAAGGAAATCACGATATTCAACCTGATATGAGCGAAATATTAGCTTCATATTCACAAATTCAACCACATAAGCAGATTTTGGCAGGTGAAAAATGGCAACTTA
Organism: Vespertiliibacter pulmonis; assembly: GCF_013377275.1. Taxonomy (NCBI): domain Bacteria; kingdom Pseudomonadati; phylum Pseudomonadota; class Gammaproteobacteria; order Pasteurellales; family Pasteurellaceae; genus Vespertiliibacter; species Vespertiliibacter pulmonis. The sequence continues at coordinate 945,947 of NZ_CP016615.1, forward strand.
TTTTATTAGATAGTCATTTAGCCAATGTGCCGAAAGGGGAGTTAAGTTCAGCGGAATTGAATAGCTTAGCCCAAAAATTAGCAGAGTATCCAGATCGTTATACTCTGATTGTTTTACACCATAATATTCTGCCAACTAATTCTGCGTGGCTAGATCAACATAGTTTAGCGAATGCTAATGAGCTAGCGGAAGTATTAAAGCCTTATCCAAAGGTAAAAGCAATTTTACATGGACATATTCATCAAGAAGTTGATAGCGAGTGGCAGGGCTACCGAATTCTTTCAACGCCTTCCACGTGTGTTCAATTTAAACCAAATTGTAACGAGTTTACTCTTGATCCTATTTCACAAGGCTGGCGTGAGATAACGTTGCATTCAGATGGGAGAATTGAAACGGTCGTCAAGCGGTTAGATACGAATAATTTTTTGCCAAATTTTAAAGCATTAGGCTATTAGTAAAGGGCGGATCAATTTCACGCCCTTGTCTATTCATATTTATTGAACTATAGCACCCATTCAACGACTTGTTCGATTGGTTTACGAGCTTTGGGTTTAATTTCTTTGGCTCGATAGCCAAAGGTAGCCATAACAGATACCCCCCATTCTGCGGGATCAAATAGCCCTTCATTTGCCAAAATGGAATTTACTTCTTGGTAATTAAACCCTTCAATTGGACAGCTATCAATGCCTAATGCCGCTGCACCTGTGAGCATATTGGCTAAGGCAATATAAGTTTGTTTACTAGTCCAATCAAATAATTGGCGTGGATCTTCACCTATATTGGCATCGTTTAATTGGAAGTTTTTATATTTTTCTATTACCGAAGGAATCTGTTCAGGGGTAAGATTACGGCGAACCATTGATTCACGCAGGAAATCGGAATCATAACGAGCATTTTTTTTCGCTAAAATAACGACTAAATGGCTACAATCATCTACTTGAGTTGCCATTCCCCAGCTGATGGGTTTAAGTTTTTGGCGTAATTCACTGTTTTGAATTACCAAAAACTTCCAAGGTTCAGAGCCAACAGAGCTAGGTGAAAGCCGAGCAAATTCCAAGATAGCGGCGAAATCATCGGTGGGAATTTTTTTATTTGGATCGTAGTTTCGAGTAGATGCTCGACGATGAAAAACAGATAACATTTGTTCTCGAGAGATTAAATTCATTGTAATGTCCAAGTTAGGATTAGGTTGCTAAATAGTACCGCTAAATAGTGTTGAGGGGAATAGGGATGCAAGCGGTAGTTTTATCTAAATTTTTGCATATTTTTGATCAATAATCATTTAAAAATAAGCAGAAATCCAGTATCTTTCTAGCATATTATTTATTTGCAACCGTTTGCAAATGGAATTTTGATTTTATTAAAGGAGAATTTAGCATTATGTTGAATGCCATTGAGAATGTAGCAAAGCTGATAAAAGAGAATGAAATTAAATTTGTGTTACTAAAATTTACTGATATTAAAGGTAAAGAACACGGAGTATCGTTGCCAACCTCGTTGATAGAAGATGAGTTAGAAGAACTATTTGAAGAGGGTAAAATGTTTGATGGATCATCAGTGGAAGGCTGGCGAACAATCAATAAAGCAGATATGTTGTTGATGCCTATTGCGGAAACGGCAGTTGTTGACCCTTTTGCTACGATACCAACACTTATTATTCGTTGTAGCATTTATGATCCTAACACAATGCAAAGCTATGATCGTGATCCTCGTTCGATTGCAATCCGTGCAGAAAATTATTTGAAATCAACAGGTATTGCGGATACAGTTTTTTTTGGACCTGAACCTGAATTTTTCTTATTTGATGATGTACGTTTTGGCGTAGGAATGAATGGAAATTCCTATGAGATTGATGATATTGAAGGTGCGTGGAATAGCCAAACTCGTTATGACAATGGTAATAAAGGTTATCGCCCACTGACAAAAGGTGGATATTGTGCCGTTGCACCAAATGATACAGCACAAGATATTCGTTCGGAAATGTGTTTGATTTTAGAAGAGCTAGGCTTAGTTGTTGAAGCACACCACCACGAAGTAGCAACTGCAGGGCAAAATGAAATTGCTTGCCGTTTTAATTCTCTAACATTAAAAGCAGATGAGACGCAAATTTATAAATATGTAGTGCAAAACGTTGCTTTGGCTCACGGCAAAACAGCTTGTTTTATGCCAAAACCGATCACAGGTGATAATGGATCAGGTATGCACTGTAATATGTCACTCAGTAAAGACGGTAAAAATGTATTTATGGGGGATAAATATGCAGGATTATCAGAAACAGCGCTGTATTATATTGGCGGAATTATCAAGCATGCTAAGGCATTAAATGCGTTTACTAATCCAAGTACAAATTCTTACAAGCGGTTAGTTCCTGGCTTTGAAGCCCCTGTTTTATTAGCTTATTCCGCAAGTAATCGTTCAGCATCAATTCGTATTCCAGCGGTAACTAACCCAAAAGCAATTCGAGTTGAAGCTCGTTTCCCAGATCCATTAGCAAATCCTTATTTAGCATTTTCTGCCTTGTTAATGGCAGGGCTTGATGGAGTTTTAAATAAAATTCATCCAGGTGATGCGATGGATAAGAATTTATATGATCTTCCGCCTGAAGAATTACAAGAAATCCCGGCTGTAGCAAGTTCTCTTGATGAGGCGTTGAATAGCTTATCACAAGATTACGCTTTCTTGCTGCAAGGTAATGTATTTAGTAAAAGTTTTATTGAGGCATATATTGGTATGCGTCGTAAAGAGGTTGAACGCTTGAATATGACCCCTCACCCTGTAGAATTTGAGATGTACTATTCATAACAAAGCATAACTGAACAGGAGAAATGGGTGAATATCACCCATTTTTTATTTAGTCAGTAGACGAACTGTTAGTCGTGCAACTGCACACAAGCGGTCGTTTTCGTCTTGAATTTTAACTTCCCAAACTTGGTTATCTTTACCTAAATGTAAAGGTAATACACGCCCGAGTGCTTTTCCTTGCTTCACAGCTTTTAAATGGCTGATATTAAGTTCCGTACCAACGGGAAATTGATGTTCTTCGCAACAGAGTAACGAAGCTGCTGAGGCGAGTGTTTCTGCTAGAGTGGCAGAAATTCCTCCATGTAAAAGCCCGAAGGGCTGAATAGTGCGTTGATCAACAGGAACGGTTGCTTCCAACCAATTTGTGCCTTGCGCTGTAAATTCAATGCCTAAATGAGAAATAGCTGAGCTTTGGCAAAGCTGATTAAGCTGTTTAATGGTTGTTGCTTTCTTCCAGATCATTTAATTTCCTTCTATTTTTCTATTATAAGATTGAGAGCAGGGCTTGAACAGGGTGTTTTAATACTTGATGTTCCATACGTTTTACTTGACTACGGCAGGAGTAGCCAGTCGCAAGGCAACGTTGCAAATCTTTGCATTGTAATTTTTTTTGCCAAGACTGTGCATAAATGGCTTTTGACATTGCAAGATGTTTGGCCTCGTGCCCAAATGTACCAGCCATTCCACAACAGCCCGTTTTTTCCAACATAAGGCTTTCGCCAAAATAAGCAAAAATTTGTTGCCACAGTGTGTGGCTGTTTGGTACGGATGTTGATTCGGTACAGTGTATAAAAAGGTGCCACGGCAAGCGGTCAGATGTAGGCATTTTTTTGTAGCTAGTAAGATGATCTGTATTCAGTTGCTTAATGAGCCATTCATTTGCTAGCAAGACCTCAAATTCTCCTACCTGATGTTTAAGAATTTCTTTGTACTCTTCACGATAAATTAGAGTAAGGGCAGGATCTATCCCAACCATTGTAATTCCGAGCGTTGCTAAACGAGAAAGCATTTCAGCCTGATTTTTAGCGGTTCGAGCAAACCGAGTGAGAAAGCCTTTAACGTGTAGGGCTTTGCCTGTTGGATTGAATGGTAAAACAATAGGGTTAAAGCCTAGTTTTTGGCAAAGCTGTATAAAATCAGCGACTACGTTGGCATCATAATAGCTGGTAAAAGGATCTTGGACGATGAAAATACATTTTTTTGCCGAAATCTCACCGCTTGCTAATTTTTGTTCCAGCTGTTCTAAGCTGTTATTCGGATAGTTAATATGGCGTAATTGTTGTGATAATGTAGGAACGGAAAGTTTAGGAATATCTACCATTCCTAGTACTTTTTTCGCTATTTTTTCGGCCATTTTATGGGTGCTTAAAAAATTGATGGTTTTTGGTATTTTTGCCATAAAAGGGGCAATAAATTCTAAATTGGCAACGAGATGATCTTGAAGTGGTCGGAAATAACGTTGATGATAAAGTGCATTGAATTTTGCACGGAAGCTTGGAACATCAATTTTAATTGGACATTGACTGGCACAGGCTTTACAGGCTAAGCAGGTGTCCATTGCTTGTTTGACTTCGTGAGAAAAATCATAGCGTGTCGTTTTGTGTAATTGATTTGTGAGTTTTTGCACGAACTCTACGAGTTTTAGCTGATCTTTAGGTAAGTCCAGTAAGGTTTCTGGTGAAATATTCTGTTTTGCTAATAGTCGTAGCCATTCCCGAATGAGCGTAGCTCGGCCTTTCGGAGAATAGAGCCGATTATTAGAAATCTTCATTGAGGGGCACATTACGCTATGGACATCGAAATTAAAACACAAGCCATTGCCGTTACAACTCATTGCTCCTTTAAAGTGTTCTCGTATTTGAAGTGGAATTTGGCGGTCGAAATCTGCTCGCATTTGGGCATCAATCGGGTAGAGTGATTGTTCACTATGTAATGGCGTACAAATTTTACCTGGGTTTAGGCGGTTTTGAGGGTCAAAAAGTGATTTTATATAGCGAAGTTCTTGCCATAAAGTTTTGCCAAAAAACTGTTCACCGTAAGCAGAACGCATTCCTTTTCCGTGTTCTCCCCAAATTATCCCACCATATTTGGCAGTTAATTGAACAACTTGATCAGAAATATGTTTAAATTTTATAACTTGCTCTTGATCACAAAGGTCAAACGCTGGTCGAACGTGTAGTACACCTGCATCGACGTGTCCAAACATTCCATAATCTAAATGGTTATCGTCTAATAGTTGGCGAAATTCTGCAATGTAATCGGCAAGATATTCAGGTGGAACGCAGGTATCTTCCACAAAGGCAATAGGTTTTGCCCAACCTTGTGTATTACCCAGTAGCCCGACTGCTTTTTTCCGCATAGTGTAAATTTTTTCTATATCGCTCAAGTCATTACAAATTTGGTAGCCGATTATACCGCTTGTTCCCTCAGCTATTTTATAATCGAGCTCAGTACAAAGGTGTTGGATTTGTGCAGTATTTTGAGCGAGATTGTTAGATGCATATTCAACAATATTGATCCCTAAAATAGGATTATCTGACGATTCGTTAATTAAATCAGACACGGAGTGCCAAATAATATCTTGTTTAGCAAGGTTGAGTACTTTGGAATCAATAGTTTCGACTGATAGTGCCTTTGCTTGTAACATAAAAGGGGCAGCTCGCAGGGCAGCATCAAAAGAATTGTAGGTGATATTAATTAGTGTTCGGAATTGTGGAATAGGCAATAAATTCAGTTTAGCTTCACAAATAAAAGCCAGTGAGCCTTCTGACCCAGTTAAAATTCGGCTAAGGTTGAACGTGCTTTCATCGTGATTAAATACATTTTTTAGATCGTAGCCCGTTAAAAAGCGGTTAAGTTGAGGAAGTTCATTCAGCACTGTTGGGCGTATTTGCCGACAGCGAGTGAAGATTGCTTTGTGTAAATTGTAGCTATATGGTGAAAGCTGGAGTTGTTCTAGCTGAGTAAAAAAATTGTCGGAACTGATCGCTTGTGTTTCTAAAATTTCACCATTAATTAGCACAGATTTAAGTGCCAGAACGTGATCAGAGGTTTTGCCATATTGCAATGAGCCTTGTCCTGACGCATCAGTATTGATCATTCCCCCGAGAGTAGCTCGATTACTGGTTGAAAGCTCTGGGGAGAAAAATAATCCATACGGTTTTAGAAATTGATTAAGTTGATCTTTTACCACGCCTGCTTGCACTCTTACCCAACGTTCTTCTACATTGAGTTCAAGAATTTGGTTCATATGGCGGGAAAGATCGACAATAACATTGTGATTTAATGATTGCCCGTTTGTTCCTGTTCCACCGCCTCTCGGAGTAAAACTAATCTGTTGAAATTCAGGTATTTGAGCAAGTTGGGTAAGTATCACAACATCATTGACTGATTTCGGAAAAAGAATGGCTTGTGGAATTTGCTGATAAACACTATTATCAGTTGCTAAAGAGAGTCTTTCTGCATAGCTAGAGGCAATGTCGCCCTGAAATCGCTGCTGTTTAAGCAATATTAAGAAATCTTTAACTATTGAATCAAGTTGAGGTGTGTCTGCTAAACGAGGAATCATAATACATTTAGAATGAGTGATATTTTATATTTAAGGTGATAGTAGCAAGATTTTACGGGAGATTTAAGGTTAATGAGTACAAAATTATACGATTTCTACAAAATTTCTTTTTTGTAACTTTGCAAAAATTTTGTTAGACTTATACATACTATTCCATTTTAAATGGATTTAAGTATTTGAAAATTGTTAGTTATTTGTTTAAAAAATAGACTGTTTTGAGTGGGTATTACACTTTTTTACAAAAGTTCCGTTTGAAGTCGAATATTTTTTGATAGAATACACAAGAATTCTAGACCTTCTTCAAATCTATTTTGGGTTTAGGAGGCATTTAAGCTCAACATAAGGTCGGTTTGATTTTTGTTGAATACTTTTTATCTCGTAATGACGATAATATGAGGATTATTAAAATGAAAAAATCTTTAATTGCATTAGCAGTTTCTGGTTTAGCAATCGCTTCAGTTCAAGCAGCACCACAAGCAAACACTGCATACGTAGGTGCTAAAACTGGTTGGGCATCATTCCACGATGGTTTAACTCAATTTGATGCTAAAAAAGGCGGTCAAATTGGTAATAATGATAATATCGGTGTTAACCGTAACTCTGTAACTTACGGTGTATTCGCTGGTTACCAAATCATTGATAACCTTGCAGTTGAAGCAGGCTACGATTACTTCGGCCGTGCACGTGGTAACACTACTTTCGCTGGTGAAGAAAAAGATAAACGTGCTGCAAAACATTCTGCGCACGGTGCTCACATTAGCTTAAAAGGTAGCTACCCAATCGTTGATGGTTTAGACGCTTATGCTCGTGTTGGTGCAGCATTAGTTCGTTCTGACTATTACTTCCAACCAACTGTTGCTAAAGATTCACGTGTTAAATCACACAATTTAAAAACTTCTTTAGTATTAGCAGGTGGTTTAGAGTATGCAATTACTCCAGAATTAGCAGCTCGTGTTGAATATCAATGGTTAAGCCGTGTTGGTAACTTAGACAAAGCTCAGCGTAAAGCTGGTAATACTGGCACTAATTTCCAATACAGCCCAGATATTGGTTCTGTAACTGCTGGTTTATCATACCGTTTCGGTCAAGGTGCAGCACCAGTTGCTCAACCAGAAATCGTAACTAAAAACTTTGCATTCAGCTCAGATGTATTATTTGATTTTGCTAAAGCAAGCTTAAAACCAGCTGCAGCAGCATCATTAGATGCAGCTCATGATGAGATCAGCAAATTAGGTTTAGCTTCTCCAGCAATCCAAGTAAATGGTTATACTGACCGTATCGGTAAAGAAGCATACAACTTAAAACTTTCTCAACGTCGTGCTGAGTCAGTTGCTAACTACATCGTTTCTAAAGGTGTAAACCCTGCCGCAGTTACTGCTGTAGGTTACGGTAAAGCAAACCCTGTAACTGGCAACACTTGTGATGCAGTTAAAGGTCGTAAAGCGCTTATCGCTTGTTTAGCACCAGATCGTCGTGTTGAGATCCAAGTTCAAGGTTCAAAAGAAGTTGCAATGTAATCACTTCTTAAGTACTTAGATTAAGTATCTTAATGCAAAAATGCCCACATTAAGTGGGCATTTTTATTAACTAGTTTATTGAAATCACAAAAATCTTATTATTTAACCGCTTATTTCTTATTCTTTTAGCAGTTTTTTCAAGTTTTCCTTCATTTTATTTACCTGCTCGGTATAAATCTGTTTATTTTCTATTTCATCAATTAAATAATGAATAGTTTCAGACAGCGTCATTTCCATTTCATTTGCTTGCTGTGATAAGCGTACCCAGCTTGAATAGTCAAGATCGATAGATTTTTTGCGTGTTGATTGCTTTTCAGCGTTAAAAAAACGTTTACGTCTAGCCCGAATGGATTGCCGCATTCGTCTGCGTTGATCTGCGGTCATTTCCGATTTAATCCAATCTTCAATTTCCTCGGGGGAATTTTGCAGTGTTACTAGTTTTTGTATTTTTAATTCAATGTAACTTTGTTCTTCATATTTAGTAATATTTTCTCCTTCACGATGTTTTTTAAGCAAATATTTCCATTTCCAGTTGGCTTCTTGAATGTCTAATTTTTGGTATCTCATAACTTCCCCCAATAATATTTAAGTATAGCGGAATCTGCTTTGTCATTAAATATAAGTGATTATTTTAAATCTAAAGGTAAGCGGTGTTATAATGGAAAAAATTTTGATAATGAGGAAATCTTGTGCAACTTTCTCCCCTTAGCTGGAAATTGCTGAGTATAAATTATACATTTGAACCGCAATTACAAGCGGTTCAATTTTTTGATTTTCAACCTAACGCAAAGCAGGCAATCGCACAATTTGCTAAAAGCGAATTTGGCTCTGCATTAGTTTTAAAAACAGAATTATTCCCTGAATTTTTGGCTGAAATAGAAAATGAGTTTAGCCAACATCAATGCTCAGTGATAAGTAAAATGGAATTTACCTCAAATAGTTTGTTTGGTTATCAGATGTATTTATCAAAAGAGCATAAAATTCAATATGTACCAGGTATTATCCAGCAGGCTAATCATCAAATATTATTACTTAACTTAAATAATCTATTATTAGATATTCATCAGTGGGATAAATTAAAGCAAGCATTGTTATTTAGGCATTATACGCCGAATAGTGCAAATGTGTTGCCAAGTCATATTGATGAGGTCGTATCTGTGTTTAAATTAGTGTTGGTGGGGAACCGTGATGATGTTGCTACGCTATCTGCGTATGATGATACTTTATATCAATTTTGCCAATATGCAGAGATTGATAGCTATTTAGCATTAGAAGAACAAAATGTAGTAAAGTGGAGAAATTATATTCAATCTTTTGCACAAGAAAAGATAGGAAAATTATTTACTGATCAAGGAACAAATTTATTATTAAATCAATTTATTCGTGAAAGTGAAAGTCAGAAACTTATTAGCATTTCACCGACATTACTGAAAAAATATATATTGGGGTTAGCACAATTTTATCCAGAACAAAAGGAATTAGATCATATTCAACCTTATTTTGATTCTCTGCAACAGCAAGCAGAAAGATTACAGCAATTTGCTTTACAAGATATGCTTACTGATCAAGTTTATATCGAAACAGATGATGAAGTGATAGGTCAAATCAATGGGCTTTCAGTTGTAGAATTTGATGGTGTACCTTATGCTTTTGGTGAGCCTTTACGGATTAGCTGTAACGCTCAGCTTGGTGAAGGAGAAATACACGATATTGAGCGAAAAGTCGAGCTGGGCGGAAATATCCATTCTAAAGGGATTTTATTGGCACAATCTTGTCTAGCTAATTTACTCGAATTACCTTCACAATTACCTTTTTCGGCCTCCCTTGTATTTGAGCAGTCTTATGGTGAAATTGATGGGGATAGCTCATCATTAGCGATTTTCTGTGTATTGATTAGTTCATTAGCAAAGGTGCCGTTACCACAATCTTTTGCGGTAACGGGAGCAATTGATCAGTTTGGGAATGTACTAAGTGTCGGAGGTGTGAATCAAAAAATAGAAGGCTTTTTTAGCTTATGTAATGCTCGAGGTTTAACCGGCAAACAAGGAGTGATTATTCCAGCAGTATGTATGTCGCATTTGAGCTTAAATAGTGAAATTATTGACGCAGTAAAAGCGGAGAAATTTGCTATTTGGGCAGTATCTGATGTATTTGAAGCAATACAAATTTTATTTGCTCGAGATTTCTATACGGAAGATACTGGAGATTTTTCTGATAAATCTTCTATTTTTACTTTGATCAATAAGCAGTTACAAAGTGAAGAAACAAGCGGTTCATTTTGGCAAAAATTATACAATAAATTATTTCACTGATCCGACAAGTCAGCGTACAACTGTTCTCTATTTTGAATGTCTGTTACTATATAAGTATAAATAGCCTAATAATGTATAGGCTCTATATTTACTTTATAGGAAAAATAATGAACGATTGTACACCGAAAATGAAGCCAAGTTATGATTATCAAGATCTATTAGCCTCAGGCCGAGGGGAATTATTTGGTAACGAAGGGCCACAATTACCTGCACCTTCAATGTTGATGATGGATAGAATTACGCAAATTAATCTAAAGGGTGAGTTTGAAAAAGGTTATATTGAAGCGGAGCTTGATATTCATAAAGATTTACCCTTTTTTAACTGCCATTTTATCGGAGATCCCGTGATGCCTGGTTGTTTAGGATTAGATGCAATGTGGCAATTAGTCGGTTTTTACCTTGGTTGGATCGGTGGTAAAGGCAAAGGAAGAGCATTAGGTGTTGGTGAAGTAAAATTCACAGGACAAATTTTACCAACAGCTAAAAAAGTGATTTATCGTATTAATATGAAACGAGTTATCAACCGTAAATTAGTGATGGGAATGGCTGATGGTGAAGTGGAAGTTGATGGCCGAGTAATTTATCGCGCGATTGATTTAAAAGTTGGCCTATTTCAAGATACTACGGCATTTTAATTTTTCGATCTCTGCCGCAAAAATAATTACGGATTATTTACAATAAATTATCTGAGTTTATGATCTTCCTCTAAATATAGGGGAAGTATAATGTATCGAGCAGTTGCACTGATTGAATTATTGATCACGTTAGTTATTATCATTATTTCAATTTATTTTATCTCTCCTATATTATTTCGTATTCAAATTCCTATCTTATTGAATAATGAAATTGATCAAATTAAAACCTTTATTTATAAAATTCAAACACAAGCACGTTATAAAAAACAAAGATATTCATTAACGATTAGTCAAAATAAAACTACTTATGATTGGTGTATTATTGCAATTGAAAAGCACAGTAGTAAAGAAATTATCTGTGATTGTTTGAATATAACAAATTGTAAGCTAGCCTCTAGTTACTATATCTATAAATCTAAACTGAAGAATTTAGAATTAAAAAGTAAGAATATATACCCTAATAGTTTTATGAATATTTATGGTAATTCTGGTCACTTAGAAACGGTTTGTTTAGGATTAAAGTATAATCAATACCAAAAAGTTATCCAGTTTGATGCAAGTGGAATAATTAATGTAGCACAAGATAATAAAAGGACAAAATGTCGTGAATAAATATAGCGGATTTACTCTCATTGAAATGATAATTTCATTATCTTTAAGTGTTCTTTTATTTTTTGTCTGTTCTTATTTTTATACTAATATTTATTCTATGCAGAATAAGCAACGAGAATTACTTAATTTACAGCAAACTACGCAACAACTATTGAATTATTTTCAACAACATATCCAGCATAGTGGGTATCAAGGTCCATTTCGTACAGAAAGTAATTATGATTCTTTTTTAATAGATGGAAAAGCGTATTACTTAGGTTCACCACACTGCTTTCTTTTTCTATATGATTTAAATCAAGATGGTTGTATTGGTAGTCGAAATAAAAAACAGCCTTGTATAAAAGATAAAATTAATAATACTAAAGATGTTAAAAAGGAGTTATTTGGTATTAAATTTGAATCAAAACAAATATCATTTTTTGATGATAAGGCGATTGATCGTTGCTATTCGGATCACTGTAATCAGTGGGCTAAAAGTTGTGAACTTAATTTATGGCGAAAGGCTTTTGAGTTATCTGATTATACTGTTGATAATTTATCCTTCAAATGGATTGTATCGGATAAATTATTAGCGATAGGTTTAACATTACGTTCTAATAAAATGAAAAATATTAGTTACCAAGAAACCGCTTATAGTTATTTATTGAATAGGTAAAGCTATGAGATATTTTTTTTATGGAAATGTATCTATTCTTTCATTACTACTATTAAGTATATTATTTACTCTTTTATTTATCACTAAAGATGATATGTTATCTGAAAAGAAAATAACACATAATTATCATTATCAATATTTAAATAATAATTTTAATCTTATTATTGACCTTAAGCGAGATGAGAACATATTATGTAGTCAATTACAGAAAGAGAAAATACAATTTTTAAACTATTCTTTTAACTGTATTAAGAAATCTTTTTTTATTAAAAAGCCAACAAAAAGTTATATTGAATATCAACAAATTAGACAGTATTTGAATAGTGATGATTATAAAGATAATATTTATCTAATTAGTAAGTTAGATGAACTTCCTTTAACTTCAATAGATAATCCAAAAATTGTTAAAGTATTAGATGATATTGATGGAGAACTTCCTAATCATTTTTATGGAATTATTATTACCGATAATTATTTTGATATAAAAGGTAGGTATAATATTTATGGTGTATTATATTCTTCTTATGATAATAAAAGAAAAGAACGTAATATCTCTTATAAGAAAGAGGTGATTGAGAATATAGATAATCAACTTTCTAGTTGGTCGTATTTATCTCATTCTAAGAGTCTATTATCTAATGAAATTGATTAAAGCTGAAACAGGTATTAGCGTGCTAATGACGATAAGTTTATTTGCGATAATGTTATTTTCTTATAATAAATGGCAATCAAAACAAACAAGGCTAGCTAATTTTTTATACCAACAGCAACAAGCATTACAGATTGCTGAAAATCAAATTGCATTAAAAATGGCAAATCGTGAATGTGAGCGGTTGGTTAAGCAAAATAATTTGCTTTTTACAGTACAATGTAATCATTCTTTTATTAAAGTGATATTTCCATTAGGAGAAATAAAAGTTGGAAACCCTTAGCCAAGGGTTATTTAAAACAGTAAAATAGCCAAAATTATGAGGAAATTGCAATGTTTACTGTTTACTATTCTAATCAAATTAGCCACCATAAAGATGTATTAATTAAGATTTTACAACAAGATCCAAATCCTGATCCCTTTAGTCAAGAAGTAGTATTAGTCCAAAGTCTAGGAATGGCACAATGGCTACAAATGCAAATGTCAGAACAGATTGGTGTTATTGGTAATATTCAATTTCCTTACCCGACAAGTTTTTTATGGCAGCAATATCGCCTATTATTTCCAGAACTGCCAAAAGAGAATATCTTTGAACGTAATGCAATGGTATGGCATTTAATGCGTTTACTGCCAAATTATCTAGCAATGGAAGAATTTAGTCTTTTAGCTCATTATTTAAAACAGGCTGATCAATTAAAAGAATATCAATTAGTAAGTAAGATTGCAGATTTGTTTGATCAATATTTAGTTTATCGACCACAATGGTTAATTTTATGGGAAAATGGTGAACTAGGTAAAGTATTAAATGAGATATCACAAACAATTTCGTTCAAAAATAAAGATATGACGGCTATTGAAATAAATATGAAATGGCAGTGTATTTTATGGAATGCATTAGTAAATGATTTAAAAAAAGATACGCCTGAACTTATATTTACAACATCTCATCGTGCTTATTTACAACAGCGCTATTTTGATAAATTAGATTCTTTAACAGAATTAGAAAAAGAAAAATTACCAAAACGTATCTTTATTTTTGGCATTTCTTCTTTACCCCAAATACAATTAAACTTTTTAAAAAAATTAAGCGAATATTGTCATATTCATTTCTTTTTTACTAATCCTAGTGAAAGTTATTGGGCAAATGATCGGGAAGATAAGGTTTTAGAAAAATTAGCATTAAAGAGAAATTTATCAACTGAAGAGATTGATCAACTGTTAGCAGAGCAGGGTAATCCACTTCTAACAATATGGGGAAAGCAAGGAAAAGAATTTTTGAGTTTGCTTGCAGAAAATGAATTACAAGACATTGATTATTATCAGCCATTTGAAACAGGAAAACTACTTGATCAAATTAAAAATGCTATTTTATATTCTGAATACCATTCAAATTTTAATATAGCAGAGCAAGATAATTCTATTCAAATTCATGCTTGCCACAGTAAAATGCGGGAAGTGGAAGTATTGCATAATCAATTATTATTGCTTTTTGAACAAAACCCTGATTTAGCCCCTAAAGATATTATTGTAATGTCTGCGGATATTGATAGTTATGCTCCTTATATTAATGCGGTATTTTCTAGTTATAATAGGAAAGATCCTAGATTTATTCCATTTTCCCTTTCGGATCAAAAGATCAACTATATTGATCCAATTATTGCTAGTTTTATTAATATATTATCGTTAAAGGATCGGAAGTTTATATTAGATGAAATTTTTTCTTTATTTGATGTAAAAGCAATTAGAGAAAAGTATCAATTAACAGAAATACAATTATCAACATTAAGAGAATGGGCTGAGTTATCTGGTGTTCGTGCAGGACTTAAAAAAGATAATGATAATTGGACGAATTATAATTCGTGGGAAAATGGTCTAAATCGCTTATTATTGGGGCTAAGTTTAAAAGCAGAAAATAATGCTTGGCAAGATATTCTTGCTTTTGATGAAAGTTATGGTCTTTCTGCAGAAATTATAGGATATATTGCAAAATTTATTCAAAATCTAACCGCTTGGGTTAATTTTATTATTGAACCACATAGTGCGTTAGAGTGGAAAATAATGCTCACTCAATTAATTCAGAAGTTTTATCAAGATAATGAAGAAAATGCGGTAACACTATCAAATTTATTAGAAATTATTGAATCAACATTTAATCATATTGAACAAGCTGATTTTATGGAAAAATTAGATATTGAGGTTATTTCACTTTTATTTGAACAGAGATTAAGCGAACAGAGAAATAATCTTAATTTTTTAGTTGGAAAAGTAAATTTCTGCACTTTGTTACCAATGCGAGCTATTCCTTTTAAAGTCGTTTGTTTATTAGGAATGAATGAAGGGGATTTTCCTCGTCAGCAGGTATTAAATAATTTTGATTTAATGCAATATGCTTATCAGAAAGGCGATCGTTCTAAACGTGATGATGATCGTTATTTATTTTTAGAAGCACTACTTTCTGCACAACAAATTTTTTATGTCAGTTATATTGGACAATCATTAACGGATAGTACAAATAAATTACCCTCTGTTTTAGTTTCTCAATTAATTGATTATCTTCAAGATAGGCTGAGTAATGGACAGAAATTAATAATTAATTATCATTCTATGACGATATTTAGTCCTAGAAATTTTATTAATGGAAATATTGCCTATGATAAAGAGTGGTTAAAAGCTAAAAATCAATCAAGCTCAGAGCTTGAGTTTTTAACAGAAATCACTAATGATAGAGCGTTATATAAAAACGAAAATAATGAAGACGAAATAGAAGTCGATTTATCTCATCTTATTGCTTATTTACAATCACCATTAAAATATTTT
This sequence comes from Vespertiliibacter pulmonis, assembly GCF_013377275.1. Classification (NCBI taxonomy): domain Bacteria; kingdom Pseudomonadati; phylum Pseudomonadota; class Gammaproteobacteria; order Pasteurellales; family Pasteurellaceae; genus Vespertiliibacter; species Vespertiliibacter pulmonis. The sequence continues at coordinate 961,514 of NZ_CP016615.1, forward strand.
TTTAATTATCAACTAGGTGTTAATTTAGAAAGTTATGATAAATCAATATTAGATTCAGAACATTTTAATCTTTCTGGATTAGAAAAGTTTAATTTATTAGAGGAGCTTATAAATGTAGAGATAAATCAGTTTGATAAACTTTTTGAGAATGCAAAGTTACAAGGTAGTCTACCTGCTAGTTCTTTTGCAAAAATTAGTGAACAACAATTAACTTTATCGATCAGTAAATTAAGAGAAAGGTTATCTATTTATTTATCTAAACAGCCTGATAGTATTGAATGTATATATAAATTTCATTTTGGTAATCATACTGTAAAATTAATTGGTAATATTCAGAATTTATTTGATGAAACCATTGTTCAATGGAGAGTTGGCTCATTGAAGGATAAATATATTATTCAAATGTGGATATATTATTTACTACTGAGGGCTAATCAAAATAAAAATAGTAAAACTAAAAGTGATATTATTGAAGAAATCAGATTTTATTATCGAAATAAAGATAATGTAAATTATTTAACATTTACAGGTATTTCAAATGAAGAAGCTGAACATTTATTAAATGAGTATTTATCAGATTATTTAGAAAGTTTTACTCAATTAAAATGGGCAATTACCGATAATATAGAAACATATATTAAAAAATTTCAGAAAGAAACTTCCATCGAAGTACAATGTCAAAAAGCATTACAATCTGAAGATAACAATGTTTATTTGCAACGAGTTATGGCACAAACTTCCGCATTAGACTATGCGGAAATTCACAACCGAACAGTGGCTTGGTTTGGCAAAATGACTCAACATATTAATAAGGATTTATAATGAAGAAATCGTTTTTAACGTACAGTTTACATACTATTTTTGCTTTAGGGCTTGTGCATTCTACCGCAGTATTTGCAAATTCTAGTGTAAATCACACTGCTAGCAATGTTGTGGCTGCACAGCAAAAAGGCTTTAGTGTAATTAATAGTACTATTACTAAAAGCCCAGCAGATAAAGCTATTTATCAAGGAATCCGTTTGGAAAATGGGATGGAAGTGCTACTTATTTCTGATGAAAAGGCCAATAAATCCCTGATGTCTGTTGGTTTACCTATGGGATCTATGGAAGATCCTGTTCAGCAACAGGGGCTGGCACATTATCTTGAGCATATGATTCTAATGGGATCAAAAGCGTTTCCTGAAACAAATAGCTTAGATGGATTTCTGACAAAAAATGGTGGCTATAATAACGCTTATACAGCATCTGATCGTACTGTTTACTATTTAGAAGTAAATAATAATGCCTTTGATGAGGCCGTTGCCCGTTTGTCTGATGCATTTGCTCAGCCACTTTTATCTGAAAAAAATGCGAAAAAAGAAGTCAATGCAGTAAATGCAGAAATGGTAAGAGCAAAATCAAATGATGCATTTTTAATGCATGATGTTAATTTAGCAACAGCAAATCCAAATCACCCAATTACTAAATTTGCAGTGGGAAATAATGTTACGTTATCCGATAAAAAAGAGAGTAAATTGCAAGATGAATTAGTTAAATTTTATCAGCAACATTATTCAGCAAATTTGATGAAAGCAGTGCTTTATTCGAATCAGCCGATTGAAAAATTAGCTCAATTAGCCGAGAAAAATCTAGGTAAAGTAAAAAATAAAAACTTATCTGTACCTATAATGGATATGCCATTTTTTAGAGAGCAAGATAAGAGCGTTATTATTGATTATAAACCCGTTAAACCAAATAAAATGTTAGTAATTTCTTTTGATATGCCAGAAGATAAAGCGCAATTTAAACATAAAACGGGTGAATATTTAGCTTATGTCTTTAATAATAATAGTGAAGGTACATTATCAGATTATTTAATTAAAGAAGGTTTATCTGATAGCGGTGTGCAATCAGAAAGTTCTGATGATGTAAGCCGTAATCGTGGTGATTTTACATTCTATATTGATTTAACCGATAAAGGTTTAGAGCAAAAAGAGAAGATTATTTCTTTAGTCTTCCAACAGATCAATAAAATTAAAAAAGTAGGCGTACAACCTAGTTATTTTGATGAATTAAAAGTAAGTTTAAATCAAGCTTTTGAGCATTTACAAACTGAGAAAAGTGGTAGTTATGTTGCAGGGCTTGTTTCTAAAATGATGTATTATCCATTAGAAAATGTCATTGATGCAGGATTTATTGTCGATACAATGGATAATAAAGCGATTGAAGAAAAATTAGCAGAAATGACTGTTGATAATGCTCGTATTATGTTAATTAATGATAAAGCAACAACAGATCATAAAACTAAATATTTTGAAGCACCTTATGCAATTCGTAAAATTACAGACGAGCAGAAGAAACAGTGGTTAGATTTTAGTAAAAATCCAGAATTAAAATTACCAGCATTAAACCCATATTTTGCAACTGATTTTTCATTAAATAAAGTGGATAAATCTCGTAAAATCCCTTTATTAGTTGAAAAAGAAAAAGGTACAGAAATTTATGCAATGGGTAGCCAATATTTTTCAGATGAGCCTAAAGCAATAATGAATATTGGTTTTACAAATTTTCCAAATAACTATGAATTAAAAAATTATATTAGTACTTCATTATTAAATTATATGAGTGAATTAGAACAAGCGAATATTGATTTTCAATCGACAGTTGCTGGTATTGAAACAAACATTAATAGTGGAGTTAATGGCTTAACGATTGGATTAAGTGGCTATACGCAAAATTTAGCAAAATTATTAAAAGATAAATTGCAGAATTTTAGCCGATTTGAATTAAAACAAGAGGTATTATCTCAAGCTAAACAGCGTTATCTAGAGGCTTTAGATAAGCAAGAAAAAGAGAATGCGCTACGTCAAGCAAATAGTGTAATAACGAATTTTAAATCATATCCTTATTTTGAAATGGATAAAGAACGTAAAATGATTGAAACAATTCAGCTTAATGATATTGAGCAAGCTCGTCAACGCATTTTAACTAAAGCAACAGGGCTTAAAGTATTATCATTAGGTAATTTTACTGATGAACAGGTAAAAGATATTGTTAATACGCTAGATCAAACAATTAAATATGCTAATTCAGAAATAAATCGTGGCGAATATATTGATATTAACCAAAGCCAACGTAAATTAAATTATATAAAGCAAATTCCACACGAAGATAATGCTTTAACAGTTGCTTATTTCCCTAATAATTATCAAGAAATTGATAGTATCAGCCGAGCGTCTTTGTTACAAAGTATTATTTCTCGCTGGTATTTTGATGATTTGCGTACTGATAAACAGCTAGGCTATGTGGTCTATGCAACGACAAATCGTATTGGTAAAACATCAGGCTTACAATTTCTAGTTCAAAGCCCAACGGTTTCTGCTCAAGCGATTATGGAGCATAATCAACGTTTCTTTGCTGAAACTTTAGCGAAATTAAAAGCAATGTCGGCAGAAGATTTCGAGAAATACCGTAGTAGCTTGATTAAAATTTTAGAGCGTAAGCCTGAATCTCTTGCTCAAGAGTTTGCGAATTTTGAGAATGATTTTGAACGTGGCAATGATAAATTTGATCATAAAACACAAGTTATCGCTACACTTAAACAGCTTAAATTGCAGGATATTATTGATTTCTACCAACAAGCCGTTATCGATCAAAAAGGGTTTGTACTTGCTAGCCAAGCAATTGGAATTAATAAAAAGATTAATCAGCCTGCGGAATTAAAAGGATTTGAAAAAGTAACTAGTATTGAAGAAATTCAACAGCAGTTTGAGCGTAAATCTTATTAATCAATACAATAAGCAAGCGGTAAGTTTAAGGTAACTTTTGCAATTTATTGGCAGCTTGTTAGTAAGTGTTTAGCTAGTTAAATAGAATAAAAACGGCACAATTAAGCGCCGTTTTTATTTATGATTAGAGATTAGCTCATATTAAACAATATCAAGTAATTCTACTTCAAATACTAATGTGCTAAGTGGTGGAATTGAAGCTCCTGCACCACGTTCACCATAGGCTAGATGATGAGGGATTGTTAAACGCCATTTTGAGCCAACAGGCATCATTTGTAAGGCTTCAACCCAACCTGGAATAACGCCAGTTACTGGGAATTCTGCTGGTGTACCACGTTTTACTGAGCTATCAAAAACAGTGCCATCGATTAATGAACCGGTGTAGTGAACACGAACTTTATCTGATTTAGTTGGCACTTTACCAGTTCCTTCTGTCAATACTTCGTATTGTAAACCGCTTTCCGTTTCTTTTACTGTTGAGTGTTTCTTATTTTCTTCTAGGAATGCTTTGCCTTCTGCTTCTAAGGCTTTAAAGGCTTCTGCTTGCATTGCTTCTGCACGTTGTTGTAATTCTTGTAATGCTTTGGTAACCACATTGAGGTCTAATGCAGGTGGATTTTGGTTTAATACATCAAAAATACCTTTTACCACAGCCTCAGGTTCAACTTCTAAGCCACTACCGATAAGCTGCTGTCCGATTTGTAGCCCAACGCCGTATCCGCCTTGTGCTTCTACGCTTTCTAATTTTACTGCTTCTAAATTTAAAGACATAATGTTTCCTTTTGTTTAATTGACCTATGGAATATAGCGATAGATTTGATAAATACAAGTGCAAGCGGTGAGATTTACCGAAAAATTTGCAAAATTCAGGTATAATCTGACCGCTTAATTTTTGAAAAAAGGACGAAGAAATGCAAAATTCAAAAGATGATGTGCTTTACGCACCTGCTGAATGGGTAGATTATAGTGAAGGCTATACAGATATTCTTTACCATAAATCGAACGATGGTATTGCCAAAATTACCATCAATCGCCCTGAAGTGCGTAATGCTTTCCGCCCTCAAACGGTTAAAGAGATGATTAACGCCTTTGCAGATGCTCGTTTTGATGAAAATATTGGGGTTATTGTACTGACTGGGCAAGGCGAAAAAGCATTTTGTTCGGGGGGAGATCAAAAAGTTCGAGGCGATTACGGCGGTTATAAGGACGAGAGCGGTGTGCATCATCTGAATGTTTTAGATTTTCAGCGTGATATTCGTAGCTGTCCGAAACCTGTTGTGGCAATGGTAGCGGGCTATGCGATTGGTGGGGGACACGTTCTACATATGTTGTGTGATTTGACGATTGCCGCAGAAAATGCCATTTTCGGTCAAACAGGCCCGAAAGTTGGATCTTTTGATGGCGGTTGGGGCGCAAGTTATATGGCTCGTATTGTTGGGCAGAAAAAAGCTCGTGAGATTTGGTTCTTATGTCGTCAATATGATGCGAAAGAAGCTTTAGATATGGGACTAGTCAATACAGTTGTTCCTTATGTAGATTTAGAGAAAGAGACTGTGCGTTGGTGTCGTGAAATGTTACGTAATAGTCCAATTGCTTTGCGTTGCTTGAAAGCTGCATTGAATGCAGATTGTGATGGGCAAGCAGGGTTACAAGAGTTAGCAGGTAATGCCACAATGTTATTTTATATGACAGAGGAAGGGCAAGAAGGACGCAATGCGTTTAATGAAAAACGAGCGCCTAATTTCAGTAAATTTAAACGTAATCCATAAAATAAAGTATTTATTGGCATTCTCATAGGAAAAGGGGCAATAATTATTGCCCCTTATTAAATTGCAAAAATTTACTCGGATCTGACCGCTTGTTACAGTAATTGCTGCTGTAATTGTCCGATAATTTGCGGATTTTCAAGCGTTGAAATATCCTGTGTTATAAGCTCATTTTTTGCGATAGAACGTAATAGGCGACGCATAATTTTACCAGAACGAGTTTTTGGTAAGTTTTCGGCAAAACGAATATCTTCAGGCCGTGCGATTTTACCAATTTCATTTGAAACCCAAGTTTTTAGTTCTTCAGCGAGTTCTTTGGCTTCTTCACCTTCAGGACGCATTCCATTTAGTACAATAAAGGCAACGATAGATTCCCCTTTAATTTCATCAGGTTTGCCAACTACGGCGGCTTCAGCCACTTTTGGATTGGAAACTAAAGCTGATTCAATCTCCATTGTACCTAAGCGATGTCCTGATACATTCAATACGTCATCAGTTCTTCCTAAAATCCAGAAATAGCCATCATTATCACGGTGAGCAGAATCGCCTGCAACGTAATATTTACCACCATATTCTTCTGGAAAATAGGTTTTTTTGAAGCGTTCAGGATCGTTCCAAATAGTGCGTAGCATTGATGGGAATGGACGTTTAATTACTAATATGCCACCTTGTTCTGGCTCACATTTATTGCCTGACTCATCAAGCACTTCTGCCATAATGCCAGGAAGAGGCAATGTACAAGAACCTGGTTTAGTTGCAATGACACCTGGTATAGGTGCTAACATAATAGAGCCTGTTTCTGTTTGCCACCAAGTATCAACAATCGGGCAGCGATTTTTTCCAACTATTTCATAGAACCACATCCAGGCTGATGGATTGATCGGTTCTCCAACACTACCTAATAAGCGTAATGATGAAAGATCGTATTTATTGGGAATATGCTCACCAAGGCGGGTTAAGGAACGAATTAAGGTTGGAGAAGTATAGAAAACGGTAATTTTATGTCGTTGAATGATACGCCAAATTCGCCCTGGATCAGGATAGCTTGGTACACCTTCATAGATAACTTGTGTGGCACCATTTGCCAGTGGACCGTAACAAACATAAGAATGCCCTGTTATCCAGCCTACATCAGCAGTACACCAGAAAATATCGTCTTGTTTATTATCAAATACAGTACGGAATGAATTTAATGCACCGAGTAAATAGCCTCCTGTGCTGTGTACAATCCCTTTAGGTTTACCTGTTGAACCAGATGTATAAAGAATAAAGAGAGGATCTTCGGCGTTTACCCATTCAGGTTCACAAAATGCAGGTTGGTTTGCAGTGAGCTCATTCCACCAAAGATCTCTTCCTTTTTTCCACGGTGTATCTATATTCACGCGGTGATAAACTACAACATTTTCTACGGATTTTCCGCCGAGTTCTAAGGCTTCATCCACCGTTTCTTTTAATGGAATAATTTTTCCGCCCCGTAAGCCAGCATTTGCCGTAATTACTAATTTTGCACCTGCATCTTCAATACGATCTCGTAATGCATTAGCAGAAAAGCCACCGAATACCACAGAATGTACTGCACCAATTCTAGCACAGGCTTGCATTGCGATGACGGCTTCTGCAATCATTGGAAGGTAAATAATGACTCTATCGCCCTTTTTCACTCCCAATTCACGTAAAGCGTTACCAAAACGGCATACTCTATTATGTAGTTGCGCATAAGTAAAAATTTGCACTTGGCCGAAATCAGATTCAAAAATAATGGCTTCTTTGTTTCCTTTATCAGGTAAATGACGATCTAAACAGTTGTAAGAAACATTTAACGTGCCATCGCTAAACCATTTATAGAAAGGAGCATTGCTATCATCAAAAATTTCCATAAATGGTTTTTTCCAGGTAATTAGCTCACGGGCTAAATCACTCCAATAGCTGAGATAGTCTTTATCAGCAAAATTCCATAGTTCTTGGTAACTTTCAAGTCCTGAAATATTTGCTTGTCGGCGAAAATCATCACTTGGTTTAAATGTTCTGTTCTCTTTTAATATTACATCATGGTTATATTGCATAACGCCTCCAATGAATTGAGTAGAAAAGCTTAATGACGGTGAGAATTTAGACAGAATAGCTGATCATTGTCAATCAAATGTTAATACTTTGTTTGTATTTTGTGACATTGATCGGTTTTTTATAACAAATAATACTGACCTTGAGAAAGGTAAATTGGAAAATGGATGGTAGGGAAAGATTGTAATTTGGGATTTTAAGGCATACTGTTGTGATCTTGTTTCCAGGATATCATTTGTTCGATGATACGGAGTAGCTGCCCACGGTCTTCTGAATTTAATTTCAATAGAAGTTGAGATAAGTGCTGGTGTTGATCTTCAACGCGATTACTCGTTGCAATTAAAAAATCAGAGGCTTGGCAATTAAAAATTTGTGCAAATTCAAATAAACGAGAAACATTAAGGGTAATGTTCCCACGTTCCATTTTTGAAATAGCATCGTTACTTAGCCCCATTATTTCTGCGACCTCAGCTTGAGAAAGTCCTGCCATTTTACGGTAATGGGCAACAGCTTTACCGACACGTTTATCTAATTCTGAGTTTTCTTGTTTAATCATTACTCCTCCGTAGAGAAATATTAGCTATTCACTCTCAAATAAAAAGAGAGCTATATTATTATTTGAAATAATCTAAGTTCCATTTTTGTGTTTGTTGTGTATAATTTAGTAAAAACTTTGCTAAATTTTTTTCAACTTTATTGAAACGTGCGAAGCAACCGTGCAAAGTAGGTCAGTATAATTTCTACATATCGAAAAACAGAGAATGCTTATGTCGAAGAATAAAAAAAATGAAAAAGTGGCACAGCGGCTTGTTGCTATTCTGACTGACTTGAATATGGGAGAGCGTTTGAATGTAGCGGATCTTGCTGAACGCTTCAATGTTACTCCCCGCACGATACAAAAGGATCTTAATGAACGTTTTAGCTTATTAAAGTGGAAAGAGTGCGAACAGGGCTATTACAGCCTAGATTTATCTCAATTAGGACACCTATCTCAAAAAGATATTGAACGCTTTGCAAATTTTGCCAGTATTCAAGATCTCTTACCTAAAATTGATCGGAAATTCTTTCAGGACAACTTAATCCAAAGCATACAAATAAAAGGCTTTCAGTACGAAGATATTAAAAATAAACAGAAAGAATTTAATGATCTACAAAAAGCGATTGAACAACAATCTAAAATTCATTTCTATTACCAAAAACTCAATGATAATACGGGTAAAAATTACGAATTAGAGCCTTATTCTTTAGTCAATAAAAATGGTATCTGGTATTTAATTGGGCTAGATAATGGTAAAGAAAAAACATTTTGTTTTACTCAAATTAAGATGTTAATTATTAAAAATGAGAAATTTGAGCTAGATCCAAAATTCCTACAAGAAATTAAAAAGAGCGATAGTATTTCACACGGAAATCAACTCAATCAAGTCGTTATCAAAGTTTCAGCTAAAGTATCCGCTTACTTCCTTAGAAGAAATCTATTACCTAATCAGGAAATTATTGAAAAATTAGATGATGGCAGTTTACTTCTTCAATGCCGTAATATCAATGAAATGGAAATTATTCCATTAGTTCAATATTGGATACCGCATTTGCATATTATTAGTCCAGAATGGTTACAAGATGATCTTATTGAACAAATGAAAAATTATATTAATAATTAAATGGAGAAGAATATGATTGATTATTCAGACATATATGATATAACTTTATCTAATTATAAAGAATCTTATCAAGATTTAGTAGATAAATATTGTAGTTTTACTATTCAAACAGGAATGCCATTATGTTCTGAAGGCTATATGGAATATTTATTAAGTATTGTAAATGAAATTGTAAAATATATAAGAGGAAATAAATTAAAATGTGGTGTTTATAATAAATCACATTATATTTCAAGTAAAGTTTATTTATATTTTTCTGAAATGGTAATGAAATTGTCGGATATATTATTTGATTATAAATTAGATTATAAGATTGAAATATATGACCAATTTATATTAGTAAGAAATATAAATAATTAAATAGAATTTATTAACAATAAAAATGGAGAATATTTATGAAAAATGGTAACGCTGACCTATTAAAAAAAATTGAAGATTTTCTTTCTAGTTTTTCTTATTCAGAAGAAGTGAAGACATTAAGAGATTTATTAGATAATATAAAGCAAACTAAACTAAATATATTAGTTGTAGGGGCAACAGGAGTTGGGAAAAGCTCAACTGTTAATGCGGTTTTTAAGATCCAAGGAGTATCTGAAAATAAAGATGTTGCTGAAATTGGGAAAAGTGCAAAACCTCAGACACAAGAAATTACAGCATATGAATTAAAAAATACAATTATTTGGGATACTCCAGGGCTTGGAGATTCATCAGAAAATGATAGGCTATTTTCCAAGATGATTATGGATAAGTTAAAAGAAAAGAATGATAAGGGAGAAGCTGTAATTGACCTTGTTTTATGTCTTTTAGATGCTTCAAGTAGAGATTTAGGTACAACTTATACTTTATTAACTAATCATATTATTCCGTTCTTTAAAAGTAGTGAAGTGAATGATACTGATCGTATAATTATTGCATTAAATAAAATAGATAAAATAAATTGTGATGGAGAATGGGATTATGAGAATAATAGACCTGATGATGAGTTAATGGAAACTATTGATATGAATAAAAAAGAGTTAGAAGATAGATTATATTCTGAAACGGGTATTAAATTTGATCTTTTATATTTTACGGCTGGGCGTGAGAATATTAAGAAACCTGAGAAAACAGTACAACCATATAATATTTCTAAATTATTATATTTTATGGTTAATAAATTAAAAGACAAAAAAAAACGAGTGGTAATTTCTAGAGATGTAAATCAAAAAAAAGAAAATTATAAAAATGACGATGGAAGACTAGACTATAATCGCTCAACGAATGAGGCCGTTGAAGAATCGTTATTTGATATAATTTGGAGTGGTGCTAAGAAAGCAGCAGAAGTAGTTTTTAGCCCATCAAACATAATATCAGCTGTAAAAGCAGGATTTGGCTGGGTTTTATCTAAATTTAGCTTATAAATAGGATAAGAAATATGGCATATAGGGAGGATAAAGATTTATAATTTTTATCTTCCTGTGAAGATAATGATTCACACGACTTAGTATATTGTTTAACTCATGATACAGATGGAAAAAAGAGGCTCACGGAAGAATTAACAAATAATGAAAATTATGAGAGATATTATCCAAGACACTCTAGATATTGGAAAAATATTTCGGCAGAAATTCAATGTTTTGGATCAAATAGTTTTATGACAATATTTAGAGGAGGTAAAGGTGTTCTTTATCGTGAAGTATTACTAGATGTCTGTGATAAGGTAATAACAGATAAAAGTCTTAAAAACAATATAAGAGATTATATGGGAAGTTGAAGAGAGCGAAAACATCTTATTATCTAGTATTTTAATGGACTCTATTAATAAGATGTTAGCTGAAGAGCTAAGTGAATTTGCTGAAGATATAAAATTTGATGGCTATAAAATAGCGAACCGTTCAGCTATTTCAAATGCAGCTAAAAGGATTTTTGCATCAGGCGGTTTTTCTGCTTATCAATTAACCGCACTTATTACTTCAGCAATAACAAAATCATTGTTTTTACATAGTTTATCTATTACAACAAGTGCAGTTTTAACAAGGGGAGCTACTGTACTAGCTGGCCCAATTGGTTGGGTATTAATGGGAGGGATAACTGCTATTGATATTTCTGGACCGGATTATAGAGTAACTGTTCCAGCTGTTTTTCAAATTGTTCTATTGCGTAAAAAGTTTATTTTAATTAACAAAAATAATTTGTGCAAAGAGATACAAAGAGAATTTGATATTAATGATTTATAAATAAGTGATATTCTATCCTCTCCAAATTGGCTAATGTGGGAGGATATGTTAATGAGAATATAGAACATGCTTCAAAAAATCGAACTAACTTATAGAGCTAATAAATCTAATTATACTGATGATTTCCGTTTACGCATTCATCGTGCAATTAGTTGGTTAAAGAAAGCAGAAAATACGGAAGATCCTGATATTAAGTTTTCTACATTATGGATAGCGTTCAATGCGGCTTATGCTAGAGAGATTGTTAATGAATCTGCCATAGAGAAAGAAACCTTTATTGATTTTATTACAAATATTTGTTGTCTTGATAATAATAAACAATTAGAGTCCATCATTTGGAATGAGCTTCCTGATCCTATTTCTGCATTATTAGAAAATCGTTATACTTTCCAGCCTTTTTGGTTTGAATTACGCAAAGAATTTCCTTCTAATAGATGGGAGAGAAAAATGCAGGAAGCTAACAATCTGGCATTAAATTCGATAAGAATGAAAAATACGAGAGGGGTTCTTGTTTTTACTTTTGAGCGACTTTATACGTTGAGAAACCAAATTTTTCATGGTGGATCGACATATAATAGTTCTGCAAACCGTACACAATTACAAGATGGTTGTGATATTTTATCAAAAATTGTTCCTATCATTATTCAAATAATGATTGATAATCCATCAACGGTAGATTGGGGAAAACCATTCTATCCTTATATTATGCAAGATAATAAATAGTAATTAGGTATAAATTTTTCGCAATCTTTGCGAGCCAGATCACAGTCTGGCTTTTTTATTATTGTATTTACGTGTTGGATTGTTAATATGATGTAATGAAATTTATCTAAGGAAATCATTATGTTAGATCATCAACTCATTTCTGAATTAAATGCGATTGTCGGTGAAAAATATGTCATTACGGATGCTAGTAAAAGTGAAAGTTATCGAAGTGGATATCGGTTTGGAACAGGGCAGGCATTGGCAGTAGTGCGTCCTGCCACATTATTAGAGTATTGGCGGGTGCTGAAAGCCTGTGTTAAAGCAGATGTTATCATCATTTCACAAGCAGCTAATACAGGATTAACGGGAGGTTCTACGCCAAATGGTGATGATTATGATCGTCCGATTGTGATTATCAATACAATGCGGATTACGGGTATTCAGCTGATTAACAATGCTGAACAAGTAATCTGTTTGGCAGGCTCAACCTTAAATGAATTAGAATTGTTGTTAAAAGATCATCAACGTGAGCCACATTCGGTAATTGGTTCATCTTGTATTGGGGCTTCGGTAATTGGCGGAGTATGTAATAATTCAGGTGGAGCATTGGTACAGCGTGGTCCAGCGTATACTGAAATGGCATTATATGCTCAACTAAATGAGCAAGGTGAGTTAGAACTTATCAATAAATTAGGTGTTGAGCTTGGGAAAACTCCAGAAGAAATTTTAACTAATTTACAAGATCAGCACTATCAGCCTAAAGATGTACAGCTAGGGTGTGGTAAGGGGCACGATCACCATTATTGTAATCATATTCGCCAAGTAGATGAAGATACCCCCGCTCGTTTTAATGCAGATCCTAATCGTCATTATGATGCATCAGGCTGTGCGGGAAAATTAGGGGTATTTGCGGTACGGCTAGATACATTCCCGCAAGAGAGTGAAACGGCAGTCTTTTATATTGGCACAAATAGCACAGAGGTTTTAGCGGAGTTAAGACGGCATATTTTAGCTGAGTTTGAAAACTTACCAATTTCGGGTGAATATATTCATCGAGATGCGTTTGATATTGCGGCTAAATATGGAAAAGATACATTTTGGGTGATAAAAAAATTTGGAACACACCGCTTGCCAACGCTTTTTGAATTAAAAGCTAAAGTGGATAGAATTACTAAAAAATGGGCTTTTATGCCTAATCATTTTAGTGATAAAGCATTGCAGTTTTTATCAATTTTTATTCCTCAGCATCTTCCTGATAGTTTACGTCAATATCGGGACAAATATGAACACCATCTGATCTTAAAAATGGGTGGAAAGGGTATTGCTGAAGCCCGAGAGTATTTAGATAAATTAGTAAATAATCAAAGTGGATATTTTGAATGTAACGCTGAGGAATCACAAGCGGCAATGTTACATCGTTTTGCCGTAGCATCTGCAGCAATTCGTTATCGTGCAGTTCATACAAATGAAGTGGAAGAAATTGTTGCTTTGGATATTGCCTTACGCCGTAATGATAAAGACTGGTATGAGAAATTACCTCAATCGTTGAATGATAAATTGATCCATAAACTCTATTATGGGCATTTTATGTGCTATGTTTTTCATCAAGATTATATTGTGAAGAAAGGCTATAATTGGTTAGATATTGAACAAGAAATGCTGAGGTTACTTGATGAACGTGGTGCACAATATCCCGCGGAACATAATGTAGGGCATTTGTATGAAGCGAAGCCAACGTTAAAAGCGTTCTATCAGAAGTTAGATCCAACAAACAGTTTTAATGTTGGGATAGGGCAAACATCGAAGAAAAAATATTGGAAATAGATAAGTAGAAAGAAAAGCACGCAAGCGGTTACTTACGTGCTTTTTTATTATTAATTAGACGTGAGTCGTTTTTCTAAATAGTGTTAGTGCAATCAATAAGAAACCGAGTACACAAGAAACGATGAGTGCATAGAAGCCACCGTCCCAACCGAATAGATCGACTAATTTACCCATTACATATCCTGCACTTGCTGAGCCGATAAAATAGCCAAATAGACCAGTTAAACCCGTTGCTGTACCCGTTGCTACACGAGGAACTAAATCTGCTGCTTGTAAACCAATCATCATTACAGGGCCGTAAATTAAGAAACCAATTGCAACTAAGCAGATATTATCAATTAACGGATTACCCGCAGGGTTTTTCCAATAAATAATAATTGCAATTAATACGCCAACGAGGAATAGAAGCATTGGTGGAGCACGGTGTCCTTTGAAAACTTTATCGCTTAAGTAACCGCTTGCAAGCATTCCAAAAATACCTGCGTATTCGTAAAGAAAGTATGCCCAGCTTTGTTTATCGACAGAGAAATGTTTAACCTCTTTTAAGTAAGTCGGTGCCCAGTCAATAATACCGTAGCGGATAAAATAAACGAATACGTTTGCAAATGTAATTGCCCAAAGGAATTTATTGTTAATAATATATTTGAAGAAAATATCTTTAGAAGAAAGGGTGTGTGCAGACTCTACTTTCTCAATAACTTTTTCGCCTTTATATTCATCAATAGGAGGTAACCCTTGTGATTCTGGGGTATCTCGCATTAAAAAGAACATAATAAAAGCAAGCACAATGGCAATCAATGCGGGTAAATAGAACATAGATTGCCACACACCGAAGATGGATAAGCCTAAAATTGCTAATGGCCCGATTAAGCCACCACCGATATTGTGTGAAACATTCCACCAGCTCCACCAAACACCCCGTTCAGATACAGAGAACCAGTTTGTCATTGTTTTTGCACCTGGTGGATAGCCCATTCCCTGAAACCAGCCATTAAATGCAGCTAATATAATCATAATGGGAATAGAAGATAGTACGCCAGGTACTAAACCAAAAATTAAACTAATAATAGCAGAGCCGAGTAAGCCAACAGTTATAAAATATTTTGGGTTACTGCGATCAGAGATATTCCCCATAATAAATTTACTTAAGCCGTAAGCAAGTGAAAGTGCTACGCCCACTTTACCAAGGTCGGCTTTACTAAAGCCATATTCATCAATTAAATAGGGAATAGCGAGAGAGAAGTTTTTACGAATTAAGTAATAGGCGGCATAGCCAATGAATACGCCAGCAAATACTTGCCAACGCAATTTGCGATATTCTGCATCGACCTTTGCATCATCAATGCGAGGGGCTGGAGCAGAGGCTTTCAAGAATGAAAACATAGGTATCTCCTTAAAATGGTTTATTGGTTGTTGTTATAAAGATATTACATATAGTTGTACTATACACATTCATTTAAATTAGAATGAGACGCAAGTATATTTGTTCTTAACTATGTTTTCAATTCAGTGGTAATCGTTATTTGATTAAAGATATATTTATCTTGTGTAGCATTGAGGGAAATCAAAAAATTGATATGTATCAAATAAATAAACGTAATTACTACATAATTTTATTTATTCTTTTAAAATAAAATTCCTTTGATAATTTATTCAAAGGAAAATATATATTAACAACAAAATAGGGGGCATTATGAACTTATTTGAAACAACGAATCCAACTCGTCGTCGTTATGGTGTTGCACTTTTCGTTGGTGTGATTGCAGGTATTATTTCTGCGTTTGTAAAATGGGGAGCAGAGCATCCGTTACCGCCTCGTAGCCCATTTGATTTTTTCGCTTCAGCTTGTACTGATCCTTCTCAAGCTCTTGAGGTTTGTTCTCGTGCATTTTTAAATCCGCCACACGTTTTTTTAAGAGATTATCTTGGTATTGACCCAACACAAGCGGTATTTACTTTTGCTGATCAAGGTTTTAACTGGATTGGTGTAACACATATTATCTTTTCATTAGTATTTGCTATTTCTTATTGCGTTATTGCTGAAATTTTTCCTAAAGTTAAACTATGGCAAGGTGTATTTGCTGGGATTGTTGCAACTATTGGGGCCCACTATATTGCATTCCCATTATTAGGTTTAACCCCGCCTGTTTTAGATTGGCCATTATATGAACATATTTCGGAAATTGTAGGGCATATTTTATGGTTTTGGACAATTGAAATGATCCGCCGTGATTTACGTAACCGCATTACTAAACAGCCCGATCCAGAAGTTCCATTAGATTAGTCGTATTGTTAATTCCAAGTGAATAGAAATATAAAAACTGACCGCTTGTATATGTTTACAGGCGGTCAGTTTTTATATTTTAAAGTGGTTATTTCAGATTTATTTAAAAAGAGTTAATAAAATTATTGCATAAATGCTGGTAGATCTGTCTCTAGGAATATATAAATATTTGTGCTACATTCGGAAAGTGGCTATTTTTACAACAATATTAGCTTATAGCTTTTTCATACGGAAGGAGTACAAAATGCAACAACATGCTTATTATAATCCAGAAATTCATGGTAATTATCAACTTATTTCCCTCGGTGATTTTGAACTTGCTGAAGGGGGAAAAATACCAAATCTTGAACTAGCTGTGCGAACATTAGGTACGCTGAATGAAGACAGAAGCAATGCGATTTTAATTACAACTTGGTATTCTGGTACAAGTAAAATTATGGAAGATGTTTATGTGGGTGAGGGGCGTCCGCTTGATCCAAATCGCTATTTTATTATTATTGTTAATCAAATTGGTAATGGGCTATCTACTTCACCTTGGAATGCACATGAGTCTATTCGTGGAAGTAAATTTCCATTGGTACGCATTGAAGATGATGTAAAAGCACAATATAAGCTTTTGACAGAGCATTTTGGTATTACGCAGCTAGCTTTGGTGATGGGCGGATCAATGGGGGCTCAGCAAACCTATGAATGGGCGGTGCGTTTTCCAGATTTTATGAAACGGGCAGCACCTATAGCAGGTTATGCTAAAAATAGTGATCATGATTTTATTTTCACTCGAACCTTAATGAATACATTGACGATGGATCCGGCCTTTAAAGACGGGGAGTATGATTCTATTGAAAGTATGAAAGCCGCATTATCAAGACATGGTGATATATGGAATGTGATGGGGTTTAGTACAGAAATGTGGCGTAAAAAATTGTATGAAGATTTGCAATTTCCTGACGCAGTAAGTTTTAGTGAAGGCTTTACTCAGGCTTATTTTCAACCAATGGATCCAAATACATTACTATGCTGTGCTTGGAAATGGCAACACGGGGATGTTAGTCGTCATACAAATGGCGACTTAAAAGCAGCATTGCATCGTATAAAGTGCAAAATGTATTGTATTGCTATTGATGAGGATATGTTTTTTCGTCAGGCAGATTGTAAAGTTGAACAAGAGATGATTCCAAATAGTGAATGGAAAGTAGTAAAAGATGATTGGGGGCATTTAGGGCTATTTGGTATGAATCCACAATATATCAAACAAATTGATACACTTTTAGGTGAGCTATTAGCATTAGACTTATAGTTTATTATTTGGAGGCTATCTTAGAATATGAGCATTTTCTAAGATAGCCTTTTTTATATCGGTAAATTAGCGCTGAATTTGATTAGCAATAAATTCAATGAGTTGCTCTTTAGCAATCATCTGTTTTTCACCTGTACGGCGATTTTTATACTCAATCTCACCATTATCAAGATTTTTCTCGCCAATTACAATCATATGCGGTACGCCAATAAGTTCCATATCAGCAAACATTACACCTGGGCGTTCTTTACGGTCATCAAAAATCACTTCGATACCTTGTGCCATCAATGTTTTATAGAGTTCTTGTGCAAATGCTTGAACTTTTTCTGATTTTTGCATATTCATTGGCACAATTGCAACGGTAAAAGGCGCGATGGCATCGGTTGGCCAAATAATGCCTCGTTCATCGTGATGTTGTTCAATGGCGGCAGCCACAACACGAGTAACACCAATGCCGTAACAGCCCATAATCATTGTTTGTGGACGTCCATCTTCACCTTGAACGGTGGCTTTCATTGCCTCTGAATATTTTGTACCAAGTTGGAAGATATGCCCAACTTCAATGCCTCGTTTAATTTGAAGTGTGCCTTTGCCGTCTGGGCTTGGATCACCTTCAACAACATTACGTAAATCAGCGATTTTTGGAAGAGCGACGTCACGTTCCCAGTTCACGTTAAAATAGTGTTTGCCGTCAATGTTTGCACCCGTTGCAAAATCGCTCATTATGGCAACGCTTCGGTCAATAATTACTGGAATAGATAAATTAACAGGACCAAGTGAACCAACACTCGCCCCAATTTTGGCTTTGATATCTATTTCATCAGCAAATTCAAATGGTTCGGCGACTTCTGCTAATTTTTCAGCTTTAATTTCATTGAGTTCGTGATCGCCACGAATAACTAATGCGACTAATGGTTGTTCTTCCGTTGAGCCTTTTACGATCAGTGTTTTTACAGTTTTCTCAATAGGTAGAGCAAATTGTTCAACAAGTTCATTGATCGTTTTTGCATTTGGCGTGTCTATAAGTTGCATTTTAGCCGTAGGCGCTTGGCGTTCACCAATCGTAATCGCTTCGGCAAGTTCAATGTTGGCAGCATAATCAGATTCAGTTGAAAATACGACATCATCTTCACCACTTTCAGCTAGCACTTGGAATTCGTGGGAGGCTGAACCGCCAATAGAGCCAGTATCAGCAGCCACTGGGCGGAAATCCAAACCTAAACGAGTAAAAATATTACTATAAGTTTGGTGCATAATATCGTAGGTTTCTTGCAATGATTCTTTACTGATGTGGAAAGAGTAAGCATCTTTCATTAAGAATTCTCGTCCACGCATTACACCAAAGCGTGGGCGAACTTCATCACGGAATTTTGTTTGAATTTGATATAAATTCAACGGAAGCTGTTTGTATGAGCTAATTTCTCGGCGAACTAGATCAGTAACAACTTCTTCGTGAGTTGGGCCAAGCACAAAAGGGCGGTCGCCACGGTCCTTAAAACGAAGCAATTCTGGACCATAGTCCTCCCAGCGTTCAGATTCAATCCATAAATCGGCAGGTTGGACAACAGGCATTTCCACTTCTAATGCCCCGCTTTTATTCATTTCTTCACGAATAATATTCTCGACTTTTTTTAATACACGAATTCCTGTTGGTAGCCAAGTATATAGCCCTGAAGCAAGCGGTCGGATCATACCTGCTCTTAGCATTAATTGGTGGCTGACTACTTGAGCATCATTTGGTGTTTCTTTAAGCGTTGAAAATAGATATTGGCTTGTACGCATTCTGTTATCTCTTAATAAGCTAAAAATCCCTTTATTCTAAAGCAAAACCGCACAATTTCTTTAGAAATTTTTATGAATTTGTAAAAATTGTCGAAATCTAACCGCTTGTTTAACAAAATTCAACGGCAAATAAAAATCCCCTATGGATAAACCCCCATCATAATGGTAGAATTGCTTAACTTTTTGCTCAGTTATAGAGCATATTTCAATTTGGGTGTAGGAAAACTGGTTTGACTTCTCGGCGACTCTCGCTGAAGTAGTTGAAATTTCAGCGTTTTTCTTTACACTATTTAACTCTCGCACTAAGCGAATTCACATAGGAAACAAAAAATGAGCATTGAAGAACGCGTAAAAAAAATCATCGTTGATCAACTTGGCGCAAAAGCAGAAGATGTAAAACCAGAAGCTTCTTTCATCGAAGATTTAGGTGCAGATTCTCTTGATACTGTTGAGTTAGTGATGGCTTTAGAAGAAGAATTCGATATCGAAATTCCTGATGAAGAAGCAGAAAAAATTACTACTGTTCAATCAGCAATTGATTACGTTCAAAACAATTCTTAATAAATAAAAAAGCGACAGTAAGTCGCTTTTTTATTATCTGATTTTTTATCTTAAAAAGGCATTTTCATTCCAGGCGGTAATTGCATACCAGCAGTAACTGTTGCCATTTTCTCTTTTTGTAACTCTTCAGCACGGCGTACAGCGTCATTAAATGCGGCAGCAATTAAATCTTCCAGCATCTCTTTATCATCTTCCATTAGTGATGGGTCAATTTCAATACGGCGACAGTTATGAGCACCATTGACCGTAATTTTCACTAAACCTGCACCTGATTCACCCGTTACTTCTAGTTGGGCGATCTCTTCTTGCATTTTTTGCATACGTTCTTGCATTTGTTGAGCTTGCTTCATTAAGCCGCCCAATCCACCTTTTCCAAACATTTATAACTCCATAAATCAATTAAAAACATTGCATTCTACTGAACCAACTGGTGTGGTGCAAGCGGTTAAATAAGCAAAAAATTAGCAAATTTTACCGCTTGTGAGATTACTCTAGGCTAGATTTTAGTTTTATCTCGCACCGCACCTTTATCTGCTGAAGTAGCAAAATGCCCGTAAACTTTTAAAGCGAAAGAGACTTCTCGTTCACGATTAACAGGTTTCCAGCCTAATTTATCTTGTTCTTGTCGGCGTTGAGCAAGTTCTTCATCTGATACGATAAGCTGAATGGAGCGATTTGGAATATCAATTTCAATGGTATCGCCGTCCTTGACTAGACCAATAACACCGCCTGCGGCAGCTTCTGGTGAGCAGTGTCCGATTGATAAGCCTGATGTACCGCCAGAGAAACGCCCGTCTGTTAATAAGGCACATTCTTTACCTAAGCCGATAGATTTGAGGTAGCTTGTTGGGTAGAGCATTTCTTGCATACCTGGTCCGCCTTTTGGCCCTTCATAGCGGATAACAACAATATGTCCTGCTTTTACTTTGCCACCTAGAATACCTGAAACAGCATCTTCTTGGCTTTCAAACACAATAGCTTTTCCTGTGAATTTTAGGATACTTTCATCGACCCCTGCTGTTTTCACAATACAACCATCGAGCGCTAAATTTCCTGAGAGCATTGCTAAACCGCCATCTTGGCTATAGGCAAACTGTTTACTGCGGATACAACCATTTTCACGATCATCATCAACGCTATCCCAACGGGTATCTTGAGAGAAGGCTTGAGTTGTTCTGATGCCAGCAGGCCCTGCTCGGAAGAATGTATGTACTGCTTCGTCTTTGGTTAAAATAATATCATATTGGGCAATTTGTTCTGCAAGGCTCATTCCTAGTATGGTATGAGTATTGCTGTTTAGCAGATTTGCACGATCTAGTTCACCTAGAATTGCCATAATACCACCCGCTCGATGTACATCTTCCATATGGTATTTTTGGGTATTAGGTGCAACTTTACTCAAACAAGGTACAACTCGGGATAATCGGTCAATATCAGCCATTGTAAAATCAACGTCGGCTTCTTGAGCGGCCGCTAACAGATGAAGAACTGTATTGGTTGAACCTCCCATTGCAATATCTAAACTCATTGCATTTTCAAAGGCTTGTTTATTTGCAATGGCACGAGGTAATACTTTTTCATCATCTTGTTCATAGTAACGTTTGCATAGTTCAACAATTTGTTGTCCTGCTTTTAAGAAGAGTTGCTTGCGATCAGCGTGAGTAGCTAAACACGAGCCGTTACCTGGCAAACTAAGACCTAAAGCTTCAGTGAGGCAGTTCATTGAATTAGCGGTAAACATTCCAGAGCAAGAGCCACAAGTAGGGCAAGCAGAACGTTCGATTTGTTCGCTTTCTGCATCAGAAACATTTGGATTTGCTCCTTGAATCATTGCATCAACTAAATCTAATTTGATGATTTTATCGGATAGCTTGGTCTTTCCAGCCTCCATTGGTCCACCTGAAACAAAAATAGTTGGAATATTAAGGCGTAGAGCTGCCATTAACATTCCAGGGGTGATTTTATCGCAGTTGGAAATACAAACCATTGCGTCAGCGCAGTGTGCATTGACCATATATTCAACAGAGTCTGCAATTAAATCACGGCTAGGTAATGAATAGAGCATACCGCCGTGCCCCATTGCGATGCCATCATCAACGGCAATAGTGTTAAACTCTTTCGCAACACCGCCTGCTTTTTCGATTTCGGCAGCAACTAATTGCCCCATATCTTTTAAATGAACGTGTCCTGGCACAAACTGTGTAAATGAGTTTACAACGGCAATAATAGGTTTGCCGAAGTCGTTTTCTTTCATTCCAGTCGCTCGCCATAATGCTCGAGCCCCTGCCATATTGCGACCTTGAGTGCTGGTTGCAGAACGTAATTTAGGCATTATTATCTCACTCCATATTTTTTATAATTTAAATTTATTATTGTGATATTTATTAAATCTTTGTGTGGCTATAAGTATAGCCAATATCGTCTTCATATTTATTAAAATAGGTATAACTGGGGTCAAGCCAAGAAAATAACCAATTTCGTAAATCGCCAGGTTTATATTGTATTAGGGTGCTTGCTGGGAACTCTTGTAGTACAATCCGTTTTTCAACCCGAGGATAACAATTAGCAATATGCATTGGTCCTGAATTAACTCCGATAAATTTTGCAGAGCCTGCAATGAGTTTTGCTGTTTCCCAGTAGTTTAACTGCCCACATAAATTAAGCCCAAAGCCAAGAGGCTTATCATTTTTTCCTCCAATTTGGATAATATCATAATGTTGATAATTCTTTTTAATTGATGTAATTACATCGTCAGACATCACTCGGACATCATCTTCTCCTAAGGTTGTTCGTATGTTAGGCTGATTATCTCTTGTTCTATCTGAACCTGTTGTATGAACTATAATTCTATTTGGTTTAATGATTTCATTTTCAAAAATATATAAACGAGGGTGCTTTAAAGGAATGGCTGGAAATGGTGTTTTTTGTTTTGTATCATAAAGAAGATTAAAACACATAAATTCAGTTTGGCTGTTAATTATGTGTGAATTATAATTATTCGCATAATTTTGGCATTGCTCTCGTATTCTTGTATCAGGTATAAGATTTAATTCTGGCAAATGCTGACTTTCTTCCTCGTCCATAAATACAACATAGGGGTTATAATCAAATGCCCAAATGCGTTTATCACTAATTACACATTTGTTACCTGTGAGATGATAAATATTCTCTGGAATGGCAGTTGTACAGATTTGATCACCAATATGTATAAAATTAAAATACAATTTATACATTGTTCGAATTTTCCTCTTTTACTATTTTGACTTAGATATTTACTTAATCAAGTTTATTCCAATATAAACTTGATTGCCATTTTTGAATGTAAACCAGTGCTATCAAATAATGGTAAATTATAATCAGCTTGTTGTATCAATAAACCAATTTCGGTACAGCCTAAAATAACGCCTTCAGCACCTCGTTGTTGTAAGTCTTTAATGATATCTAAATAGAATTGTTTTGATTCTGGGCGAATAATTCCAACACACAGTTCATCAAAAATAATGCGGTGAATTTCTGCTTGTTGTTCATCATTTGGCACAATAACGTTAATTTGCTGTTTGTTTAAATAATCACGATAAAAATTATCTTGCATCGTAAAACGTGTACCAAGCAGAGCAATATTATTTAATTTTTGTTCTTTAATTGCTTGTACAGTGGCATCAATAATATGTAGAAATGGGATATTGATTGCTTGAATAATAGGTTCTGCGACTTTGTGCATAGTGTTAGTTGCTAATAAAATGGCCTCAGCCCCTATTGTTTCAAGACGTTTTCCTGCGTCGGCTAAAATCTCACCCGCTTGTTGCCAATCCCCATTTTTTTGACATTGGACGATCTGTTCAAAATCAACACTATAAACAATAAGTTTAGCACTGTGATTATCACCTTTTGCTTGGTTAATTGCGTGGTTGATCTGAGTATAATAACTTGTTGTACTTTTGGGCGATATTCCGCCAATGATGCCAAGGGTTTTCATAATTTTATCCTGTGAATTTGGTGGGATAGCAAATTTTTTGTGTTATCCCACCGCTTGTAGATTACCTATGTTTAGTTTACAGAGATAACATCAGGTAATTTTACCAGTTGATGAACCAACAATGATATTTCACGTTCGCTTTGTACAGTGAGCTGTAATGTAATGTACTCACCGTGTTCACTATTCAGTTTGAGAATAGTAAAACCCCGATGGCGGATAACTCGTAATAAGCGTTCTAATGTTTCTGGGCGCTGTTTGGCTTGAATAGTTAATGTATATTGATTCATTATTACACCCCAATATCTTCTTCAATCATATCGCTGTTACACGCATTTGGTGGCACAAGTGGCCAGACATTCTCTTCATCTGGAATGCACACGTGGAGTAAATAGGCATTTTCAGCATTCAACAAGCGGTTAATTGCCTCTGAAACTTCACTTGCCTTTTCAATGCGTTCGCCTTGTATTCCAAAAGCAGACGCGAGAGTGATGAAATCTGGGTTATCATCAAGAATCGTTTGGCTATGGCGGCCGTGGAAGAAAAGCGATTGCCATTGACGAACCATACCTAATCGTTGGTTATCAAGTAGCACCATTTTAATTGGTAAATTCCCTCTTTTGATTGAACCAAATTCTTGGATATTCATCATTAATGAGCCGTCTCCTGTGATCAAAATAACAGGATCTTGTGGGCGAGCTTTTGCGACACCAATAGCTGCAGGTAAACCAAAGCCCATTGTGCCAAGCCCCGCAGAGGTTAAATAATTTTCTGGGGCAAAGTGTTGCATATGTTGTGCAGACCACATTTGATGTTGCCCAACATCGGTGGTAACTACGGCATTTTGTGGTTTACGTTGTGAAAGGGTATTGAGTAATGCCCACGGATCAATCTCTTTATCCCCTTCATTATCTTGATAAGTAAAATCAAAATCAGCTTTCATCTGTTGAATATCATTACGCCAAGCATCAATAGAGAGCGGTTGGGCAAGGAAATTCATTGCTTCAGTTAAATTCCCCTGTAAAGCAACATCAGCTTTTCGTAACTTATTGATTTCTGCAATATCAATATCAATATGGATTACTTTGGCACTTGGTGCGAAGGTATCTAATTTTCCTGTTACTCGGTCATCAAAGCGAGCACCAACAGCAAGAAGTAGATCGCATTCTTGAACAGCATAATTGGCGGTTTTTGTGCCGTGCATTCCAAGCATTCCCATATAAAGTGGGTTATTAGGTGGGATAGTACCTAATCCTTTTAAGGTGGATACAGATGGCATTTGCGTTATTTCAAGGAAAGATCGTACCGCTTGTACTGCTTTTCCCATTCCAACACCGCCTCCAACATAAAGGATAGGGCGTTTTGCTTGAGCAAGTAAGGTTTTGGCTTCAGCTAAAGCGGTAGGGTTTTGGGTATTATCTGCAATTTTCTCATAGACAATTGGTTTTGATGACGTTGGAGCAAATTGTACGTCTTTAGGAATATCAATGAGTACTGGGCCAGGTCGTCCGCTTTCAGCAATTTGAAAGGCTCTCGCCATAATTTCAGGTAATTCATCAATATTTTGCACGATAAAGCTGTGTTTTGTGCACGCAAGTGATAAACCTAACACATCAATTTCTTGAAAAGCATCTGTACCGATAAATGCGCTTGCTACTTGTCCTGTGATGGCAACGATTGGGATAGAATCCAGTAACGCATCGGCGAGGCCCGTAATTAAATTAGTAGCCCCTGGCCCTGAGGTCGCAATGCAAACGCCTGTTTTTCCAGTTGAGCGAGCATAGCCAATTGCCGCAATTGCTGCACCTTGTTCATTACGACAGAGTAAATGATCTAAGCCTGAATCATAAATTGCATCATAAACCGGCATTATTGCACCACCTGGGTAGCCAAATAGTGTACGTACCCCTTGTGCTTTTAAGCATTCAATAACTAAATTTGCACCATTCATTGATGTTGTATCCTTTTGTTATTCTTATAGTAAAAGAAACATATTGATAACATAGTTTATTAAGTTTTTGAACCCATTCAGTAAAATTTGCTGAAAAAAAGTTGAAAAAAGGTTAAAACAGCACAATGTAATTCACATTATGCAATGTAATAAAAGGATATTTTTGTGCCACTACTTATTTTCTTACTTGGTATTTTTCTTTACATTTATATAGAAATTTCGTTGCTGATTACGGTAGGCTCAGCTATTGGTGTATTGCCTTTGATGCTATTGATGCTAGGTATTTCAATATTGGGTATTTGGTTAATTAGAATGAGTGGAATAAGGGCGATCTGGCAGCTTCGTTCTCAAATTTATGAGGGAAAGAATATAACACAAGCGGTTATTTCATCTTTATTTTTTGTTATTTCTGGTTTCTTACTTATTCTTCCTGGATTTTTGAGCGATATTTTAGCGTTCTTACTCTTATTACCTATTACTCAAAAATTTATACAGCAAATAGGATTGGCGTTTTTTCGTCGTAAGTTTAGATTTGATATTTTTAGTTCAAATTCAGCATCTTTTAGGAGAAATACTGCAGATGAAAATACGTTTGATGCCGAATTTGAACGCCAACAAGATGAAAATAAATGGATTAAATAGTCCATATTTTATAAATGGAAAAGGAAGGTAGGCTTCTTTTTAGTTACCTTCTTTTTCCAAATTACGTTGAATAATATCTTGCCATTCAAGGCTAAAATAGAACCAGTATTTATCTCTAAATAATGCGTCTGGGGAAATTAACCATGGTTTATAAGGACTAGTATAGTGAATAATGAGAGGGTCTTGATCTAGTTTCTCTGTTTCTTTCGATAATTCAAATTTTCCTTGTGGATAAAAACCAAACCTTGCACCAGCTTGAAAGTTGTATATTTTATCGGCAACAATGATGTCATTATTGAGTACTATATTGAGAATATCTTGATCTGCGTAAATCACTTTTTTTATAAATTTTTCTGAATAGGCAAGTAATGAACCTTGAATATTTTGTTTCTTCCACTTTTTATTGTTTACTAATAGAACACCTGCATTGAAATAGGGCCTAATATTGTGGAAATGTTCTGAATTGTTTACGTACATATCAGTAACAGCAACAGCCGATTTATCATAAAAATTTTGGTAATAGAAATCGTATAAATTACCATTGACGACAATATCGCTATCTAAATAAAGGACTCTGTCTTCCGGAATTTCTTGAAGATAATAACGATAGTATGTTACTTCAGTGATATGTTCTGCTGTTGGGTAATTCTGTAGATGGTCATGAAGTATTGTAGCACTAATGATTTCACAATCTAATTGATTTAGGTAATGATTCATAACATTAAACCATTCATTGGGGAAATCTTTATGTAAAAGATAAAATTTAACATTACGATGTTTATGATAACAGATGGATTTAATTAATGTGATAGCTTGCGCTGAGTACTTAATATCACAAGCTAATGCAATGATCATTGGTTCTTTTTTCATTAAAGGATATTCCTATTGCTCTTTGAGAATTTGGTTCATTAATTGACCGTCAATATGACAGTAGCCATTCGGATTTTTATCTAAATAATTTTGATGATATTCTTCTGCAGGAAAATAATGCTCAAGTGCTTCATTTTCAATAGCTAAGGGCTGGGTATATTGTCTTTGTAGTTCGTTAAGTGCTTGTTCAATGATAGGCTTATCTTGTGGATCAACATAATAAATCCCTGTGCGATACTGAATGCCTTTATCTGCACCTTGCTGGTTGATACTAATTGGATCGATAACTTTAAAATAATACTCCAGTAATTTTGTTAAACTAATTTTATCGTTTTCATAGGTAACTTTGACGACTTCTGCGTGTCCGCTACCACTACATACTTGCTGATAACTGGGGTTTAAACAGTTACCATTAGCGTAGCCTGATTCAGCATTGATAACGCCTTTGATGCGTTGCATAAAGGCTTCTGTTCCCCAAAAACAACCACCCGCTAAGTAAATATCTTTTTGCATTTTATATTCCCTATCATTTAAAAAACGTAAAACTTAGTGCTAATCTAACCGCTTGTAGTGTTGAAAAACGATTGCAGTTCCTTGAATAATCCAACCAACGCCAAGGGCAAAGGCAAGTGTACTAATACCTACTGTACCGCCAAGTAAATAGCCACATAGGCAAGCACTGACTTCAATAGTGGTACGAACAATGCCAACTCGCCAACCATATTTTTGGCAGATACCGACCATTAGCCCATCTCGTGGGCCAGCTCCAAGTTCGCAAGAAAGATAGAATGTTGTGCTTACTCCAAATAGTATTAATCCAATAATAATAAAAGCGATACGTTCAATCAATAGCTCAGGAACGGGGAAATAATAGACGGTAAGATCGATAAATACAGCAATAATTATGACGTTTAATAGCGTACCTAACCCAAAACGTAATTTTAATGGTAGCCAAAGTAGTAGTACTACGAGGCTGATGATGCCAATCACAATACCAATCGATAGCCCTGTTTGTAGGGAAAGCCCTTGTGCAAAAACAGTCCAAGGGCTTGAGCCAAAATTAGCAAGCACGATCAT
This sequence comes from Vespertiliibacter pulmonis, assembly GCF_013377275.1. NCBI lineage: Bacteria > Pseudomonadati > Pseudomonadota > Gammaproteobacteria > Pasteurellales > Pasteurellaceae > Vespertiliibacter > Vespertiliibacter pulmonis. Next base: position 989,951 of record NZ_CP016615.1, read on the forward strand.
ACCATCTCCGATACCCATTACAGCCATTGCAATGCAAATAACAATCAGTGGAAGGGGTTTAAACTGCCATTGATGTTGTGCTGCCCAAGGCATTTTAGGAATAGGGGATTTTCTACTCATAACGTAAGGCTTCCGCAGGTTCGATTTTTGAGGCTCGATAAGCAGGGTAAAGCGTGCAAATTAACGATAAAAAAATTGAAGAAAGTACAATAATTGCGATTTGTGAGTAAGAGATCTCGGTCGGTAGAACAACACCCGTTGGGTTGATTACTGTAATTAAATTGCTCAAATAGGTAGTTGTTATCCAGCCGAGTATACCGCCGATAATAGCTCCGATGATTCCGACAATCGCACCTTGCATCACAAATATTTGCATAACTTGCCCCTTGGTTAGCCCCTGGGTTTGTAAAATGGCAATTTCGCCTTGTTTATCAACAACCATTAAACTTAGAGAGGTAATAATATTTGAAATAGCGACAATAATGATTAGGCTTACTAGCAAGCCCATCATATTTTTTTCCATTCTAACGGCTTGGAAAAATTCTCCTTTCTGCTCACGCCAATCTCGAATTTGCCATTTATCGTTCGAAAACGTTTGGGCAAGTTCGGTTACTTGGAAAGGATCGTTGAGAAAAAGACGTACGCCTTGAACTTGGTTTTCTGGTAAACGGAGTAATTTTCCTACATCGGTTAAATTAGCAAATAGAGTATAACTTCCTGCTCCGTTATAGCTATGGTAGATATCGCTTACCGTAAATAATCGCTGTACTGGCACTCGTCCAAAAGGAGTGTATTGGCTATTTTCAGTGATCATTAGCCGAATTTTATCGCCTAAGGTTAGTTTGAGCTGTGAAGCAAGTTGAGCCCCGATAATTACGTTAAATTCATTGCTAGGTAATTTTTCAGTAAGATTTGGGATCTCTGCCAATAGTGGATCATCAGTAGAATTTTCAACGCCAATTAATACGCCAGCGTTAATAGCTTTTGGGCTTTGAATAATCACATTTGTTTGGCTAATTGGGACGGCTTTAGATGCAAAATCGGGTATTACAAGCGGTTCGTTTCTCGCCATGTTTTGCGAAAGTGGCGAGACAATAGCGTGTGGTAAAGAAGAGAGAAGGTTACGTTTTTGCATATTCTCTAAACCATTCATTACCGATAGGACGATAATCAATGCCATTACGCCTAGCACGATTCCTAGGCTAGCAAGATTAGTAACTAACCGTCCGAAACGGTCACCACTTTTAGATCGCCAATAACGTTGAGCAATAAATAATGGAGTTGTTAAATTCATATAATTACAATAAAAGTAAAAGCCCTCTGCGAATAATTGCAGAGGGAAAGTTGAAATCGCATTAACTTAGTTTATGCCCAAGTGTATTTTCCCCTGGTAGCTAATCGTTTGGGGAAGTGAGTATTATTAGTTGATAACACCACACGCCATTCTTGCACCACCACCGCCAAGCATTGCTGGGTGATCTGAATGATTATCTCCACCTATGTGGATCATCAATGCATGTCCACGAATATCATTCAACTTTTTCAAACGTGGTGCAAGCACGGGGTTGGTTGCTGTGCCTTGATGGCTAACCGCTAGAGCAGGTAGATCCCCCAAATGTGCATTATCAGACCACGGATACCCGTGTTGTTTAGCGTTAGTTGGATCCCAATGTCCGCCTGCTCCTAATCCTGCAACCATTTTTCCGTCTTTTTCTTTAGCTTCACAGCTTGGATTTTGGTGAATATGGAAGCCGTGTAGCCCTTCGGTCAGATCCGTTAAATTAGGGGTGAAAACTAATCCATAAGGAGATTCGGTAACCGTTACGGTACCAATATCTTTATTACCATTTTGATTAAGGAGTTGTAATTTAACCTCAATTTTTTCGGCATTCTCTGATGTTTGTGCGATAGATTGGTGAGTAAAACTTACGCCAATAAGTGTTGTAATAGTTAGTACTAATGTTTTGATTTTCATAAAAATTCCTATTTTCCTGTTTTAACAAATTCTTCAATATTTTGCGCCACTTTATTTACTAACGTGGTAACAGCGGAATCGCTTGCCCAAGCAATGTGAGGTGTAATCAAGAGATTCGGTAAACGTTTTGCTGCCTGCATAAGTGGATTATCTTTTTCAGGTGGCTCTTTAACTAATACATCTAATGCGGCACCAGCAATCACTCCATTTTCTAATGCATTTAAAAGGGCATTTTCATCAACCAGTGGGCCTCGTCCTGTATTGATGAGATAAGCAGTTGGCTTCATCATTGCTAAGGTTTCAGCATTGATTAGATTATGGGTAGATTCAGTAAGTGGGCAGTGTAAGCTCACAATATCTGCTTGTTTTAACACTTCTTCAAATGGGGTATAGCCTGGGCGAATAGCTGTTGCATTGCGATGTTCTGCGTAAAGTACATTCATTCCAAGTAATTCCGCTAAACGTCCTGTTTCGCTCCCTAAACAGCCTTTACCGAAGATTCCAAGGGTTGAACCACGCACATCAGTAATTGGATAGTCGTTATAACAGAATTGTCCACAGGTTGCCCAACGGTCAGAGGTAATTTGATCACGATGGTAACCAATTAAGCTATGCTTTAGGGAAAAGATCATACCTAATACGTGTTCAGGCACGGTAACACTTGAGTAACCAGTTACATTTTTGACAGCAATACCAAGATCTTTGGCAGCGATTAAATCAATATTATTCGTTCCTGTAGCAGTAAGGGCAATGAGTTTAAGGTTGGGTAATTTTTCTAATAATTCTCGGTTGAAGACAACTTTGCTAGTAACGATAATATTGGCATCTTTTGATCTTTCAAAGGTTTCTTCTGGGCTAGTACGATCGTATTCTATCCAATTATGTTCAAAAGTAGGGCGGGGAATATCGTGGCTGGCAGGTACGCCTGTACGGTCTAGAAAAACGATGTTTACCATCATCAAACTCCTTATTTTGTTATTCTTATGTTAAATTAAGTAGAACTATATAATAAGCGGTTAGATTTGCCAATTTTTTTACAAACTAACCGCTTGTCTTATTTTGAAGTATCTAATTCAGGGAAAGATTTAACTAAATCGTCTATGGCTTTCATTTGTCGAATAAAGCCTTCTAATGCAGAAAGAGGCAGGGCTGATGGCCCATCACATTTTGCATTGTTTGGATCGGGGTGGGCTTCAAGGAATAGTCCCGCAATCCCGACGGCCATTCCCGAGCGAGCGAGCTCAGTAACTTGTGCTCGTCTTCCACTTGAAGCCGAGCCAAATGGATCACGACATTGTAGTGAGTGAGTTACATCAAAAATAACAGGACAGCCCTTTGATACTTGTTTCATTACGTTAAAACCAAGCATATCGACCACTAAATTATCGTAGCCAAAGTTTGTGCCACGATCGCATAAAATCACTTGATCATTACCACATTCTTCAATTTTTTCTACGATATTCCCCATTTGTCCTGGGCTTAGAAATTGAGGTTTTTTGACATTGATTACTGCCCCTGTTCGAGCCATTGCTTCGACTAAATCTGTCTGGCGAGCAAGAAATGCAGGGAGTTGGATAATATCCACAACATCAGCAACAGGCTGGCATTGGTAAATTTCGTGAACATCAGTAATAATTTTTACACCAAAGGTATCTTTCAACTCTTGGAAGATTTTTAACCCTTGTTCCATTCCTGGTCCACGGTAAGAGTGAATAGATGAGCGGTTTGCTTTATCAAATGAGGCTTTAAACACATACGGCACGCCTAATTTCTGGGTAATTTCAACATATTTTTCACAAACGGTCATTGCCATATCACGGCTTTCTAGCACATTCATACCACCAAAAAGTACAAAAGGCTTATTGTTGGCAATTTCAATATTTCCGAGACGGATAGTTTTTTGATTCATAAAAGATCCTTGCTAATTAGCGGTGATAACTATTAAATAAGTATAAAGATCGTGAAGATCAATGAAATAAATTGGCTTTGCTCTGTTTTTCTAGCCCTACGATTTCTAATTTTAAAATTGTAGCAGAAGGGTCATCAGGGCATTGATCGATAAAATAACTGAGATCATCATAAGCGGCGTGGAAGCAATCCATACTGGCAAGTACCATTCCTCGATCTCGAATTTCATACGGATCATCAGGTTCAAAAATGAGACGATACTCAATCAAACGCAATGCTTCAGGGTATTTTCCTTCACGAGTCAGTGCCATTTTAAACACGGTTTCTAAGCGTTCTAATAATTCATCTTGTTCAGCGATACGCAAAAACTCACGCCCAAGTTCCACCCCGTAACCCATTTCCCCTTCTAACCATTTTTCCATTTTTTCAAACGGAAGATAACTACCGTCCCAAGGGTTGATAAAACGTGTTTCTTGTCGTCCTTGAGCGTTGATAATATCAGCTCGGATCACAAGCTGTGTTGGAAAATTTACGGGATAAAGGGGTAAATCTAGTGTTGCTGCTAAATAGAGTAAAATTGCTCCAAGTGAGACAGGCATTCCCCGTTTTTGGCGTAATACTTTGTGAATTAAGAGATTATCCGTATAAAAATATTCTGCGTAGTCGCAGTGAAAGCCCTGCTGTTGGTAAAAAAATTGCAGAAGCTGTTCAATACGTTCTTCACTTTTTTCACCCGTTACGACGGATTTTGCTTTTTTAGTCAGTGATGATATTAAGCCTCGAATTTGTGATTCAGATAAATCTTCATCAACGAGCATACTGAGCCGAATAAGCTCTTTATATAAAAATCGTTGTAAATCTATACGTTGTTTTTTCATTAATGTTGTTGGAAAAATTATCTCGTCCATATTGCCCACGTTACTCTCTCGTTACCGCCATAATCTTGAGCGGTTTGAATATTATGCCATTGATGTTGTTTAAAAGTGTGTTGAACCCAATGAGCCTGTTGCCAGCCGTGTTCTAAAATTAATGCGCCGTTATTTTTTAGGTAAAGCGGTGCGTTTTTGATTATTTTTTGCAAATCTGCCGTACCTTTTTCATCTGCAATCAGGGCAGAGAGGGGTTCAAAACGTACATCACCCTTATTTAAATGGCAGTCTTGTGCATCAATATACGGCGGATTGCTTACAATAAGGTCGAATTGCTCATTTTGCAAGGTATCAAACCAATTACCTTGTTTAAAATATACGTTATTAAGTCCTAATGCTTGCTGATTTTTTTTCGCTAACGCAACGGCTTCAGGCTGTTTATCGATCCCTAAAATTTCAGCTTTATTTCCTAGCTCGCTCGCAAGAGCTAGGGCAATAGCACCAGTACCTGTGCCAAGATCGAGAATATGTAAAAAAGATTGAGAATCCAACCGCTTGTATGCTATTTCTAGGGCAATTTCTACTAGTCGTTCTGTATCTGGGCGAGGAATGAGGGTGACGGGCGATACCATTATGGGTAATGACCAAAATTCTTTCTCACCTAAAATATATGCCATTGGTTCACCTTTGGCTCGGCGGGCTAATTTCTGTGCAAGCTGGCGTAATTCATTTTCTGTTAAGATTGTATCATTAAAGGCAAAAATAGCAGATTTTGACCGTTTAGTAACCGCTTGTAGCAGTAAATTTGCATCGGTTTTGGGATTGAGATACGGATCTTTTTCGGCATTTTCAAGTAGTGCCTGTTGTGCAAATTCAAGCCATTGCTGATAGGTTTTTGGATAAATCTTGATAGCGTGAAAACGTTCGCAAACTACTTCAAAATCATCTGTAACCTGCTGATTTTCAATGCCAAATTGAGATTGTTCAGTCAAAGGTAAACTTGATTGAATCTGTTGATTAAAAAATTGCTGATGAATTGCTCGCCAATATGCGAAATCACCTTCGCCTTCTGCTAGTGCAAATTCTTCGGGAACTTTGCCGAATTTTTCTACAAAAACGTCTGTTATTTGAATTTCTACAACAGGGTTACCTTGAGCGTCTAAAATAATTTCTGTTTTGCCTGTAACTGTTGGAAGTGGCTCATTTTCTAAGGTATAAAATAATTTGCCTGAACAAGTCGCTGTTTTTTCCCCTGCAACAACGAGATTAACAAGAGTATTTGGCGTCATACCAAATGCCCATTGCGATTTTTCGTATTGGTTCATTGCTCGGCTTCCTCATTGGGTTAAATTGCTGTTCAATAGTTCAAGTTATTTAGCCTTAATGTACTTTTGGTTTTTCAGCCATTTTAGGTTTGGCGAAGTGGCTGTGTAAAAAGAGTGCGATGACTCTCAGGTATTCAGTAACTTCTTCACCTGCTTCAAGCAGTTCTTCGTTATTATCGTCTTCGTTGTAGCCAAGTTTAGTAATTTCATCAAGATCATCAATTGCTTCACCAACTTCATCAGTTTCTTGTTGTAAAGTAGGTTGAGCAAGCCCTAAGCCAAGTAAAAAGTGGCTTGTCCATTCAGCGATACTATCAGCAAGGGTAAATCCATTTTCATCTTGCGGTAGCCAAATAGAAAAAAGTGTATTGGCTTCGTCAAAATTTTCATTAAGTTGCTTATAAAATTCGTTCAGTTTTGTAAGGGGAATTTGTGAAAATGCATGCCCATCATTGGTAAATTGATACGTTAGAGTTTTCCACGATTCATCTTGTACGCCACCTGCGATTAAGCCACTTAAAAAGCCGTGAAATTCAGCAGGAGTATAATCAATATGCAACTCGTTAATGAGCTGTTTAAATTCGTTCGGTTGTAAAATAGCCATAGTTTGGATTTGTGATTTAGTTAAAGAGTGGCATAATAGCAAAAATTTTCGTTTTGGTGAGGATTTCCCCATAATGTCAAAGAATAATATTGAATTATCCCTTTTTGGACAAGTTTTGCGTCTTTATTGTCCTGTTGAGCAACAGGAATTTTTATTAGCATCAGCACAACGTTTGGAAGAGCGAGTGGCGGAATTGAAAGAACAATCTGGGATTATTCAGCTAGAAAAAGTTCTCTCTATTGTTGCATTAAATTTAAATTATGAATTGGAACAAGAACAGCGTAAAAATTTAGAGAACAAAAATGTATTGATGGCTTGTGTAAAACAGTTGGATAGTTCGTTGGAAAAATTTCAGTCAACGGATATTAAGAGTATGGTAATTGGTCAAGAACATAACGAATAGAATAATTTTTATTATTTTATGGCATCGACTACTAGGAAAACGATTTAAATTCCGTTAGTATGCGAATCACCTGAAGTGTTCGTTATAGGTTACGTCCCTGAGCCGATAATTTTAACTCCTTGAGTTGAACCCTTGATTGTTGGTGAGCAGGCTCGCTTGCGAGAAGCCTAAAAACGATTATGTTTGACTCCCTTGAACCATTTGGTTCAAGGACCACTACCGACAGCGGCACTTCGGGGCTTTATGCAGAATTCTTATTATTCTCAATCTCATCGAATACGCAATTTAATGCGTCTGAAACGTTTATCCCTTTCTGATACCCAACAGCAACAAGCAGCGCTACAAATTGTCCCACAAGCTCAACAACTTGTTACGCATTATCAAGCCAATAATATTGCTTTATATTTACCATTTAATGGTGAAATCTCACCGCTTGCTTTGCTAGAGCATTTGCGTTTGCAAGGTAAAAATATTTATTTGCCGGTATTGCATCCGTTTGCTTTCCGTCAGTTGCTTTTCTTAAAATTTGAAGAGCAGTCTAGGTTACAACGAAACCGTTTTGGTATTTTGCAACCGAGATTAGATATCAGAAATATTATTCCACCTAATGAGCTAGAGATGATTTTCGTGCCTCTTGTCGCTTGTGATAAGAAGGGAAATCGGCTTGGAGTGGGGGGCGGTTATTATGATAGAACGTTGGCTCAAATGCCAAATGTAACTCGTGTTGGGCTTGCACACCATTTTCAACAGGTAGAGAGCTTACCTGTGGAGTCTTGGGATATTCCTCTACATCATTTAATTCTTGGCGGAGATAAATAATGGCAATAAAAATTCCCCCACCTATATTGTTTTTGCTTTTTTCTGTAATTATTTTTATTTTTCCCAATATAACTCAACCGACTATATTCTATCGCTTTTTGGCGGTTATTTTTGCCATATTTGGCATAGCAGTTAGTTTTTTGGGGATAGTTGCTTTTCATCAAAAAAGGACAACGGTTGATCCCCTTGACCTGAATAAAACCACTGAACTTGTTATTCACGGTATTTATCGTTTTACTCGTAATCCAATGTATATAGGGCTTGCTTGTTTATTGATTACGTTGGCATTATGGTTGGGAAATGTATTAGCATTAGTGAATGTATGGTTTTTTGGCTGTATTTTAACCAAATTTCAAATTATCCCTGAAGAAAAAATACTAATGCAGAAATTTGGTAAGCGTTTTACGCATTATCAGCAACGTGTACCTCGTTGGTTGTGGCGATAAAGTTGCAAAATAAGCAAAAAAATTAGACAATCAAACCGCTTGTATCTCTATTATAGAAGGAAACCGATATGCAAACTGATTTAACCGATTATCAAGAAACTATTTTTAGTAAAATTATTCGTAAAGAAATTCCTGCAGAGCTTGTTTATCAAGATGATTTAGTCACAGCCTTTCGAGATATTTCCCCACAAGCACCCGTACACATTTTGATTATACCAAACAAATTTATTCCGACATTGAACCACGTTACTCACGAAGATGAACTCATTTTAGGACGACTATTTACGGTGGCAGCAAAAATTGCAGAGCAAGAGGGAATAGCTCAAGATGGCTATCGAGTCATTATGAATTGCAATAAAAATGGTGGACAAGAAGTCTTTCATATTCATTTACACTTAGTAGGCGGTGAGCCACTTGGAAAAATGTTGGCGAAATAAGATGAAAAAAAATTTTGCATTTATCGCACTTTTTAGTGCTTTTCTTACCGCTTGTTCAAATAATCCTACGAGTTATTTGCCTTCTGGTACGAAACCGATTGTGAATATGGAATTACCTTTAGCCGAGCAGGTGAACGTTACTGCTGAGCCTTTTTTACTCAGAGTAGCAAATTTAACCGCACAGCCTTTAAATGTTCAATACAAATTATTTTGGTATGATGAACAAGGTGTAACCCAAACGTTAGATCCTAGTGAGCGCACCCCTTGGCATAATTTTTGGGTAGAGCCTCGTTCTAAAACAGAAATGAATTTAGCAAAACCTACGCCAGAAAGTGCGAATTATCGAGTTTATTTAAGAAATAGCCGTTAGTTGATGGATTAAAGGATAGATTAATAAAAGGCATTAGTTATCAATAATTGCTATTTTGTAAGGATTGTAAATTTTGTTGATTTTATAAATGATAATTATTATCATTTAATCACTTCAAAAATAATAGGTAATCACTCCAACTCTTGCGCCGCATTCCCCCACAAAATGCGGCGCTTTTTTATTTTGAAAAGTGAGATAATAATTCTGCTAGAAATCAAAAGAATGATTAGAGTTATCTTTTTTGTTATCTACTTCTTCATATTTATACAAGTTAAATTCCCGAGAGAATTGAATTGGGTCTTCGATAAAATCTTGAATACTTTCATTTTCATAAAGAGATATACATAACGCAAGTGTTCTAGCTTGACAATTAAATGATTTTTTAGGGTTAAATTCAATATCACTAATTGCATCAAATTTCATTTCAAAGAAGTCTTCTCTTAAATTTAAATTTCTATTAGAAAATAAAACATTTATATAGAGCCAATCATAAAATAAACTTTTTGGTTCTAGAGGATATTTTTTATTATTAAATTTAAATTCTATTAAATCCCCACTTTCTTTGAGTCGTTGATCTTTTTTTGCCTCTCTTGGTGTAACGGTTAATAAATCACGATAAGGACCACCATTTTCAAATACTTTACTACTTTGGAATAGATTTTCAACGGGATATCCTTTAATATTTTTAAGAAAAAAAGCACTTAATTGAATACCGATAGATTGTTCAGATTTACTTGATGCTTCTAATATTTTTTTATATCCAACTAGGCTAGCATTATTATGTAAACTGATTATTGAGCGTTTACGAACTTCTGTACTCATTCCCATATACCAATCAAATGTTATTTCTTGTTCAATAACGCCAGGGGTCTCTCTATTAGGAATAAATATCGGGCGAGTTGCAATTCCCATATTTTTTGTTGTCATAAATTTTCCTATACTTATAATAGAATTATAATTATAGTAGCTATAGCGATAAGAATGAAAATATCTGAACAGCCACTATTTGTTTCTAATAGTTGTTCTAATTTATGTTGTTGTTCTAATTTACGTTGTTGTTCTAATTTACGTTGTTGTTCTAATTTACGTTGTTGTTCTAATTTACGTTGTTCTTCAAGTTTTTTTTGTGTAATAAAATTATAAATTTCTTGATAAGTTAGAGGAATATTATCTTCAATAATATGATCAATATAAATAGGCTCAATATTTTCTAAACATTGTACTTCTGCTTGATCTGATGTTGTTTCACATTCTTCTAAATATTCATATCTATAAATAGATTGTGGTCCATGTCCTGATTTTTGATAGGTGATAGGGTTAGCGAATAAATTTTCTAAAGAGCTAGCCCCTATAAGCTGTTCTAAATCAGTATTACGATAACTTTTTGTTGCAGCATTATGGGGATAAAAGATACATTTTTTTCGGTATAAGATTGCTGGATTGATAATAAGCAAACATAAATCAAAGCCGAGTTCTTGTTTCTTATTAAACATCCATTTATTGGGTTTACTAATAGAGAGACAGATGGCATCACAATAGCGATCAAATCTACTATCATCTGTTATGATATCATTAGAATTTAAATGATTTCTTAATTTTAATCCTGCTTTCTTGATATTTTCTAAATTTTGTCTTGGAGTAAAGTGGCATAACCATTCTATATTTCTATGTTTAATAATTGAGTATATATTATTTTGCTCTTCTCCAATAGGAAGATATGTAGTTAACTGATTAATTTCTTTTAGCATTAACATATATTTGGATATGAAATTTGATATGATGCCCTTAATTATGCTGTTTTTATAGATTATGTTACAATCAACAACTTATAAACTTAGCATTCCTAAAAAATCACTAAACCTATCTAAAAAGTATTGTTTATGAAAACAAATGAAAAAATCCGTCAATTAAGAGAAAGTCGTCAATGGACACAAGAAGATATGGCACATAAATTAAGTATGTCTACTCAAGGATATGCCAAAATTGAACGTGGGGATACTCGTTCTAATTTGGGTAGGTTAGAACAGATTTCGGAAGTTTTTGGAATAGATATGATTGAGTTATTGTCTTATGGCGAAGATGCTCAGATAAACTTTAATAACTCGGCTAATAATAGCACTTTTACTAACTCTTGTTTTTCAATTGCAGGTGGTGATTTAGCGTTAGAAATACAGCGTTTGCAACTTATTCTTTCTCATAAAGATGAGTTAATTGAGAATTTAAAACGAGAAAATAGCTTGCTTATTGAAATGAACGAAATGTTGAAAAACAAGTAATGCCTGATTGTTCGCATTCTTTATTAGTTCCGTTATAATAATTCATATATTAAGCTCATTAAAACTAAGGAAAATCAATGACTCAATCTCTTGAAATGACCCTTGCGGAACTAAAGCGTGGGGTAGAAGATGTTTACTCTGAAGCGGATTTAATTGAAAAACTAAAAGAAAACCGTCCGTTGCGGATCAAACTTGGGGCAGATCCAACCGCACCAGATATCCATTTGGGGCATACCGTTGTATTAAATAAATTACGCCAATTCCAGCAATTAGGTCACGAGGTAATTTTCTTAATTGGTGACTTTACGGGTATGGTGGGCGATCCTTCTGGGAAAAATAGTACACGTCCGCCTCTTACTCGTGAAGATGTTTTGCGTAATGCGGAAACCTATAAACAGCAAATTTTTAAAATTCTTGACCCACAGAAAACTCGTATTGTATTTAACTCTGAGTGGTTATCTCAATTAGGTACAGAGGGTATGATTCGCCTTGCATCTAATTATACAGTAGCGAGAATGTTAGAACGTGATGATTTCAAAAAACGTTTTGGTAATAATCAACCGATTGCGATCCACGAATTTATTTATCCGCTACTACAAGGGCAAGATTCAGTTGCTTTACAGGCAGATGTTGAGCTTGGTGGAACAGACCAAACTTTTAATCTATTGATTGGGCGTGAATTGCAGAAATCAGCAGGGCAGAAGCCACAAGTGGCGATGACGTTACCATTATTAGTCGGCTTAGATGGTGAGAAAAAAATGTCTAAATCCCTAGGTAACTATATTGGGGTAACGGAAGCGCCGAGCGAAATGTTTGGTAAGGTGATGTCTATTTCTGATGAACTAATGTGGGATTGGTATAATTTGCTTTCCTTCCGACCGCTTGAAGAAATTGCACAACTTAAAGCAGATGTAGAAAATGGTAAAAATCCTCGAGATGTGAAAATTTTATTAGCGAAAGAAATTATTGCTCGTTTTCATTCTGATGATGCAGCAAATGCCGCAGAACAAGAATTCATCAACCGTTTCCAAAAAGGTGCAATACCTGATGAGATGCCCGAATTTACCTTTGAGAGTGGTATGGGACTTGCTAATTTATTAAAAGAAGCAGGGTTAGTTTCATCTACTTCAGAAGCTATTCGTTCTGTTAATCAGGGCGGAGTGAAAATTGATGGTGAAAAAGTATCAGATTCAAAATTAGTTATTCAAACAGGTACGGCTGTATATCAAGTTGGTAAGCGTAAGTTTGCACGTATTACAGTGAAGTAAAATAAGTGGGTAATATAAGGGGGAAATTATATAATTTCCTCCTTTTTTATTAGATCTTTCATTGTATTACCTTTGGAATTTGGCTTGCAAGCGGTGAGATTCTCAAAAACTTTGTAAAGTTAAAGCGAATGGAAAATAAATCTAAAAGAAAAGTAGCACAAAATATGTGCTACTTTATTTTTTTAATTAGTATCTAATTTTAAATTAGAAGATCGCTATTTTCTTGTTTGATGTGCATTAATTGCTTTATTCATCATCTCTTTAAGGCGTGTATTGGAGTTAGTAGAGAACGCAATTTGACGAGAATGTTCTGATGGTACTCTAAGATTTTTTACACTACCTTTAATTGTTGGCTGACGTGTTTTATGGATAAACTCAGCTTTTTGATTAGTCGCTTGTTTATTAACATGTACTTTTGCTTTGATACCTGCTTTTACGCCTGCGATTGTGCCATTATCCCAATCTTTTTTAGCACTTTCTTGCCATTTATCTTTTTGATACGGGGCAAATTTACCACTACCATTTGCAGATAAACTCACATTTGTTTCGCTGATTTTATTTGATAGTGTTTGTAAATTTACATTGCCATATACTGTGCCTGAAGTAGATTCACTAGTGAGTTGGCTACCCACTACATTGGTATCATTGCCTACATTTAAGTGAGTGTTTTGGCTATTGATTGATGTACCTGTATGTGTTTCATTGCGAATAACATTTACATTAAGACCTGCTGATCCTGAATTTGGTTTCCACTGTTTATCGTCTATTTTGCCACTGAGTGAGAGATTGATACCGACATTGGTTTTACTGGTATGATCGTTCGTTGCTGTTAGATCTAAATTACCTTTACCCGTGTCAAGATTTAGATTCGTACTTTCTACGTTAGTGCCTTGTAGTTTTGTTCCCTGCTTAGAGGTAATGCTTAGATTCTGGGCAATTACATTACTTGTAGTATGTGAATTACTATTTTCATGTTCTGCTTGCACGCCAAGATTTAATTTTAAGCTAGATAATTCACTGCCAATTCCAACGCCAGCAGAAACGTTACCATTTGCTTCTTTAACGCTACTATGTCCTGCTTCAATATTTACCTTATTACCTGCAATATTCGCATTTTGTTCAGCATGAATATTTGTGCCTTGTAAGGTTGTCGTCCCTTCGCTAGTAATAGCGATGTTTTTTCCTTTAATCGTTGAGGTTACCGCATTTTCTGATTGTCCGCTATTGCCATTTGCTGAAACGTCAAAGTCTAAAGATGGTATGGCAGCATTAGCTTGTGGAACAACTAAAGCTCCAGCACCAACATTTGCTTTAAAGCCACCGCCAGAGTGAGTTTTATTATTTGTTGCTTGATTAAAGTTGGCTTCTTCTGTTGCATTTACATCAACGTTACCACCTGCTTGTAGATCAGCTTGGCTATTAAATTTTTGTGTGTCTATTGCAATATTATTTCCCGCATTGAAATTTGCTTTTTGTGCGGTTGATGAAGAGGATTTATCTTGCTGATATTTACCCCCTATATTTGCCTTAACATCAAAAGTTTGCATATCTTTTGTGCTAACATCAACGCCAACATGTGCTCCAGCAGAGGTACTTTGATTATTTTTTTGATCATATACTGCATTGGCATTATGATTTTGTGAAGTTGCATTAATATTGTTACCAGCTTGGTATTGGGTTGCGTTATCGTTTAAATTTTTACCTTTTACTGCAATATCATTGCCTGCTTGAATGGTTGTAGTTTGGTGATTAACAGTTTGGCTGGTTTGTTTATTGCCTTCAGCAGAAATTTCTGTACTACCACTAAGCATTTTTTCTTTATCGACAGAGACTTTTAGTGTCGCACCAGTATCAATACTTTGTGTTTTAGTATGAGTTGAGTTTTGAGCTGTTGTATGATCAATATTTTCTGCATTTTCATTTACATTATTTCCTGCGATAAGCTGTGAACCTTTATGCGTAATGGTATTTGCATGAATATTGAGATTGTTCTTTGCTTTCAATGTGCTACTTTGGGCTGTTTGTGTATCTGTTTGTTGGTTTTTATGTTGAATACCAACATTAACTGATCCTGTTAATGAGTTTTCTGTTAGCTGAACTTTACCTGTGATACCAGCGGTCGCTTCTTTCTCATTTTTTGTTAAATGATCTAAAGCAGCCTCAGTATTTACATTATTTGCTTTAATAGTTAAATCACCGTCTGTCGCATTTACATTACTGCCTGTAACGTTTAGGTTATCAGTAGCGATCTCTACGGATTTCCCTTCAATCGTTGTTGAGGTATGTGTAGTGGCGTGGCTCTCTTGTTTTTTGTCGTAAATACCTAGCGTTGCACTACCTTCTACATTAAATTTTAGATTATTTTTGAGTAAATTTGTGGCAGAGTCAGCCGTTAAATTCTGATCTTTAATACCATTTACTACGCCATCAATAATTGGTTTTTCATCAAGAGTAATTGTTGGTTTTTCCACTTTAGCCGATAAATTAAAACCCGATTGATGCTCCGTTTTGTGGATATAATTTTCAGCAGCAGAGAGATTAGTATCTCCTTTAATGCCTAAAGAAAGGACACCTAATGCGCTAATTTGGCTACCGATTACGTTTAAATCTTTCTCACTTATTAACGCTAAATTGGTTTTAGATTTGATCTCTGAACCTTGGGAAGTTGATATATGTGAAAAGCTATTTTTGCGTTCTTTGGTAATATCGAAAATAGTACCTGTGCGTTGATTAGAATGTTCCGTTAATTGGTTCATTGCGCTATCGATGTCAATATTATGTTTATTGGCATTGATATAGCCTTCACTGGCTAATAAACGACTACCTTTAATTTGTGCACCTTGTGAATCAATATAGGTAAAGCCTTTAATTGTAAAATCTGAACCATATTGCACATTTTCAGTACGTCCTTTCCCCAATGTTTTAGAGCCAGCAATCCCTCCCCAGAATTTTTGTTGATCATCTAACTTATAGGTATTTTGTACGGCCTGAGTAGTGAATGTGGTTTTACCTGTATTCTTGATTAACAGTTTACCATCGATATTTCCTTTCACTGCGGCTAGTGTAATATCTCCTTGCCCTGCAAGAATGAGTTTATCTTTAATATTTAATTCAGACTGAATTAATTCTGATGTTTCCGCATTTTGATAGCTATGTCCGGTTTTTAAACGTGCAGTTTCCAGTTTGAAATCAGCGATTGAATTTGAAACACGAGTTTGTGAAATACCTTTTAAATCAATACCATTTTTTCCATAAATCAAACCGCTTGCTGTATTGATTTTAACTGCATCCCCACTTATTTTTCCCTCGTTTGCGATTAAACGTAAGTTATCAACATTGAGTGTTGTGCGGTGAATAGTTTGTTGTTTATCATCATCAACTTCGTGTCTGAGCCATTGTCCCTTTGTCTGGTCTTTGCCAATGCGTAGGTAATCTTCGGTTCTTTGTGTGCCGAATTTAATCTCACCCGCAGCAAGCTCACCTACTTTGGCATCAATATCTGCACCAGTTAAGGTTAATTTATTTTTTACCTGGAATGTTAATTTATCTGATTGAATCTTAGATTTTTTATAAGTTCCATTATTTGTTGTTCGGCTTGCAACAACTTTTGCCCCTGTCTTATTATCAAACCAAACATCATCTCTACGGTTATACTGCTCAGTGATAGTACCATCAACTTTGGCATTACCTGCACTGATTACCATATCTTTACTTGCTAAGGTTGCACCTTGCATATGGAGCGTGGCGAAATCATCTGTGGAATGAATACGAATCCGTCCAGCTTGAATACTGCCTGCAATTTTTCCATCTAGGATACTTTGTCCAGACTTTTGAACTGTTAATACACCTTGTGAATCACGATGGATAGTATTGTTACCCATTACGACGTTGATTTTCCCACCGGAAAGGTCACCTGAAATATTGATGGTTGGTGCAATAAAGTCTAATTGCTCAGACTCTGATTGCGTAATCTTGCCTGAGGTAGATAGTTGTTTATCACCAGAAACTTGGTAGCCCGTTAGCTTTCCTTCTGTAACGATTGGTTTTCCTACTACTAATGAGGCTCTTGGTGTATTGATAAATCCACAGCCATCACAGCTAATACCATTTGGGTTGGCTAATACATAATCCGCTTGTTGTCCGAAAATTTCTTGTTTCCCTGCTAATGTAGAACGACTACGACGTTTAACCACTTCATTTAAAATGACGGTTGCTGCTTTATTCTCTAATTGACTATTTTTATTTAATTTTCCTGCAAGTACAGATTTCCCATCTACTAGGGCATTATTGAGTACCGCACCTTTTGTATCTACATTGTATTTATTGTATTTATTATGTGATAAGCCTGATTCTGAGGGTTTTGCAATATTAATAACTTCAACACCTGCAATGCGTTGAATTTGTGTATGGCTATCAGCAGATTGGATATCCGCAAATGCAGAAGGAATGGTGCAACCGTAAAAAAGAGCTAGTGCAGCAGCAATTTTACCTGAAGTAGATAGTGTGAATTTTGTTGTCATAGAGTGTCCTTTTATTTTTATCAATAGGGATAAAAATAGGCAATTATTTTTGTAAACACTTCCCAATAATATCAATGGAAACGATAACAAAAGTAATAGCCTATTTGATTAAGGTAGTATGTCTCCGTATTCTAAAGGAGCTAGAGACACTGTGAATGGAATTTACATAAAAGTAGGGATTAGTTAGTAAAAATGTGATCTAGATCACAAAATTTTTATGGTTATTTAAGATTTTAATAAATAATTCTCATTAAAAATACCAGCTAAGACCTGCATAAAGTGTGTTTTCTTTTCGGGTAGGTAAATCTACTCTGAATAAACGCCCTTTTGCCCATTCTAGTTGGGCGGAGAGTTTGCTATATTGTAACTTAATCCCTGTGCCATAGCTTAACGCTCGTTGGCTATTAGCGTGTGGAGAATTTTCTTTTTGAATCCCCATATCTAAAAGTAGATAAGGCTCAAATTGCCATTGTTGGTAATTTTTTATCCACGAAAAGGTATTTTGTAGCACAGCATTTTTTTCTGCAGAGAGTGATAAATCATTAAACCCTCGAACGGCATAACGTCCGAGCAAATCATTTTGTTTAATTCCAGCAAGATAGTTATGGCTGTATTGAGCATTCAAGCGGTGAGTTTGTTTAAAAATTTGCGATTGCCACGCTGTATATTTATCAAATTGAAGACTAGCATTCCATTTATTAAACTGCCCTTCAGGTTGATCTCGCCCCTTGTTTGCCCAGCTATTCCACCATTTTAAACCTCGTTCATAACTGAGATCGAACATTAAAGACGCATTTTCAAAGAGCTGTAAGTGGTTTAGGTTAGTTTGAACGGTAGTAAGTGTCGGGCTTTGTAAGTTCAGCAGGCTATTATCAAATAAACTCTTACTATGGATACGCTCTAATTGTACGCCTGCGGTGGTGATATGATTTTGCCCACGGTGTAATAAGTAATCAAATTTTAACCCCGCTTGCCAAGTTCTTCCTTTCTGTTCCACATTATTGTGGGGTAATTTCACCTGTGTTTGGAATTGAGAGAAAGAGAGAAAACTATTCACACTTAATTTGCCATAGGGCAAGCTATGGAATAACGTCAGGGATCGGCTAAATTGTGAGCGTGAAGAAAGTGTATGGCTGCCAGAAAGGTAGAGGCTATCAGATAAGCCTAAAGGGCTATCGATATTCAGTGCAAACTTGGTTTGCCAGCGGTGGTAAATTTTGCTGGCGGTATTGTCGAGTTTAATTGCCCCCGTTACTCGTTTAGGATCTTTATTCACAAAAGCAAGCTCAATATCACCATTTTTAGCGGGCAAAACATCAACACTTACGGAGCTTCCTGCCATTTTATTTGCTTGATCTAGACCTTGATCTAACACTTCGACTTTTAATGGCTTCCCGATTATATTAGGGAACAACATATCCAAATTTAATAACGGGCTGTCGGTGGTTAATTTAGTTACTTTACCTTCTATCACACGCAGGGTTAAAGCTCCAGATTGGTCATCTTCAAAATGGAATGGATTATGAATATAGCCTTGTTTTAAATAGGCAGCAGTAATGGCTTTACTTAGCTGATTTAAACGGTTTTCATTTAAACATTCGCCTTTTTGGGGGGCAAAAGGGGTAGGATCAATTAAATGAAAACCGACTAATTTTAATTCCGTATAAGGTAAGCAAGCAGTGGAAAAATCTGCCGTCGATGCCGTAGAATTTGTAGATTGAAACTGGTGTTGCTTAACCCATTGTTGCTGGCGAGATTGCTGAATTTGATTGAGCTGATCTCGGCTTTGTTGTTGAAATTGTTGCAAAGAATTTTCTGCTGTTTGAACAGCACTTTCAGCCATCAGTGGCGCGAGTGCGAGGGTACTTAAAGTGTAGGGCAATAGTTTTCTCATAGTATTATTTCAATAGATCCTCATTTTTAGCGTGGTTCCATTTGCCTCGTTTTTTATCCATATATTGGAAATATTCGTTAGTAAATGTGCCTTGAGCACAGGTAATTTTATCTCGACGGCTATTTACTAGTTTACCTTCTAAGGCAATATTTAGGGTGGTTGGACCCGTTAAGCTAAATACGCCCCCATTAATACGGCGTTGCTCAATATTATCAATGATAATTTCTAAAGTATCTTTTAAAAATGGATTACCTTTTTCACTGGCAAGGAAAAAATTGGTGTATTTATCACGGCGGGTAATGACAACTTCGCTATCATTTTCACCAATAATAGCAGACAGCGCCCAAACAAGATGGCCATCAATATCCATATAAATTCCACCTTCTTTATAGAGGGTGAAAATTCGCCAAAAATCGGCTTGAGCTGCGCCATCGGTGAGTTTACTGTATGCTTCAAAGGTTCGTTCATCAGCATTTGCTCTAATATATTCTTCTCGGGCTTCGGTGCTGACATAGCGGTAATCATAGCTTAATGATAATAATCGATTAAATAAATAGTTGCAGTAGACGGGAAGGGTAACTCGGTTACTATAATTTGTTTGCCAAATAGTTTTATTGATACGAGTAGGGCGGTTTGAGTGTAATTTAGCAGGGCTAAATTCAGGAATAGTAAAACGTTTTTTAGGGAAAATGGCGTGAAAGCCGTAGCTTGAAATTTTTACGAGATTACCGAGTAAACGGCTTAAACCATTGGAAAGCTTAATAAGCAGTTCATTTTTTACCATTTGCTAATTGCCTTGTATGATGAAATTTTTGCTTACTTTAGCATTTTATTCTTCATAAAAAAATGCAAGCGGTTAGATTTTGCAAATTTTTGCATTATCTAACCGCTTGTGTGTTTGTATAAGGCTAGGCGATAGTGAGTTGTCCTGCGTAGAGAATGAAATAACGTAAACAGATAACACCAGTTAAACCTGCAGTCGCCAGGAAAAGGATAAAGGCTTTTTGGTGTTTTAGTTTTTCATTGGCAAGTAAATTGGTAACAAGTGGTAAGAGAATACCAATGCCAACGACGCCTACCCAGAAGATTGTTCCCCAGAAACCGCTGAGAGCATTTATTACTGATACTGTTTTTTGTCCGCCGCCTAAGTAGAGATTGGTAAAGAATGCAATTAAAAGCAGAATTTCGGCTGTTACCGTAGGCTTTTCCAATTTGTGTAGGAAATGGATTTCTTTAGAATGGGGAGAAAGTTTTCCAACAACAAGTAGGGCAATTAACAGCGCTGCGATTCCTGATGATGTACCCGATGCTAAAAATAGCGCAGGTAGCCAAAGCGTATTTAACATTGGGTAGCTGATTAAATCAGACAGCAAAAATCCCGTATAAACCCCAAGTAAGATTGCTAATATAAACAGTAATATCTCAATCAGGGAGATAAATTTTGCTGCGAAATTAATCAGGCTATTTACAAATTTAAACGCTGGAATAAAACGATGAATGAGTGTTGCAATGAGTTCTTTAAAGGTAATGGCTATCCATAAAAATATAACGCTCATATACAGTTGGAACATCATTACACCCATCGACATTATCGAATGGAACTGGTAGTTAAACATTAAGTACCAAAATGTCCAAGGCTTAGTTAAGTGAAAAATTAGCAAAGTTAGGCCGATCATAACAGAACTTGGAGCTATTACTGCAGCACTGCGAATAAGCCAATTTTTACTTGGATCAGCTAATTTATGAGTATGTTTGTAGATAAGGGCCAATAACGTTGCACCCGAGGCTACACCTAGCAGGAAGAGGTAAATAGCAATCGTCGAATCCCAAACTAAATTGGGAGTATGAAAAGCGACATAGTTATTCATCGTTTGTCCTCCCCAGACTTAAATGGAATGTGGTAAAGATTTGGATCTGTACCGAGTGCTACTTTCGTGCGGTAAGTTTCATTCTTACGAATTTTTTGTGAAACTAGGCTATTTGGATCGTTTAAGTCGCCGAAAGTCAGTGCTTGTGTTGGGCAGATTTCTACGCAAGCGGGCTGTTTACCTGCGGCTAAATTGGTATCACGGCAGAAATTACATTTATCAGCTGATTTTTTTACAGGGTGAATAAACCGTACTCGATAAGGACAAACGGCGATACAGTATTGACAGCCGATACACAGATCGGAATGGACATCAACAATCCCTGTTGATTTATCAATAAATGATGCCCCAGTTGGGCAAACTTGTACGCAAGGTGCATTGGAACAATGCTGACAGGATTGGCGGAAAAATTCATATTTAACATTTGGGAATTCTCCGTCAGGTTCACTGCGTAAGATCTCTAAACGAGAAACTCCTTCCGGTACATTATTTGTCTCACGGCAGGCTTCCATACAGGCAGTGCAACCTATACACGCATTTTCATCATGTACCATTGCATAACGGATTGTTTTTGGTTTATTTTCAGTTGCAAGGCTTATTGAGCTTGTGGCAAGTCCTACTGTGCCTGCCACAACTGCTAAGGCGCCTGCACCTGATACAAAATCTCGGCGGGAGCAACTCATTTTTTATCCTTAGCTTGTTCTAATTGATTTACTTTACTGCGGTGCATTTCGCCGTGGCAATCTACACATAATTTAACTCGTTGTTTAGGTGCAATCGCTTTCATTGGCTCTTGCTCTGGGTGAAGTTTATGGCAATTTACGCAGGCCAGTTTATTTGCATGTGTATCGTGAGCCCAGAATGTTTCACGCAGTTTATCTGGTTCGTGGCAGGCAAAGCAAACTTGGTTTTGTTCCGTTACTGAACGTTCAAGGGCTTTATTTTTTGCTTTATCACGGGCATTGAAACGCATTACATCTTTTACCCCTTTACGATGATTTTCTGAAATATTTCCGTGACAACTCACACAGGTTAAAGGCTTACCATTGTTTGGGCTGAGAGTATCGGAGTGAAAGTGTTTTCCTGCATGTTCAAATTGAGAAAAACGCCCATGACAGTTTACACAGTAAGTATTGGGGTCACGGCGAGCATCTTTAACAATAGTTGCATCATCAGCTGTTTGTTCCCACATTGATTTTGGTTGTGGGGGCATTTCTGCCATTGAAGTTGATGAAATTGCAAAAAATCCTACTAAAGCGACCGCTTGTAGTAGGGCGATTCGCCCTACTTTTGAGATGATATTTTTCATAGAAACCTCAACTTATGGTGTTTGTGCGTCAGCTGGGAGTAAACCTTTTTTCTTCGCTTCTTTTTCCCATTGAGGTACGACTGTGCGTAGAAACTCTTCTTTTTCACGAACTATTTTTGCGTAATCAACACCTATGACAGCTTGTGCTTTTTCTTTAGTAGAGATATCTGGAATTTCAATTGCTTTGGTTACGCCGTGAGCGGCGAGTACACGAGCAATTTTTGTACGAGCTTCAGCTGCTTTATCTAAGCCTGTGCTGATGACGTGTAAAATCACATCTGGGGCGTGCATATAACCGCCGTGGCTTGCTGCAGAGTAATCCCAACGCCATTGAGCGTGGCGGATATCTTCTAATGCCTCTTTCATTTCAGTTTCTGTTGCACCGGCATCCCAAGCTGCTTTGGCCTCAAAGTGTGCTTTTACAAGTTGATCTTCTAAGCGAACCATTACGTCTTTGATCTCTTTTTTATGTGATTTTACTCGAGCTTGTAAACTTTCTTTACTTTGTTCGTGGCAAGTTTTGCAAGTTGAATCAAAGGCATCAAATGGGTTACCAATTTTATGATCGGTATAAATTTTACCATCTTTTGCTTCTACTTTAGGCATATGGCAGTCAATACAAGTGACGCCATTTTTGCCGTGCGTACCCATTGACCAAATTTCAAAATCTGGGTGCTGCGCTTTTAGCATAGGCGCTTTGGACAAAGAGTGTGTCCAATCTTTAAATTCAATTTCATCGTAGTATTTTTCAATACTATCTACATCAACACCTTTATCCCAAGGGAAGGTTACTGCTTTTGTTTTTCCAGCAAAGTAGTATTCAACGTGGCAGTTAGCACAAATAGCGACACGTTTGCCGTGTTTATCGAGTTGATCGAATTTCCAGCCAATGCTTTCTAAAGCTCGTAAAACGTGGGGGCGAGCGACTCGTAATGCGGGTTTACCTTCTTTGAAGTCTTGAGAAGTAGTGTCGTGGCAGTCAGCACAACCGATTTGATTGACAATTTCAGAACCATATTTTGCCCATTTTGCATCGAAGTAACCATCTTCACCTTTTTCTGCGATAAGTCTTGGTATGTCAGGTCCTTTACACGTCCAGCAAGCCATTGGTTGAGGCCCTGAGTTTTCATCTTTTGGCGCACCAGTACGTAAAATACTGCGTACATCAGTGATTGCGTAGTAATGTCCACGTGGTTTGTTATAAGCATGGGAGAAACTATAACCGCCCCAAAGTACGACCAAACGGGGATCTTCATTTAGTGCATCAATGACTTCAGTGGATTCTTTTGTTGCTGCCCAAGAATCATATTGTAGCGGGTATTTTTCCGCAAATTTTTGATTAACTGATTCAATCACAAGATTTGGATTTGGACCTTCATATTTATCTGGCACAAGCGCCCAAGCAGAAGATAAACATCCCAGAAATGTTGCAGTTACAACGGTAAGATTATTTTTGAAATTTTTGCTAACGTATCTCACGAGAGCCTCCCACACAGTGAATTAAGAATGATAATTTTTCTTATTAAAACAATAAGATATATTGATTGGTCATTTATGAGAGTAATCAAAAATCAATAGATTGACTAGGAGATCGTTACGATATTTTTTGAACTATATCAAATATTCGCTAAATAAATTTTGTAGAGATAACGAGCAATTATATTTGTTAAATTTTTGTTGGTGAAAGGTTGAAATAAGGAGATAAAAATGGAAGATAATATTTTTATATTCTATGAATTTTTTAACCAAATTCATAAAAAATTGTAAAGAAAGCTCATCTTGTTGTATAAAGTTGGTTGGATAGTTGGGCAACCTATATTAGAATAAACACTTTTCTATTCGTGGGGTTTCCCCATTCACTTTAACCACAGAGAACTTAAAATGAACTCAAATCGTAGTTTACTGATTATGGGGTTACTGCTTGTCTCATTTTTGATTTTTACGCAATGGCAGCAGGATTTTGACCCTGCCATTCAAGCGCAAAAACAAGAGCAGGTACAGCAAGTAGCTAAACAGTCGGGCGATGTTCCCGCTTCATCAAATACAAGTTCGCCGATTACCGAACATTCAGCTAAAGGTAAAACTATTACTATCGAAAGTGATGTATTACGTTTAACCGTAGATACGTTAGGTGGTGATGTTGTTGATTCAGATTTATTAAAATTCAATGCCGAACTCCATTCCAATACCCCACTTGAATTGCTACAAGATAGCGGTAAAGTTTTATATATTGCTCAAAGTGGTTTAGTGGGGAAAGATGGTATTGATACTAATGCAGGTAGACCCCAATATCAAACGACTGCTGATCAATTTACCCTTAATGAAGGACAAGATGAACTGAATGTTCCACTTGTTTTTGAGAAAGATGGTGTAATTTATACTAAAACCTTTACACTTAAACGTGGTAGTTATGATGTTGCGGTTAATTACACTATTAAAAATGAGACAGCAGAAAGCCTAGAAGTACAGCCTTATGGACAGCTTAAACATAGCTTAGTAGAAAGTTCAGGCAACTTTGCAATGCCAACTTATACGGGCGGTGCGTACTCATCTTCAGAGGTAAACTATAAAAAGTATAGCTTTGATGATATGGCGAAAAATAATCTTTCTATTGATACTAAAGCTGGTTGGGCTGCGATTTTACAACATTATTTTGTTTCAGCGTGGATTCCTGATCAAGACGCAATGAATACGTTATATAGCCGTACTGCAAACGGTGTGGGAACAATGGGCTATCGTGGTCCACTTACACAAGTTGCACCAAATAGTGAAGTAACTATTAAAAGTAATTTATGGACAGGTCCTAAAGATCAAAATGCGATGGTGCAAGCGGCTAATAATTTTGAATTAACTGTAGATTATGGTTGGGCATGGTTTATCGCAAAACCGCTTTTCTGGTTACTAACACATATTCAAAAATTAGTGGTGAACTGGGGACTAGCAATTATCTGTGTAACTATTGTGGTAAAAACTATTCTTTATCCATTAACTAAAGCACAATATACTTCAATGGCAAAAATGCGTATGTTACAGCCACGTATTCAAGAAATGCGTGAGCGTTTTGGTGATGATCGCCAGCGTATGAGCCAAGAGATGATGAAGCTGTATAAAGAAGAGAAAGTGAACCCGATGGGTGGTTGCTTACCAATCGTATTGCAAATGCCAATTTTCATTGCTCTTTACTGGACATTTATGGAAGCGGTTGAACTTCGACACGCTCCATTCTTTGGTTGGATTCACGATTTATCAGCACAAGATCCGTATTATATCCTGCCATTGTTAATGGGGGGGTCAATGTTCTTATTGCAGAAGATGTCACCAACACCAGTTGCTGATCCAATGCAACAGAAAGTAATGACTTTTATGCCTGTGTTATTTACGGCATTTTTCCTTTGGTTTCCATCAGGCTTAGTGCTTTATTGGTTAACCTCTAACCTGATTACAATTACCCAGCAGTGGTTAATTTATCGTAACCTGGAGAAGAAAGGATTACATACTCGTGTAAAAAAATAAATTTTACTATGAACCTGCGTATAAACGCAGGTTTTTTCTTTTAACAAGCGGTGGGATTATCCAATTTTTTACTTATGTCAAATATCCAACAATGTCCTTGCCAATCTTCATTAGCTTATCAAGATTGTTGCCAGCCTTTTCATCTTAATGTAAAGCTCCCGGTAACGGCAGAACAGTTAATGCGTTCTCGTTATTCAGCATATACTCAAACAAATATCGATTATTTGGTAAAAACGACAGTGCCAAGCCAGCAGTCATTATTAGATCAGCAAATGATGAAACAATGGAGCGAAACAACGCAGTGGGCTGGATTAGAAGTGATTGAACATTTACCAAATTTTTCTAAAAATCACAGTGTTGTAGAATTTAATGCGTTGTTTAAAACAGTAGAAGGAATACAAATTCATCATGAATTATCACTGTTTGTAAAGATAGCAGAGTGTTGGTATTTTGTTGATCCGACAGTTCCATTACCCACTAAGAAGCAACCTTGTATTTGTGGTTCAGGGAAAAAATTTAAGCAATGTTGTGGAGTTTTATAATTGGAATGTGTTAAAAAGTAAAAATGGCACGATGTGTGCCATTTTTTATCTAACCGAATTATTTATTTTTTAATAAATCACGAATTTCAGTTAATAATTTTTCTTCTGTTGTTGGTTCAGGTGCTTTTTCTGGCTCAGGCTCTGGAGCTTTTTTCAGGTTATTAATCAGTTTTACCATTGCAAAAACAGCGATAGCAATAATGATAAAATCAAATACGTTTTGTAAGAATGCACCGTATTTTAAAGTAACCGCTTCTGCGCCATCTTGTGCCTCTTTTAATACTACGGCTAAATCTTTGAAATCTACGCCGCCGATAAGTAAGCCAATAGGTGGCATTACAATATCGCTTACTAAAGATGAAACGATTTTACCAAATGCACCACCGATAATAACACCGATAGCTAAATCAACAACATTGCCTTTCACAGCAAATTCACGAAATTCTTTTAATAAACTCACAGAATGTTCCTTTTTAAATCTAAGTAAAATTGAGACCTAATAGTATTAGGCAGACGGCAGAATTATAAGTGATAATTGTTAAATTTATACTATATTTAACTAAATTTACTCATTATCCTTACTAAGTTGTTTGGCGAACTGTGAAACTTGCTGCCAATCTGTATATTCATATTCGTAGCGAGTATCGGTGTCTCCTCCAGTTATTTTCATAATAAAGCGAATCATTACACGATCAAACCAGCGGTAACGTGGATAGCGTAGCGCCCCTGCGAAAACTTTAACTAGATTAGGTTGCCAATCAATACGAGCAAGTAATTTTCGTGTATAGGTATTACTTTCTGGGGTATTACGATTTGCTTTGCGAGCGGTAAGATTAACACTAAAAAATGCAGATTGTTTTTGATTGAGTAATGTTGCGTGTTGTTTAATAAATTGATCTAGTAATGGGTCAAAATGCCCATAACGAATAGATGCCCCTAGTACAACTTGATCAAATTGCATAAGTTGTTCGGCTGAAATCTTAGGTTGTTCTTTTAATGAAAGTACGGTAACTTCGCCGTGCATTTCTTGTGCAATTCGTTCTGCAATTTTGCGAGTTTGCCCATCTCTAGTAAGGTATAAAATAACGGTCTTCATCGAAAATTCCTATTCTTTTCTTATGATAGTGATTTTATCTTAACCTCTAACAGAGGCAAACTGCAAATTAGTTAAAATAAATTGGAGATATAACGAGATAATGTAATTGCACTCATAATTGCCATTGTAATAACAACAATGCTACCAATTACGGTAAGCCAAATAGGGTGTTTGTAATCACCAACAATTTTGGTTTTATATGCAGCAAGCAGGATTAACCCTAATGAAATAGGTAAAATTAAACCATTTAATGTTCCAACAAAGACTAAAACTTGGGCTGGTTTACCAATGAGTGTTAAAACTAAGGTTGAAATAACAATGAAAGCGATAATCCAGATATTTTTATGCTTTTCAATTTTTGGTGAAAAGGTAGTAATAAAAGAAACAGATGTGTAAGCTGCACCGATTACAGATGTAATAGAGGCTGCCCAAATTACAATACCAAAAATGATAAGCCCTATATTTCCAGCAACATAAGAAAATGGGGTAGAGGCAGGATTTTTTGGATCAAGGGCAATGCCTTGGCTAACGACGCCTAATACGGCTAAAAATAAAACAATTCGCATTACAGAAGCGATTAGAATTGCGGAAGTTGAACTTTTGCTAACTTCTTTTAGGGATTGCTTTCCTTTAATTCCTGCATCAAGTAAGCGGTGAGCACCTGCAAAAGTAATGTAACCGCCAACTGTGCCACCTACCAATGTTACTATTGCAATAATATCTAATTTTTCTGGTACAAACGTATGAATTGCAACATCTGCTAATGGTGGATTGGATTGCACAGCAACATAAACAGTGAGGGCAATCATTATAAATCCCATAATTTGAGCGAACCGATCCATTATTTTACTGGCTTCTTTAAACAGAAAAACAGCAACAGCAATTGCACCGCTAATTAAAGCACCTGTTTCAGGAGAAAGCCCTGTAAGAATATTCAAGCCTAAGCCTGCACCACCTACATTTCCAATATTAAAGGCAAGCCCACCCATTACAATTAAAATAGCGAGAAAGTAGCCTGCACCAGGTAATACATCATTGGCAATATCTTGTGCTTTTTTCTCGGAGACGGCAATGATCCGCCAGATATTTAACTGCGCACCAATGTCGAGCAAAATAGAGAGTAAAATAACAAACCCAAAACTGGCAAATAATGTTTGGGTAAAAGTTGCCGTTTGAGTTAAAAAACCTGGACCAATGGCAGAAGTTGCCATTAGAAATGCAGCACCGAGTAGTGCGTTACGATTATTTGACATAAGATAATCCTTCTTATTGAGGAGAGTTGGCACAGATAGTTATATGTTTGGCTGAGAGTGCTTCCTGAATTTTCTCTGCAAATTCAATAGCGTGAGCACCGTCTCCGTGTAAACAAATACTGTCGGCTTGGATTGGTACATAGATACCATCAACAGATGTTACAGTTTTTTGTTCTATCATTTGTAAGACTTGGGCAATAGCTTCTTCATCATTTTCAACTAATGCATCAGGACGGCTACGAGGAACTAGCGAACCGTCTGATAAATAATGACGATCTGCAAATACTTCAGCAATAACGTCTAGTCCAACTTCTTTGGCAACATTTAGCATTAAGCTACCAGATAATCCCATCAATTTTAAAGTCGGATCGAATTGGTGAATGGTTTCAGCAATGAGATGAGCTAACTTAGGATCTTTTGCCGCTTGATTATAGAGTGCTCCGTGAGGTTTTACGTAGCTTATTGGTAGGTTTTCTGCATCACAAAGGGCTTTAATCGCACCAAGTTGATACAGTAAGCAAGCTTTTAATTCATCATCAGGCAGTTGCATATTGGTTCGACCGAAATTTTCTCGATCTGGGAAACTTGGGTGAGCGCCAATTCGTACTTTATTTTCTTTTGCCCACAAAATTGCCTTACGCATTTCATTGAAATCCCCTGCGTGTAAGCCACAAGCGATATTAGCAGAGGTAACCAATTGTAGTAAGCGATGATCATTGCCACAGCCTTCGGCAAGATCGACATTTAAATCAACGTATTTCATTCACTATTCTCCGAATGTTATCAAGATAATTTGCATTTTTTTGTTGGTATTCGACCGCTTGTTGGTGCGAGACTTGTTCAAAATAGAGTGTGCTACCAATAGGGTTTTGAGCAAGTCTGCCTAAATCGGCATTGATCACGCAGGCAATTTTGGGATAGCCTCCCGTTGTTTGTGCATCAGCCATTAAAATAATAGGCTGACCATCAGGAGGAACTTGTACTGTTCCTATCGGTGCGGCATAAGAAAGCATCTCAAGCGGTGTGTTTAGCTCTAATATTTGCTCTCCTGCAAAGCGGTAGCCCATTCTGTTACTATTGCGTTGTAATACCCAACCTTGTTGCCAAAAGCATTGTTGGCTTTCTTCAGAAAATGCGTGGTATTCAGATGATGCCGTAGCATAAATACGATTAGTAAATGCAATGGGTTCAATGCCTAGTGGGCTAAGATAAGTGTCTCGTTTACCTGTGGTTAAATTATCTCCGGCTTTGAGTAATCTTCCTTCAAATCCGCCAAAGCCAGCTTTGAGATCAGTGCTACAAGAATTGAGGATTGATGGAACAATAAATCCGCCTGCTACACATAAATAGCCATAATTTCCCATTGTGCTACGTTTGATTGTAAGTGTTTGACGGGCTTTAGCTGTATAACGCCAGTAGCTGTAAACAGGCGTACCGTCTAGATCTGCATCAAATAATGCACCGGTTAAACAAAAGGGGGTATCGCAGTCAAAGGTAAGCGTTAAACCACCAAGTGTTATTTCAATAGCCGGTGCATTTTCATCATTATTGAGTAATAAATTACCTGCTTGGAGAGCAAGTGTGTCCATTGCCCCAGTATGCCCAATACCGAAACGACGTAATCCGAAGCGTCCTAAATCTTGAATATGCGCAAAAGCACTGGTATTTACAATATAAATCATAGTTTTACACTCTCTACAATAAATCTAACGGTATCGCCAGTTTGTAATAATACTGGGGGAGTTTTTGTAATATCAAACAATGGAAGATCAGTTTTGCCTAAGAGTTGCCAGCCACCCGGGGAAGTAAATGGATAAATTCCTGTTTGGCTTCCCCCAATGCCTACTGAACCTGCTGGAACACGAGTACGGGGTACTTTGTGGCGTGGGGTATGTAAGTTTTCGGGTAGCCCGCCTAAATAAGGGAAGCCGGGTTGAAAACCGATCATAAAAACGGTGTAAACCGCATTAGTATGGCGTTGAATAATTTCTTCTGGTGTTGTTTGATGATATGCAGCAACGTTGGCAAGATCCTCACCATATTCACCGCCATAATGAACAGGGATTTCAACGATTTTACCTTGACGAGAATTTTGTTGTTGTGAAAGAGTTTGCCACGTTTCTTGAAGTTGTTGTTTAAGTAAGTCGGTATCGGCTTGCATATTGTGAAATACCGTAAAATTATTCATTCCAACAACGATTTCTACAACGTTGGGTAGCTGTTGGATAAGCTCTGCCATTTGCCAAATTTGTTGTTGTTTGACAAGCTCGGCAGGCGGTTTAAGTACACAAATAATTGATTGCTCACTGGTATGATAAATATTCATATAAACCCTTGGATTAAAATTGATATTGAATAAATGTTATAGTGTTAAGGTGATTAAAATATCACCTGCTGTAACTATATCGCCTGCTTTGACATTAAGCTGTTCTATAATACCCGACTGAGATGCACAGATTTGAGTCTCCATTTTCATTGCTTCTAAAATTAACAGTGCTTCGCCTTTAGAAACTTTTTGTCCTTCTTCTACTAATACTTTCCAAATATTTCCCGACATTGGTGCAGTAATTGCCGTATCAAGCGGTGTGCTTGCAGTTTGTTCTGCTGGTTTTGGTGTTGCAGATTTTTGTTTGGAACTCACCGCTTGTTCTACTATTACTTCGCCAGTAGGTTCTGGTTCAAAGGCATCAGGATTTCCCCGATTTTCAAGGAATTTCCAACCAATTTGCGGGAAAAGAGCGACAATTAAAACATCATCGATGACATTTTCTGATAGGGTTATGCCTTTCTCTTTGGCTTGCTGTTGAATTTCTGCTGAAAGTTTTTCCATTTCAGGTAAAAGGTGATCAGCAGGGCGATCAGTAATTGGCATTTTTCCATCAAGGACTTTTGCTTGTAACTCAGCATTTACTGGAGCAGGAGTTTTACCATATTCCCCTTTTAAAATCCCTGCTGCTTCATTTGCAATATTTTTATAACGCTCTCCAAGTAATACGTTGATTACTGATTGTGTGCCGACGATTTGTGATGTGGGCGTAACTAATGGAATGTAGCCTAAATCTTTACGTACTCGTGGAATTTCTTGTAAAACAAGGTCTAATTTATCCATCGCATTTTGTTGTTTTAGCTGGCTTTCAAGGTTAGTCAGCATACCGCCTGGGACTTGAGAAATTAAAATACGGCTGTCAGAACCCCGTAATTGCCCTTCAAATTGGCGGTATTTTTTACGGACTTCACGGAAATAGGCAGCAATTTTTTCTAATTTCTGGATATCTAGCCCCGTATCGTAAGGGGTATTGTGTAAAGTGGCGACTATTGCTTCGGTTGCAGGGTGTCCGTAAGTTCCACTCATTGATGAAATAGAGGTATCAATACCATCAACACCTGCTTCAATAGCTTTGAGCTGTGTCATTTCTGCGATACCAGTGGTCGAGTGGCAGTGTAAATGAAGTTGTATATCATATTGTTGTTTGATTGCACTGACTAAGCGTTCTGCTTCCATTGGTGTGAGAATACCTGACATATCTTTGATAACGAGAGAATCTATACCGATTTCAAGAAGTTGTTCGGTTAATTCTAGCCAAGTATTTAGAGAGTGAACGGGGCTTGTGGTGTAGCTTAGTGTACCCTGTGCGTGTCCACCATTAGATCTCACCGCTTGTAAGGCTTGTTTCATATTGCGAGGATCATTCATTGCATCAAATACTCGGAATACCGACATTCCATTTCTAATGGCTCGTTCTACAAATTTATCTACAACATCATCAGCATAGTGGCGATAGCCTAGTAAATTCTGCCCTCGTAATAACATTTGTAGCGGGGTTTTTGGCATTGCTTTTTTTAGCTCTCTTAAACGAATCCAAGGATCTTCGCCGAGAAAGCGAATACAGGCATCAAAAGTTGCACCTCCCCAAGCTTCAAGCGACCAGTATCCGATATCATCAAGTTCTTTTGCGATAGGTAACATATCATTTAGGCGTAAGCGGGTAGCAAAAAGTGATTGATGGGCATCTCGTAGTACAACGTCGGTGATTTTGATCTGTTTTGCTAAAGGAAGTTGAGGTGTCATTGTTGTTCTCCAAAAAGGGTTGATACCTTGTTGTTGCTATAATTAACTACATTTGTATTAAAAGAGAAATTGACGAAATTGTTAAGTAATTGTCAATAATAAGTTATCTTACTGTTTTTCAAAATGATTTCCACGACAGACTTCACATTTTTGCAAAATATTAAGGAAATTCGACCGCTTTTTTGCTAAGGTATGCCCATTTTTTGAGTTGAGAGATAAAGAATGAACGAGATAGAAGCCTCACCCGCTCCTGAATCAGAAACAACCCATTTTGGGTTTAAAACGGTAGCAAAAGAAGAAAAGCAACAGTTAGTGGCTAATGTTTTTCATAGCGTAGCAGACAAGTATGATCTGATGAATGATCTGCTTTCTTTCGGTATTCATCGTGTTTGGAAGCGATTTACAATTGATTGTAGTGGGGTGCGTAAAGGGCAGAAAGTGTTAGATCTTGCTGGGGGAACAGGCGATTTTAGTGCAAAGTTTTCTCGTATTGTAGGCGAGAGTGGAGAGGTTGTTCTTGCTGATATTAATAGCTCAATGTTGCAGGTTGGACGTGATAAATTGCGTAATTTGGGCATAGTAGGCAATGTGAATTACGTGCAAGCTAATGCCGAGAGTTTACCTTTTGCTGACAATACTTTTGATTGTATTGTGATTAGTTTTGGTTTGCGTAATGTAACAGATAAAGATAAAGCATTGCGATCAATGTATAGAGTGTTAAAGCCAGGTGGGCGTTTGTTAGTGTTGGAATTCTCCAAACCTATTATTGATCCATTAAGTCAAGTATATAATTTTTATTCGTTTAATATTCTGCCTAAAATTGGTGAAACTGTGGTTAATGATGGCGAAAGCTACCGCTATTTAGCAGAGTCTATCCGAATGCACCCAAAACAAGATGAGTTGAAAGCAATGATGGAAAATGCGGGGTTTGAAAGTGTGAATTATTATAATTTAAGTGCTGGTATTGTGGCATTACATAGGGGCTATAAATTCTAATGAGCAGTTTGTTACAACAGTTGATGTTGCCACAATTTGCCACAGCGGGGGCAGAGTCATTTTTTAATCATTTATTAGCACATTCGCCACATTTATCCCCTATTTTGCGTAAATTAGATGGGAAGATTTTGCATATTCAGCTTAATCAACCAACCTTTAGCAGCTTTATTCTCTTTAGTTCCCAAAGAACGGATTGGCTTTCTCTTTATGAAGGCGAACCTGATTGTTCGGTCAGCTTAGAAGCCAGTGCGTTACCGAAATTAGCGGATAAAGCGAAATTGACATCATTGATCAATGATAAAACGTTGATATTACAAGGTGATATTCAAGTTTTACAGCATTTTACGCAACTGCTTGATCAAATTGAAAAAGATCCTGCGGAATGGCTTTCCCCTTTTGTTGGTGATGTCATCGCTCAAACCACGACAGATTTTGTTCGTAACGTGTTTTACAAAGCGAAAAACCAAGTGGCTCGAAGTAGCCAAAATATGGTGGATAATTTGATGGTTGAGCGTCCAGTACTTGTTCATCGTTTAGAGGTGGCTCATTTTTGCGATCAAGTGGAATTGCTTGCCCAACAAGCGGTAAGATTAGAGCAACAATTTTCAACATTAACTATAGTGAGCAAAAAAGAGAGTTAGATGACTATAAAAAACCTCCGCCGTCTTTATCATATTATCCATACTTTTTTACGCTATGGGATAGATGAAGCGATCCCTAATGTGCCTGTTACTCGTTCGGCTCGATTGATGCGGAAATCATTATTTTGGGTAAAAAACCAATATCCAAATGAACCGCTGGGCGTACGTTTACGTTTGGCATTACAAGAACTTGGTCCTGTTTGGATAAAATTGGGTCAAATGCTTTCAACTCGTCGGGATATGTTCTCTCCTGAATTAGCTGATCAACTAGCGTTGCTACAAGACTCCGTTACTCCTTTTGAGGGTAAATTGGCACGGGAAATTATTGAACGAGCCTTAGGTGATAAATTGGAAACGTGGTTTGAAGATTTTGATGAAATAGCTCTTGCTTCAGCTTCGATTGCACAAGTCCATACTGCAAAATTTAATCAAAACCAACCGCTTGCAGGTAAAGAAGTGGTTCTTAAAGTGATACGTCCTGATATTGAAGCAGTGATTAAAGACGATTTGGCTTTAATGTATCGTTTGGCGGGCTGGATTCCTCGTTTATCAAAAGAAGGGAAACGATTACGGGCTACAGAAGTCGTTCGAGAGTATGAAAAAACGGTTTTAGATGAGCTAGATTTGCGTAAAGAAATGGCAAATGCAGTACGTTTACGAGCAAATTTTGAAGGTAGCGAAATGCTATATGTACCAGAAATGTATCAAGCTTTCTGCCATAAAAATGTGATTGTAATGGAACGAATTTATGGTATTCCTGTGTCAAATATCGCAGAACTTGAGGCGAATGGCACAGCAATGAAGTTATTGGCGGAGCGAGGGGTCACGGTATTTTTCACTCAAGTATTCCGTGATAGCTTTTTCCATGCGGATATGCACCCGGGTAATATTTTCGTCAATCCTAAGCATCCTGAAAATCCACAATATATTGGCATTGATTGTGGCATTGTTGGTACACTAAATCAGAATGATAAACGCTATTTAGCTGAAAGTTTTGTCGCGTTCTTTAATCGTGATTATCGCCGAGTTGCATTGCTACACGTAGAGTCTGGTTGGACACCTGCAGATACAGATATTGATGCGTTTGAGCAAGCTTTTCGTGAAGTATGCGAGCCTATTTTTGCTAAACCATTGTCAGAAATTTCGTTTGGGTTAGTCTTACTCAATTTATTTAATGTTGCTCGTGAATTTAATATGCAGGTACAACCCCAATTAGTACTACTGCAAAAAACATTACTTTATATTGAAGGCCTAGGGAGACAACTTTATCCACAATTAGATTTATGGCAAACAGCAAAACCGTTTTTACAAGATTGGCTTGATGAGCAAATGGGAGTGCAGTCGATGTTACGTCAAATTCAGCAACGTTTACCGCAATTTCGTGAGCATTTTGCTGAATTTCCTGAAGCAGTATTCCAAGCATTACAACAGCAAAAGCAAATAAATTACCGCCTTGCTGAAATTAATCAGAGTTTGAATAGCCAAAATAATATGGGGCTAGGGCAAGCGGTATTATTGAGTAGTATTTTTGTTGGGACTCTGTGGAAATTTGATGACATACCATTATGGTTAAGTTTGCCAGTGTTGCTTTTGACATTAGGTATAGGGTTGAAGAAATGTTTTATCAAAAGTTTATTCGATGTAAATAGATAAATAAAAAACGCAAGCCAATGGCTTGCGTTTTAGTTTATATGGCGGAGGAAGTGAGATTCGAACTCACGGAGGGCGTAAACCCTCGCCGGTTTTCAAGACCGGTGCCTTCAACCACTCGACCATTCCTCCGTGTTGAAAACAATATTTTTACTTTATTAAGGAAAAACCTGCTACTAAATCAATTAGCAACAGGCTAGAATTTGATGGCGGAGGAAGTGAGATTCGAACTCACGGAGGGCGCAAACCCTCGCCGGTTTTCAAGACCGGTGCCTTCAACCGCTCGACCATTCCTCCGTTGAAAACAGGCAAAATAATATAGATAACTGGTAAAACGGTCAAGAAAAAAATGTATAAATATATTTAAATGCGTTATTTTTCAGCATTTATTCTTTCCGTATAAGCCAAATTCCGCTTTCAATATGGTGTGTATAAGGGAATTGGTCAAACAATGCACATTTTTCAATGCGATGAGTTTCACAGAGAGTCTGTAAATTTTCTACTAATGTGGTTGGATTACAGGAAATATATAAAATACGCTCATAGCTTTGTACCATTTTTAATGTCTCTGCATCAAGTCCTGCTCGTGGTGGATCAACAAAAATAGTATTACACTCATACTCTTTCAAATTTACGCCTTTTAAACGGTAAAATTCTCTTACTCCTTGAATGGCTTGCGTGAATTCATTTGCGGACATTCGGATAATAGTTAAATTTTCAATACCGTTTTGCTTAATATTATATTGAGCGGATTCAACAGACGATTTCGCAATCTCTGTGGCAAGCACTTTACGAAAATTACTGGCGAGGGCAATCGAGAAATTGCCATTTCCACAGTAAAGTTCAAGTAAATCGCCTTGACTATTCGCAGTACATTGCCTTGCCCACTCTAGCATTTTAATATTCATTTTGCCGTTAGGTTGGGTAAAGCTATTTTCCATTTGCCGATAAATGTAAGGGGTATTATCTACTGTTAGTACTTCTTCGACATAATCGTGATCAAGTATAATTTTCTGCTTTGTTGCTCGTCCTATAATTTGGACATTAAAGCCGTAGCCCGTTAGCCTTTGTTTGAGTAATTTTGCCTGCTCACACCATTCATCAGTAAGTGGTTTATGATAGAGCATTGAGACGGCGATTTGCCCACTTAAGGTGCTTAAATAATCAATTTGAAATAGTTTGCGTGTAAGTATTTCATT
Source organism: Vespertiliibacter pulmonis (assembly GCF_013377275.1). Lineage (NCBI taxonomy): Bacteria > Pseudomonadati > Pseudomonadota > Gammaproteobacteria > Pasteurellales > Pasteurellaceae > Vespertiliibacter > Vespertiliibacter pulmonis. The sequence continues at coordinate 1,027,201 of NZ_CP016615.1, forward strand.
GCCTTTAATTTCGGCTAATAATACAGTCATCATTCTGTTGATAAGCTGGCTCGCAATAGGAAATTGATCAACTCGATAACGTTCCTTTGTTACAGGATCGAACATAATATGATAGAGATCGTGGCTATCGTGCCATACTCGAAATTCAGCCCGTAGGCGAAAGTGGCTTGGTTCTGAGGCAAAAACATCGAGTTTAGGTGCAGAAAATGGCGCAAGTAAAGCGGTAAGATCTGCTGTTTTTTTTGCAAGAAGTTCTGGATATTGTGAGATAGGTAAGGTCATTGTTCTGTTTGTTGGCTAAAAGAAAAGAAAGAAGACGCCGATAGGCGTCATCATTGGTATAGTTATTTATTCAGAATCATCGCCACTGCCGATATCACCACTGACATCGCCAGAAAGTGTGTATATGCGTTTAGTTTTAGTGGTTAAGGTGCGGTATTTTACCCACACTTTTTCTAAAAATGTTTCGGGCGCTTTTTCACCTTTCATCACAGCTACAAATTGTTTTTCTTCTACTGTTGTTGGTTTACGCTCACCATTTTCTAAGGCTAAGCACGCTTGTCCAAATTGTTCCAAAGTTTGAGATTCACGAATTGTGTAATCACCGTGGCGTGAAAATCCTCTTGGGTAATTTTTATCATCAAAAAAACGGCGTGTAACGCTAAAACTCTCTGCCATAATATACCTCTTTGCTTGTGTTATTTAGGGAATAGATAAATTAAATTGGGGAAGCATTAAAGCTAAAACGCACCAAGAAATCAATGCTTTTTTATAAATTAAATAGGGATTGTGTTTGATTACTAAAAATCTGTTGTAAATAGAGGATAAGCAATCCATATTTTGGCAAAAATAGCGAAAAAGAGACCGCTTGTTATTTGGCTACAAGCGGTCTTTTTAGCTTAAAATTTACTTATTTTTTATTCACGAGGAGCGATTTCTTCACTCGGTGCTTGTCCTTCGGCTTCATCAGCTTTGGTTGGAGAGGTATTTTCTTTCTCTAAGGAAAGAGCGTCCCATACACTAGGTTTACGTTGTACAACTGTGCCGCCACTGGTGCAATAACGTTGTCCTTTATCTTTCCAAACAGGAATTTGACGTGGACTTGAACAGTCCCAAGCACCAAAGCTGTTAATCCCAACCCATTGAATATTCGGACTTTTTGGTAATTTAAATGGGGTTGGTAATGCCCGTTTAAGGTATTCTTTGTAGATTTGTAATGCTCCACTTGAACCTGTTAAATGGGTATCGCTATTATTGTCTTTTCCTAGCCAGACAGTCGTAATATGTTCACCATCAATACCAACAAACCAAGTATCACGGGCGTTATTGGTTGTACCTGTTTTACCTGCTAAATGGAGAGCTGAAAAATCATTTTGCAGGCTACGAGCAGTGCCTCGTTCAACGACTTGCTGCATTGCGTATAGGGTTTGAATTGAGGCTTCAGCAGGTAATATTTGATTATTGATACTGCCGAGATCTCGTTGATAAACTATTTCGCCTTCGGTTGAAATAATGGCTTCAATTGTCGTTAGTGGGATTTTTTTCCCTGAGTTAGCGATGACTTGATAAGATTTCGTTACATCATAAGGGGAAATAGAGTATGCACCCAGCAAGGTTGAAGGATATGGTGGAATTTTTGCGTCGTCCCAGCCCATTTCTTTTTGCTTTTCAATAACTTTTTTTAACCCCACTTTCATACCAATATTGACCGTTGGAATGTTCAATGAACGAACTAGTGCGTCCATTAACATCACAGAGCCACTAAAACGATGATCGTAGTTACGAGGCGACCACGGTGGGCTACCTTTGATACTGATCGTAATTGGTTGGTTATTCACAGGTGTATTTAAACGGAATAAATTCGGGTTAGATAAAGCGATTGCATAGATGGAAGGCTTAACAAGCGATCCGATCTGACGTTTTGTTTGCAAAGCTCGGTTAAAGCCCGCATATTGGGTTTGAACTCCCCCCACAATTGCTCGAACTTTACCTGTAGCATATTCAGCAACAACAACGGCAGATTGCAAATCTTTAATGCGTTTATTGGCATTTTCAAGATTAGCAATCCCATTGATTACTGCAAGTTCCGCAGAACGCTGTTGTTTTGGATCAAGTGTTGTAAAAATTTTTGCACCTGAGAGTAGGCTGGTATTAGATTCCCCAAGTTCTCGTTTAAGTTCAACATTTAAGGCGTGCATAAATGCTGGTTGCTGGCGATATACATTGCTTTTTTCTTTTACGCCAAGAGGCTGTTGTGCAAGGAAATCGTAATCGGATTGGGAGATTTTTTTATTATCCAGCAAAATATGTAGTACGACATTTCGCCGTTCCAAGGCGGCTTGTGGATTACGCCATGGATTGTAGAGTGAAGCCCCTTTTGCCATTCCCACTAATAATGCCATTTGTGATAAGCTAATTTCTTGTACAGGTCTGCCGAAATAAAATTGGCTTGCAAGAGCGAAGCCGTGAATTTGATAGCTACCGTTTTGCCCGAGATAAATTTCATTGAGATAAGTTTCGAGAATACGATTTTTATCGTAGCGAGCATCTAAAATAATCGACATCAAGGCTTCATTTATTTTACGTTCGAAGGACTTTTCGTTAGTTAGGAAAACATTTTTTACCAGTTGTTGAGTAAGCGTACTTGCGCCTTGCACTGTTTTGCCGGCCTGGTAATTAGTAATTAACGCTCTAGCGATACTTAATGGGCTAATGCCATTATGAGTATAAAAGCGTTTATCTTCCGTTAAAATTAATGTTTCAATCAGCAAACTTGGATAATTACGAAGGGGTAAGACTACCCGTTCTTCGTCATTATCGGAATGGAGCATTGCAATCCGTTTTGGATCAAGACGAAATTCATCAACTTCTTTTAAACGAACTAAATCTTCTATACGGGCTAATTTATCACCAACAAAGCGTAAACGTAGGACACGTTGTGCTTCAGGAGTTTCTGGAAAAGGAAATGCTCGGCGTAATACCACTAATGTATTATTTTCAATTTTAAAATCACCGGGTGTTGCAATAACAGAGACTTCACGATAGCCATTATCAATTAAAGCAAGTTTTACCTGTTCAAGGGTCAGATTATCATTTATTCGAATACTTTCGATTCGTGCATAAATTTCAGCCGGTAAACTCCAAACCTGGCCGTCCATTTTTGAGCGAATTTTCCCATCGAGATAAAGGCAATAAAGTGCGATACAGCAAGTGCCAAGTAAAGATAGTTTGAAACAAGCAGAAAGAAACTTGCGTTTTTTGCGTGGCGGTTTTGCTAGGTTATCTGAAAGCGATGTATTTTCAGATTCAAGTTCCTGTGGCTCTTTGTGTTGAGTATCCGACATAGGTTGACCATAAAATGAAATAAGCGGTTGGATTTTACAAGAATTTTGCGAAATTATGAATAAATCTTCCTATTTATCTCATAGTGATAAAATGAAAAACGGAATAATAATTTAAATTATACCGATGAATGAGTGATCTAACTTATCATTTTTTTAACATTTATTGTAATTTAGTAAGATGATAGATAGTTTTTTATACAAAATATAAATGTGAGTTATCTATATTTTTAAATAAATATTACAAAATTGATTGAGTAACAGACCGCTTATTCAGCGATCTGGAGCTAAAATAACCGCATTAATAATAGCGATTATCAATAACTTACGATTTTCACTAGCGTTTTTTGAGATAGATCACAAAACCAAATTTTTTATGTTAATAATTTGTAAATTATAGTTATAAATAATTAAAAATAGTGGCAAAATATCAGCAATTTTATGTGATACCTTTTATTTTCCCGAGGAGGAAATTGTGCAGACGGTTAATGTTGATATTGCTATTGTGGGTGCAGGCGGAAGTGGTTTACGTTCTGCTATTGCCGCTGCTGAGGCAAATCCTAATTTAAAAATTGCTTTAATTTCAAAAGTTTATCCAATGCGTAGCCATACAGTTGCGGCTGAAGGTGGGGCTGCTGCGGTAGTAAAAGATACCGATTCTTATGAAAAACATTTCCATGATACAGTAGGCGGTGGTGACTGGTTATGTGAACAAGATGTAGTGGAGTATTTTGTAGAGCATTCACCAGTGGAAATGACTCAACTAGAGCGCTGGGGCTGTCCTTGGAGTCGTAAAGATGATGGCGATATAAATGTACGTCGTTTTGGTGGTATGAAAATTGAACGGACGTGGTTTGCGGCCGATAAAACAGGTTTTCATTTACTTCATACGTTATTTCAAACATCAATTAAATATCCACAAATTATCCGTTTTGATGAGCATTTTGTATTAGATATTTTAGTTGATGACGGACACGCTCGTGGCTGTGTTGCAATGAATATGATGGAAGGCACTTTTGTGCAAATCAATGCAAACGCTGTTGTGATTGCTACTGGTGGTGGTTGTCGTGCATACCGCTTTAATACCAATGGTGGTATTGTTACTGGTGATGGGCTATCAATGGCATATCGCCACGGCGTGCCACTGCGTGATATGGAATTTGTCCAGTATCACCCAACAGGTTTGCCAAATACTGGCATTTTAATGACCGAAGGTTGCCGGGGTGAAGGTGGTATTTTGGTGAATAAAGATGGCTATCGTTATTTACAAGATTATGGTTTAGGACCAGAAACACCAATTGGTAAGCCTGAAAATAAATATATGGAATTAGGGCCTCGAGATAAAGTGTCTCAAGCTTTCTGGCAAGAATGGCGTAAGGGAAATACGTTAAAAACAGCGAAAGGTGTTGATGTTGTACATTTAGATTTACGCCATTTAGGTGAAAAATATTTACTTGAACGTTTACCATTTATTTGTGAGTTGGCTAAGGCTTATGAAGGGGTTGACCCAGCTAAACAGCCTATTCCAGTACGCCCTGTTGTGCATTATACAATGGGAGGTATTGAAGTTGATGCTCAAACAGAAACATCGATTAAAGGATTATTTGCTGTTGGCGAATGTGCATCTTCAGGGTTACACGGTGCAAATCGTTTAGGCTCAAACTCGCTAGCTGAAATTGTCGTATTTGGTAAAGTTGCAGGGGAAATGGCCGCTCGTCGTGCGGAAGAGACGACAACTCGTAATCAAGCAATCATTGATGCACAAGCACAAGATGTAATTAATCGAGTTTATGCATTAGCTCGTCAAGAAGGTGAAGAATCTTGGTCACAAATTCGTAATGAGATGGGCGATTCAATGGAAGAAGGTTGTGGTATTTATCGTACACAAGAGAGTATGGAAGCAACGGTTGCTAAGATTGCGGAATTAAAAGACCGCTATAAACGTATTAAGGTGAAAGATACGTCTAGTGTCTTTAATACGGATTTACTCTATAAAATTGAATTAGGCTATATTCTTGATGTTGCACAATCTATTTCATCTTCTGCAGTAGATCGTAAGGAGTCTCGTGGAGCACATCAACGTTTAGATTATGTAGAGCGTGATGATGTGAATTATTTAAAACATACTCTTGCTTTCTATAATGAAAATGGCGCGCCAACTATCAAATATAGCGATGTAAAAATTACTAAATCGCAACCAGCAAAACGTGTATATGGTGCAGAAGCAGAAGCTCAAGAAAAAGCAGCAAAAAAGGAGCAATAAAAGATGAGTAACCTAAGCAAAATGACGGTTGAGGTACTTCGTTATAACCCTGAGAAAGATAACGAACCATCTTTAAGCAAATATGAAGTGCCTTATGATAGCCAAACTTCTTTACTTGATGCACTTGGTTATATTAAAGATGAATTAGAACCAGAACTTTCATTCCGTTGGTCTTGCCGTATGGCAATCTGCGGCTCTTGTGGAATGATGGTGAATGGAAAGCCTAAATTAGCTTGTAAAACATTTTTGCGTGATTACAGTGGCCATATGCGGATCGAGCCACTTGCTAATTTCCCTATTGAGAAAGATTTGGTTGTTGATTTAAGCCATTTTATTGAGAGTTTGGAGTCTATCAAGCCGTATATTATTGATAATAAAGCACCACCGTTAGACGGTAAACCTCATTCAGCAGAAGAACTAGCTAAAAGTCGTACAAAGCAGACACCTGCTCAATTAGAAAAATATCGTACATTCTCAATGTGTATCAACTGTGGTTTATGTTATGCCGCTTGTCCACAATTTGGATTAAACCCAGAATTTGTCGGACCTGCTGCATTAACACTGGCACACCGATATAATTTAGATAACCGTGATAATGGTAAAGCAGAGCGAATGAAGATTATCAATGGTAAAAATGGGGTATGGAGTTGTACCTTTGTGGGTTATTGCTCTGAGGTCTGTCCAAAACATGTTAATCCGTCATCAGCAGTCAATCAAGGTAAAATTGAAAGTGCCAAAGATTATGTATTTGCAATGCTGAAACCACAGAAGTAAGGAGAGAAAAATGACAACAGTAGCAAGTAAACGTAAAAAGTATGTACGTGAAGTATCTCCAACGTGGTGGAAGCGGTTAGATTTTTATAAATTTTACGTTTTACGTGAGAGTACATCCGTACCAACATTGTGGTTCTGCTTAGAACTATTTTATGGATTAGTATGTTTAGGTAATGGTAATTTTGAGAGTAGCTTTATTGGCTTTCTACAAAATCCGTTAGTCGTTATTCTGAATATTATTACTCTAGGAGCAGTATTATTGAATAGCTTTACGTTTTTTAATATGGCACCACAAATGATGAATATCATTGTAAAAAATCAACGTATTGATGTGAAATTAGTTTCTCGGGTATTTTGGGGAATTACTGCATTTGTTAGCTTATTAGCTTTGATTCTAGTTTAGGAGTAGAAAATGGATAAACTTAACCCAAAACGTTCTAATGAACCTAGTGTATGGCTACTTTTTGGTGCTGGTGGAGCAATTAGTGCAGTATTTTTCCCGGTCTTAGTACTTATTTTAGGATTTCTGTTGCCTTTTGGTTTAATATCTCCTGATAATATTGTACTGTTTTCTCACACTTGGATTGGTAAATTAGCAATTTTAGCTCTACTGATTTTCCCAATGTGGTGTGCAATGCATCGTATTCATTTGGGGTTACATGATTTTAAAATACATGTCCCTGCGGGTGGTTGGATTTTCTACGGATTATCTACATTGTATTCAGTATTAGTATTATTTGCAGTGCTTAATCTTTAGGCATATGTTTTTCTAATGAATTATGATTAACGGCTTTCTCTAATAGAAAGCCGTTTCTTTATAAATAAGAATAATTTATCTTGTATAACCTTGTGTTACAATGAGAATATAATTTTTAATGGTATTTAGAACGATGAATGAGACACTACAACACACGTCAGATTTAGCACAAGGCTATAATGATCTGCCTTATACTTCTAACGTATTTACTCATTGCCAACCAACACGTTTACATGCACTTGCAAAGATGAAAGGATTAGATCCTGCTCCGTTAGCTAATGCAAAAGTACTTGAAATTGGATGTTCGTATGGAGGTAATTTATTACCTTATGCAATCCGCTATCCGAATAGTCAGATAGTTGGCATTGATTTGGCTGAATATCAAATCAATGTGGGAAAGCAAATGATGCAAGCAGTAGGGGTTGAGAATGTAGAATTAGTTACTGCTGATATTAGTCAAGTAAGTTTTAAGATTCAATTTGATTATATTATTTGTCACGGTGTGTTTAGTTGGGTACCAGAATCAGTACAACAAGCGATTTTACAAACAATTCAAGATTATTTGGCACCAAATGGTATTGCTTATGTTAGTTATAACACTTATCCAGGCTGGAAAATAAAGGATATTGCAAAAGAATTAATGCTTTTTAGTAGTCATTCAAATTTACCTCTGTTGGAACGGGCTGAACAGTCATTTGGGGCATTAAAATTTACAAGCGATATTTTTGAAAGATCGTTAAATCCATTTGCTAATGTATTAGCGAATACCTTTAAAGATATAATGAAGTCAGAGAAGTATTATATCGCTCATGAATATTTTGAGGGATATAATAATCCATTATATTTTAAAGATTTTATTCAAAAAATTTCTAAATATAATTTATCTTATGTAACAGATAGTACCAGACCAATTATTTTTCATCATTTCCTTTTTCAAAATGAAGAATATAATCAAATATGTCAGTTTTTTGAGAACAAACTTGAAAGCGTGGAACAATACGTTGATTTTATTGAAAATAGACAATTCAGAACAAGTATTATTACACATAAAGCAAATTTAGATACACACGAGATTTCTAATAATATTGAAGAATATTCCTATTGCCATCATTTTTATGATATCTATTTTGCAGTGAAAATTGAATTTGTTGAGGCAACACCTGAAAAAGCTGCTTATTGGACGACATCCGTTGGAAGTTTAGAACTTTTTTATACTCCTCTAAGAGCACATTTATTTGAATATTTACAATCAAAAAATGAACCTTGCAAGGTAAGAGATGTATTTGATTGGTTATCACAATTTCCAGAATATAATGAAGAAGAAGTTATTAGTACATTATTTATTCTTATTCATTCTTATGGAACATATCTATCTTTTAGTCCAAAGAAAGCATCGTCTTATAAGAAAAAACCTAAAATTATAGAGAAATATAGAAACTTTATTAAGTTTGTTATGTTTAATCCAGACATTACAAACTTATCAGATAAATATTATCAACCAATTAAGTTGGATTTCTTTTCTCAACATTTAGCACAATATCTTGATGGAACAAGAACAATTGCTGATTTAACTAAACAAGTTCGTCAAGATTTTGAGAATGGTACTCTCTCTTTAGTTAAAAATGGCATAGAAATTAGCAGTAATGATTTCTCAGATAAAGAAATTAAACAGATGGTTAATAATGGTTTGAAATTATTAGATATTAACGGTTTTTTTGACGTTCACTTACGATAATAAAAGGAAAATAAAATGAAATTATTTCTACATTTATTTGCTGCGATTAGTGTTATATACTCATCGTTTGTTTTTGCAGAAACACTATCAGTTCCTAATGTAAAAAAAGAAGTAACTGAAGTGCTTAAAATGAGCAAGCCGGCTGTAAATGAGTCGCTTAATCATACTAAACAAGCGGTTGGATTAACAAAAGATTCTGCTAAGAAATCGGTTTTAGAAAAAGCAGCTATTATAAAAAAAGATATTACTCAAAAAGTAACGACTAGTGAAACTCCGACTAAAAAAATGCCAAAAGTGAATGTAAATAAAGCAGATATAGCAACCTTGCAAACACTCAATGGAATTGGTGAGGTAAAAGCGAAAGCAATTATTGATTACCGTAATAAAAAAGGAAAAATCAAAAATATTAATGAGTTATCAAAAGTATCTGGAATTGGTGAATCAACCCTTGAAAAGTTAAAAGGCTTAGTGAGTTTCTAGCCTTAGTTTTTAGATTTGAACACTAAATAATAACAAATGGCAGCATTGGTTGCCATTTTTAATATTGGTTAAAGTAAGCGCTAATACCAATAACTAAAGTAAAAATGATTAGCCAAATCAAATGTAATTTAACGCTTTTTCGGTTAATTTCTTCATTATGTAAACGGCGTTGTTCTAATTTCTGTGTATAACTTGCCATATTATTTTCACTAAATGAAAAACCGCAGTGAATACAAACTGTGGAAGATTCACTGATTTTGTGGCGGCATTCAGGACAGCGATGTAGTGCCATTATTTTTTTCTTCCATAATAATACGAAGTTGTTGCATAAATTCTTTAGGGTTTTCCCAATGGGTATTATGCCCAGCATGTGAAATAAGCCGATAAGGCAGATTGTTTTGATAGGCTATTTGTTGAAATTTATTATCTTGTTCTCCAATTAGAAAATAAATATTTTCCCAAGTACTACCACTAAAATTTTCTTGTTTAGCAAGGCTTGTAGCTTTGAGCATATGTGCAATTTGTAAGCCGTTATTCTTTTGTCGATTATTGATAAGATCTAACCGCTTGTTCGTACTTAATTGCCTAAACACAGGCTGTTGATACCAATCTGTTAATACGTTTCGAATAGGCTCTGTTCGAAAACGTTCTGCCCAATGACAATCATTTTGCCAGCGGTTTGCGCGTTCTTGCTCAGAATTTAAACCAATATTTGTACCTTCCAACACCGTACCGAGCTGTTTAGGATTACGATTATTTAATGTGTAGTCTAGGGCTAATCGTCCACCGAGTGAATAACCGACAAGCCAAAATGGCTCATTACCCAGTAAATTATTGAGTGTAGAATGTAGTAGCTGACGCATTTCAGCAAAATTAGTACAAGGAATATTTTGGCTTTCACCATGAAAGGGGAGATCAAGGGTAAGCGGTCGGATTTCGGGAATTATTTGCAAATAATCGAAGCATTTTTCCCAATCCTGTTTAGACCCGAGCAAGCCGTGTAGAAACACAACAGGCTTGCCACGTTTTTTATACCATTGGTAGGCGAGCATTAATCAATAATTGCTTGAGAGATTTGTTCAATGATACCTTTATATAAAGCACTACCTTCTTGGTCATTGACTTTAATTTCCACTAGCGTAACGCCCTTGCGTGCATAGGCTTGTTTGAGTTTGGTGCCTAAATCTGCCCAAGTATACGGGCGTAAATATTCCAAGCCAAACATTGTCGCTATTTGTGAGAATTCAAGATTATGCGATAAGCGATAAAATTTCTCTTTTGCGACAGGATCGACTGGTAGCATATCAAAAATTGCTCCCCCATTATTGTTGATAATAAATAGAATGGTTGGTTGCGTAATTTGGCGTAGTAGAGCAATAGAATTGAGATCGTGCAGAGCGGAAATATCGCCAATAACACCCACGGTTGGAGCATTCGAACCTTTTGCGATTCCTGCCATTGTTGCAATTAAACCATCAATGCCGCTTGCCCCACGATTGGTATAAATAGGGTAATTTTCAGGGAGTTTACATAACGCATCAACTAAACGGACAAATAGGCTATTACCTAAAAAGAGATTGCCATTTGCAGGTAGAACTCGTTCAATATGATGAGCGAGAGAGACTTCATTCAAATTTCCGCCAATTTGTTGTTCAATAAATTTGGCACAAAATTGTGATAGGGCTAATGGTTCAAGTTGCCACGGTTTCTGTCTAAGTGGTGGATGAACACGAGTAAAATGGTGTGCTTTAGCAATAAAACGTGTTTGATGATGTGCAAATGGGTTAATGTAATCTTGAGATTGCTCAACTAGCCAAAACTCGCCTTTGAAATTTGCTAAAAAGTGATTGACTCGTTTACTGACGATTTGAGAACCAAATTGGATAACAATATCTGCTTGTAATAGGCGTTGTTCAACAGTTTTATTTGATAACCAAATATCCGCAAACGGTAGACTTGCCTCAATACCTGATTGTACATCGCTAATCAAGCACCAACCTAGTGTCTCTGCCCACAGTTTCAACCCCATACCTTGTTCTAATGGCAATTTACCTACAACGACAACGCCTCGTTTTGTTCGCCAGTAATCCCAATTTTCGTGCATTAATACATCTTGTTGCGTATCTTGTTGATCGATCCATCTAGTTTTAGCGCCTTGATTGAGCCAACGTTGGATTGGTGTCAGCCAAGGATCTTGTGTAATTGCGGATTCATCAGCTTCATATAAAGGCTCAGCGAAAGGCGCATTGATATGAATGACACCATTTTGTCGACTTTGCTCGTTACAGGCTTGTTCCACAACAGAAATAAGCCAGTTTGGGCTGAAATCTCTTGAGGGTTTTGGTAAGTTGAGGTTAACAAGCGGGTAGTTACCAAATAAATTTTGCTGTTCAATCGCTTGATTTACTCCGCAGCCAATGAGTTCTGGTGGACGATCGGCTGAAAGAACAATAAGTTTGTGATGAGTAAGGCTGGCTTCAATCACGGCTGGCAATAAATTTGCGACAGCTGTTCCAGACGTAACAATAATTGCAACGGGAGCTTGGGTTGTTTTAGCAATCCCTAAAGCAAAAAAACCTAAACCTCGCTCATCAAAATGGCTATGGCAGTCCACTAAATTTTGTTGTTGCAACTGCAAGGCTTCAAGAGTGAGAGGTGTAGAGCGTGAGCCCGGCGCGATACAAAAATGCTTTACGCCATAGCGTAATAATGCATTTAAAATCACGTGCGACCAAGAACGGTTGAAAGTGCTAGTGTTGTTCATATTCGTTTTTTTAGTGGTAACTGCAAAATAGGTTAATTATAGCAAAAATTAGCAAGCTTTTCGTTAAATCTTACCGCTTGTTGTGCAATTTGTTTACATTTCCGCAAAAGCTTGCTCCGCCATTTGTAATGTGAATGCAATATCTTCATCACTATGAGCGAGCGACATAAATCCTGCCTCAAAAGCAGATGGAGCAAGATAGATGCCTTTTTCTAACATTTTATGGAAAAATGTATTAAAGGCTTGAACATCGCATTGCATTACATCTTGATAGCGTTCAATTTTATTTTTTTCGGTAAAAAATAGCCCAAACATACCGCCAACATATTGAACAGTTAAAGGAACAGCGTGTTTATCTGCTAAGGTTTTAAGCCCTTCTGCTAATGTTTTAGTTTTTTCTGCAAGCAACTGCTCATTGCCAGTTTTTGCAAGCTCGGTTAAACAGGCTAATCCTGCGGACATTGCAATTGGGTTGCCCGATAATGTACCAGCTTGATACACAGGGCCAGTTGGAGCTATAAATTGCATAATTTCTTTTTTACCACCAAAAGCACCAACGGGCATACCACCGCCAATAATTTTACCTAAGGTAGTGAGATCAGGAGTAACTCCGTAGTGGCTTTGAGCGCCACCTAATGCGACACGGAAGCCCGTCATTACTTCATCAATGATAAATACTGTACCGTATTGGGTACATAGCTCACGTAACCCTTGTAAAAAACCTGTTTTGGGTGGAATACAATTCATATTTCCTGCCACAGGCTCAATAATTAAACAGGCAATCTCATCAGGGTATTGTTCAAATGCCTGTTTTACAGAATCTAAGTTGTTATATTCACAGGTGAGCGTATGCTTAGCGAAATCTTCTGGCACGCCTGGTGAGCTAGGCTGACCAAGTGTTAGCGCTCCTGAGCCTGCTTTAACTAATAATGAATCCGAATGTCCGTGATAGCAGCCTTCAAATTTAATAATTTTATCTCGACCTGTGTAGCCACGGGCTAAACGAATAGCCGACATTGTAGCCTCTGTGCCTGAGCTAACCATTCTGACCATTTCGATAGAAGGAACTAATTTACAGACTAATTCGGCTAATTCAATTTCAATCGCAGTTGGCGCACCGAAACTTAACCCATTTGGTACAGCCTCTAATACTGCATTGATAATTGCAGGATGATTATGTCCTAATACCATTGGTCCCCAAGAGCCAACGTAATCAATATAACGTTTTCCCTCGCTATCTGTGATATAAGCCCCTTGTGCTTTTTCGATAAATACAGGTGTACCGCCTACGCCTTTAAAGGCACGCACAGGAGAATTAACTCCACCGGGAATGACTTTTTGAGCTTGTTCAAATAAAGTTGCAGATGATGTCATTGAATATTCCTTAAATATTGATAAATTTTGCGATATTGTACTTTAAAATAGGGAAAATCCTTGCGAACAGTATGAAAAAAATTGAGAGTTTTTGCGGTTATGTTATGCTGAACGCTATTCTTTTAGGCTTTTATAAAGGCAAATTATGTTTATGTGGCTGACTTTTCTGTCCGTTATTATGATGTCTTTTTTATCACTGATTGTAATGCGTCCTGTGGCTAAACGGATAGGTTTAGTGGATAAGCCGAATTTCCGTAAGCGTCATCAAGGAATTGTTCCATTGATTGGTGGTATTGCTTTATTTATTGGTAATCTCACCTTTTATATAATGCAATGGGAACAGATGCGGTTTCCTGAATTATATTTAACTGCCGTAACGATTTTACTTATTATTGGTGTGTTGGATGATCGTTTTGATATAAGCCCTTTTTTAAGAGCTGGAATTCAGGCAGCTTTGGCTGGTGCAATGATTTATAGCGGTTTATCTATTGCGAGTTTAGGGCAGTTAATTGCTCCGTTTAGTTTGGAATTAGGCTCTTTAGGCATTGTGCTAACAGTGTTGATTACTATTGGTATAATCAATGCATTCAATATGATTGATGGTATTGATGGCTTATTAGCAGGCTTATCGAGTGTGAGTTTTGCTGGTATTGGTATCTTAATGTGGGTGGATAATCAATATACGCTAGCTTACTGGTGCTTTGCCATTATTTGTGTGTTATTGCCCTATGCCTTGTTTAATTTGAATGTATTTGGTTCAAAATGGAAAGTCTTTATGGGAGATTCTGGCAGTACTTTAATTGGTTTCACCATTATCTGGATTTTATTGCTCAGCACCCAAGGACAAGGACACGCCATTAGCCCAATCACTGGATTATGGTTAATTGCCGTACCGCTTATTGATATGGTTGCTGTCTTTTTTCGCCGTTTGAAGAAAGGTAAAAGTCCATTCAGACCAGACCGCTTGCATATTCATCATTTAATGTTGCGAGCAGGTTTGACCTCTCGAGAAGCTCTTATCGTTATTACTATTGGGGCAGCATTATGTGCTAGTTTCGGCGTGTTAGGAGAAATGTATTACTGGAATCAATGGGTAATGTTTCTCTGTTTTATTATCTTATTTTTCCTCTATTCTTATTCGATTATGCACGCATGGCGGCTTACACGCTTTGTCCGCCGTCATAAACGCCGTTTACGTAAAAAACAATCAATGCATTAGGAGATAATTGCAATGCAAGATATACCATCGTCTTCTTTTTCTTTTGGTAGAAAAATTGTCAAAAGTTTACTCCTTCTGACCGCTTGTGTTGGGATAGGGGCTGGAACGGGCTGGGGATTGTCCGAAATGAAAACATCACAATGGCGTTCAACGATTAAATTTGATGCTCCTACGGTGATTGAACTGGGAAATTATTATTCATTAGCAACAACCTATGCGTTACTTCAGGGAGAGAAAATGGCTGAAGTTGAACAAACTATAAGTCAAAAAAGTTATGCAGAATTTAAACGTAATTTAAGTTCTCCCGATTTATTAAAACTATACCTAACGGAATCCGAGGTTGTAAAACAGCAAGCTTCCGCTCAAAATTTGCCCATAGACACGGTTGCGCAGCAGATTGCTCCTCATTTTCAATTAGATGAGAAGAATAACCAATTTAGTGTTACGTTAGAAAATCCTGAAAAAGCGAAATTATTACTAACAAATTTTATTCTTTTTATTACAGAAAAAACCAGGCAGATATTAAAGAATGAGCTTACTCAGAAATGGAAAATTTTATTCCAACAAGTGAAATATGCCGCTGAGAATAATTTAGGCCCAATTCAAACGGGCGAACAAGTTGCTAAACAAGATTGGTCTGGTAAGCTAAATTTAATGAGGTCTGTTAGCCCGTTAGATGAAAATCTTGTTGCATTTCGTTTACTACAAGTCCCCACAACACCGACTACGCCAATTTCACCAGATAAATCTTTATGGGTGATGATTGGGGCATTAGCTGGGCTTGTATTTGGGTTATTTGGCATCGTTTTGTTGAATTTTCGTAATGCCTCTAAATAAAAGTTAATAATGTCGAATAAGATCAAGATCCTTGCGGTATTTGGAACTCGTCCTGAAGCGATAAAAATGTCGCCTCTCGTCGTGATGTTAGACAATGATCCTGCCTTTGAAATGAAAGTGTGTGTAACCGCACAGCATCGTCAAATGCTTGATCAGGTACTTGAGCTGTTTTCCATCCAGCCAGATTTTGATCTAAACATAATGAAATCGACACAGGGATTAAATGAAATAACTGCTCAAATTTTATTGGATTTGCCTACGGTATTATCTGATTTTTCACCTGATCTTGTGCTTGTTCATGGAGATACAACAACAACGTTTGCTGTAACCTTAGCGTGTTATTATCAAAAAATTCCAGTGGCCCATATTGAAGCAGGGTTGAGAACCGGGGAGCTGTTTGCGCCTTTCCCCGAAGAAGGCAACCGCCATTTAACAAGCGTATTAGCTCGTTACCATTTTGCTCCAACAGAGCAAGCCAAACAGAATTTATTGGCAGAAAATATTCCAACGGAGAATATTTGGGTAACAGGTAATACAGTTATTGATGCGTTGCTTGATGGGCTAAAAAAAATGCGAAACAACCAATCGCTTACCACACAATTTACTCAGCACTATACTTTTTTAGATGAGCAGAAAAAATTGATTTTAGTTACAGGTCATCGCCGAGAAAATTTTGGTGGTGGCTTTGAGCGTATCTGTCTAGCTTTAGCTGAAATTGCGTATCAGCACCCAGAAGTGCAGATTGTCTTTCCAGTTCACTTAAACCCTAATGTTATTGAGCCAGTTCATCGAATATTGCAAGGGATAGATAATCTCTTTCTGATTGAACCGCAACCGTATTTAGCATTTATTTACTTGATGGATCGTGCGTATCTCATTCTCACAGATTCGGGCGGAATACAAGAAGAGGCATCTTCTTTAGGTACGCCCGTATTAGTAATGCGAGATATTACTGAACGCCCAGAAGCGATTGATGTCGGGGCAGTAAAATTAGTCGGCACACAAACCAATGCGATTGTCGCTGAGGTTAATCAGTTACTGATGAATAGTGATGCTTATCAAGCGATGAGCCATGCACAAAATCCTTATGGTGATGGTAAGGCGTGTAAACGAATTATGGCTCATCTAAAACAGATTTTTAACCTAGAAAATGTGTAATTTTAATCGAATTTGTGTAATGGGCTTAGGCTATATTGGCTTACCGACTGCGGTAGTTTTTGCTCAAACAGGTAGAATGGTCATTGGGGTTGATGTAAATGAGCATATTGTTTCGCAGATCAATCAGGGTAAATCACCGATTGATGAGCCTGATATTACTCAAGCTTTATTACAAGCGGTCAGTTCTGGGAAATTTTTTGCTACTCAAACGCCAGAACCTGCTGATGTTTTTATCATTGCTGTTCCTACGCCATTATTAAAAAATAATCAGCCAGATCTTAGTTATATCAAAAATGCTATCAAAATGATTGCCCCTTTACTCAAACAGGGGAATTTGGTGGTATTAGAATCTACCTCGCCCATCGGAACAACTGAACAAGTATATCAATGGCTAAATAAAGAACGAGCAGATTTACCCGAAATTTATTTAGCCTATTGCCCTGAACGAGTGTTACCAGGCAACATTATGCAGGAAATTTTCCGCAATGACCGTATTATTGGGGGCATTTCCCCTAAAAGTACTGAACAAGCGGTCAGTTTGTACCAACTTTTTGTAACAGGGCAATGTATTGCCACAGACAGCCGTACAGCTGAAATGTGTAAACTCACTGAAAACAGTTTTAGAGATGTAAACATTGCCTTTGCTAATGAGCTTTCAATGTTATGTGATCAATTTAGCATTGATGTATGGGAATTGATCCGCCTCGCAAATTTACATCCTCGGGTAAATATTTTACAACCAGGAGCAGGTGTTGGTGGACATTGTATTGCGGTGGATCCCTATTTTTTGATTAGCCAAGATCGAGAAAATACAAGACTTATCCAAACAGCCCGTCAAGTAAATGATCATAAAGCAGAATGGATTTTAGATAAAATAAAATTGGCAGTGGCAGATTGTGCAACTAAAACGGATCGCAAATTATCTGAGATAACGACCGCTTGTTTTGGGCTTGCTTTTAAGGCTAATGTGGGAGATCTACGAGAAAGCCCAGCACTGGAAATTACGCAAAAATTAGCAGATTGGCATCGAGGAAAAGTATTGGCCGTTGAGCCACATATTACCCAGCTACCTGATGTCTTGTGCGGAAAAGTAGAATTGGTTTCACTTACAACCGCATTACAACAAGCGGATATTTTAGTGCTGTTAGTTGATCATCAGTCGTTTAAATCAGTAACATTTAGTCAGAAATGGGTTGTGGATAGCAAAGGAATTTGGTTGTGAAAATTGAGCGAAATCAGTGGGAAAGTAATTTTTTCGGGCGAGAGATTTATAACGTAAATCCACAGCAAAATCTATTTGAGAACGATGTAAACCTCAATTCAACTTTGCCACAGGGCTTGTTACAAGCCAAAGTTACAACAGCAGATTGGCAGGCAATCCATTACTTACAGCAACAGCAGTTTCAACTGGTTGAAACGGAGATAACCTTTCGGTTAGATCTTGCAAAAATTTCAGTGGATCGAACCGCTTGTAATTGTCGTTTTGTAACTGGGCGGGATCTCTCTCAACTTCATTGGGTTTGTGAACAATTTTCCCAAACTCGCTTTCGCCAGCCTTATTTTTCATTACAAGAAAATCAGCGTTTTTACCAACAATGGCTAGAGAATGCAGTAGTAGGCGTTTTTGATGATGCTTGCTTATTGATAGTAGAAAATGAAATACCCAAAGGCATTGTAAGTTTACGGTTAACGAAAAGAGCAGTACAAATTGGATTATTAGCGGTTTCGCCCGAATTTCAAGGGAAAGGTATTGGTAAAAAATTGCTGAATAGTGTGGTTGTATTTTTACAAGAAAAGTATTCAGACCAAGCAGAGAAAATAGATTTTCTATTGATTAGCACACAATTAAGTAATCAACGTGCGATGAGGCTTTATCAGTCATTTGGGGCAATGTTATGGCACAGTGCTTATTGGTTTTATCGTGAAATAGCGTAGAGGGCATTGTTATTATTGCATTTAACCAACCCGCTCAATTAGGTACGGAAATTGACTATATACAGAAAGCGATGGCGAATAATCGGCTGTCGGGCGATGGCGAATTTACTCGTTTATGCGAAGCGTGGTTTAAACATCATTTTGGGACAAAAAGAGCGTTATTAACACCGTCTTGTACTGCGGCTTTGGAATTATCGGCAATATTGCTCGATATTCAGCCCGATGATGAAATTATTATGCCGAGTTATACTTTTGTTTCAACGGCAAATGCGTTTGTGCTAAGAGGGGCAAAGATCGTATTTGTTGATATTCGTCCTGATACAATGAATATTGATGAAAATAAGATTGAGCAAGCGATTACGGCTCGGACTAAAGTAATCGTTCCCGTTCATTATGCAGGTGTTGCCTGTGAAATGGATAAAATTATGGCGTTGGCAGAAAAGTATCAGCTATGGGTGGTGGAAGATGCCGCACAGGCGGTAATGGCAAAATATAATGGAAAAGCCCTTGGTACTATCGGACACATTGGTTGTTTTAGTTTTCACGAAACAAAAAATTATACAGCGGGTGGAGAAGGCGGAGCAATTCTGCTCAATGATGAAGAATTGATTGAGCGAGCTGAAATTATTCGTGAAAAAGGCACAGACCGTAGCCAATTTTTTCGAGGCGAAAGAGATAAATATACTTGGCGTGATCTCGGTTCTAGTTTTTTACCCTCTGAATTGCAATCGGCATATCTTTATGCTCAGTTACAATCGGCGGAAATAATCAATAACAAGCGGTTAGAACTATGGCAAAATTATCAACAAGCATTGATCTTTTATCAACATAAAGATCGGATTGAGTTACCGATTATCCCACAAAATTGTCAGGCAAATGGACATCTTTTTTGGTTAAAATTGCGTGATTTTGCAGATCGTACGGCGTTTATTCATTATCTTAAACAGAATGGAATTTTAACAGTTTTTCACTATATTCCGCTACATTCAAGCCCCGCAGGTGAGCGGTTTGGGCAATTTGTTGGAGAAGATCGTTTTACCACAAAAGAGAGTGAGCGATTAGTGCGTTTACCGCTATTTTATAATTTAAGTTATCAGGATCAACAGAGAGTGATTGAAACTACATTGCATTATTTTGAGCGTGATGAATAGGTTAGAAAATGTTTTTACATATTTTAGGTTCGGATATTTCTCATCATAACTATACAGTATTGGCGTTTTTTGAACGGGAACTTTTGCCACAGCTTCCATCACCTCCGCATTTTTTTGTGGTTGGAAATGAAACATTACGAAATGAATTTCCTACCTTAGAACTAACGATTTTTTCTAATCAAAAAGCCCTTGCAAAAGCAGTAACAGTAAAAGCGAAGCAAGATCCAATGATTAGATTTTTTTTTCACGGGCAATATAATGTTTGGCTATGGTTTGCAATATTATTTGGAAAATTACCGCTTGAACAGTGTTACTGGCATATTTGGGGGGCAGATTTGTACGAAACGTCAAAGAATTGGCGGTTTCGACTGTTTTACCCTGTTCGTAGGTTAGCACAAAAACGGCTGATGAATATATGTGGAACAGCTGGCGATCTTTATTATTTTAGCAAAATTAACCCACAATCTAACCGCTTGTTACTCTATTTCCCAACCAAAATGCCAGATAAGTTGCCTATTCCTAAAGCTGAAATAGACAGCCATTTTACGTTATTACTTGGTAATTCGGGCGATAAAGCTAACCAGCATTTGCTCGGATTACGTCAGTTGAAATTATTTGCCAAGCGTAATGTTGAAAAAGCCGTAAAAATTATTATTCCAATGGGATATCCACAAGGAAATCAAGCCTATATTGAAACGGTAGCACAAGTATCTGAAAAATTATTTACAAAAAAGGTAGTACAACTGTTAAGTGAAAAATTACCATTTGATGTTTATTTAGAACAGCTTGCTCAGTGTGACTTCGGGGTATTTCCATTTGAACGACAGCAGGGAGTCGGGACGATTTGTTTACTCATTGCATTGAATATTCCATTTGCATTAAGCCGAAAAAACCCATTTTGTATTGATTTAATTTCGCAAAACATTCCTTTTCTGTATGTGGAAGAAATTGCAGAGCTTTCCTATGATCAAATAGCTGAAATAAAACGGCAGTTACAGCAGTTAGATAAGTCACTTATTCATTTTTTCCCTAAAAATTATGTTAAGGAATGGTTGGAGATCTTATGCAAATAGCCGATTTTTTATTGATAAATTTTTACCTATTAGGTGTATTTTCCATTGGAGTAGTGATTTATCAAGCCTATCAGCGGGCATATTTCTCTTTTCATCTAATTTTTAGCGTAATTTATTTTGTCACGTTTTTTCTTGGTTTTCCGTTTTCGCTGGGGTTGCAGTTTGGTTTTGGTATTCCTTTGCCTCAAATAGAGACATTATTTTTTGCGTTGGCAGTGGCAATGATCGGCTATTTAATCTATTTTTTGAGTTATCAATTTTTTCAGATAACGGGTAGTAAAAAATTAGGCGTTGTACAGAATTTTGATGTAGCCATAAATGTAAAGAAAAGAGCGAAACTTACCGCTTGTTTACTATTTTTGGTGGCAGCTATAAGTTTGGGCTATTTTATTGCAGTTAATGGCTTATTACTGTTTCGTTTAGAAAAATATAGTCAAATTTTTTCACCATTAGTACACATTGTCGCACTGAAACGTTTTTTCTATTTCTTTTTTCCTGCGTTGTTAATTCTCTATTTTATTTACCCAAGTAAAAAACGCTGGTGGCTATTTTTAGTTTTAGGAATAGGGTTCGGTATATTGAGTTATCTTGCTGTTGGCGGAACACGAGCGAATATTGTATTAGCATTTGCATTGTTTTTACTTCTTGGCTGGATATATCGATATTTCTCGATAATTTGGTTTTTTTCTGCGGGTGTGTTAGTTGTAGTTGCTATGTTTTTCTTAGCACTCTTTCGTTATAAATTGGACGTGCAAGGGAGTGATGCTTGGTTTGCTTTTCTCTATCTAACTCGAGATACTTTTTCCCCGTGGGAAAATTTGGCTAAGTTGTTAGGATCTGAAATCAAATTTCAGGGGTTAATGCCAATAGTGGCAGATTTTTATGTCTATATTCCAAAATCATTGTGGGCTGAGCGACCAGATATTGTGTGGAATACCGCAAATTATTTCACAAAAATAGTATTAGGGAATGAATCAGGTCTAGCTATTTCTCCAACCTTATTAGGTTCATTCTATATTATGGGGGGATTTCCTGTAATTGGGCTAGGTATGGCGTTGCTTGGTGGGTTATTATCAGTAACTGACCGCTTGTTTGATTATGGACGGTTACAAAATGATCCAATAATCCAAGCATATTGTTTGGCAAATTTGTTTAATTTGATGGTATTAGTTAGAGAGGGGGCGGAAGCATTTATCTCGCGTTGGGTATTTTTTAGTGTGATATTTTGTATGTGCTGGTTATTGGCGTTCTTAATCACGAAAAGGAAGTCAGATGAATAAAGCGATCATTCGAGGCATTGAGCTATTTGCAATGCGAGACCAACAGGCATTGCTTGATTTTTTAATCAATGAACAAGATGTAAAGTTTGGCAAATTAGTTGCAATCAATGCGGAAAAAGTAATTCTAAATGAAGAAAATAATGAAATTCGACAATCTATTGCTGATGCAGAATATAAATACGCTGATGGTATAAGTATTGTTTATTCTATTCGTAAAAAATATCCGAAATATCGTAATATCGAACGGATTGCAGGCGTTGATTTATGGTTTTCACTAATGAAACGCTGTGCAAGCCGACAAATTCCCGTATTTTTGCTCGGCGGAACAGCGGTTACTTTATCTAATACATTTGCAAAATTGCAGACGATAGGTGTTAATATCGTTGGGTATCAAGATGGCTATTTCCTTGAAAGTGAAGAAGATTCTGTAATTGCGCAGATAAAACAGAGTGGAGCAAAAGTAGTTACGGTTGGATTAGGCTCGCCGAAACAAGAACTATTTATGCAAAAAGCACAAGGAGCTTACCCTAACGCACTATATATGGGTGTTGGTGGAAGCTATGATGTTTTTATAGGAGCGGTTAAACGAGCACCTATTTGCTGGCAAAAACTGGGATTAGAGTGGCTTTACCGTTTGTTAAAACAGCCTACTCGTTGGC